>DATGMB010000026.1:0-22432 GCA_035293845.1 Bryobacteraceae bacterium
GGCAATATCGGAGGCGGTGCCGCCGATCGGGACCACCGTCCCGAACGTGGCCGCCCCCAGGGGCGCGATGCAGCCGGTCGCGGCCGCCATCGCAATCGAGATCAGGATCCTGTTCCAGCGCATAAGAGGTTATTCGTTAACGTTACGATTTAATTCCCGACTTATCCCGGATTCAATGATCGAAATGGCTATCAGAGCCCGCATTACCAAAGTTAGCCGTGTATTTTCGCGGGTTTACGAATATACTGCACGCGTAGGAACGGGCCGCCTCGCCGGCCGCTCGTCTGCGGATACTCCCGTATGAGCCATTTCATTTATCGAGCCGCAATCCTCTTCACGCTCCTGATCGCAGGAACGATCGCGCAGGATCTCGGCACCGCCACCGTCATCGACACCGTGCCCGACGGGCTCACGTTCTATGTCGACGGATCGCCGTACAACAGCTCCCTCAGCGTGGTCTGGCCGGTCGGCAGCAAACACGTGCTCTCCGTGCCGCCGGATATTCAGCAGGACCCCCTGACGGTCAAAACGAAGTTCTCCTTCGTGAACTGGCAATATTCCGGCAATCCGATTCCGGGCGGCACCACCGTGACGATCACCGCCGGACCGCCATTCACCAAAATCGAGGCCGTCTACTCGGTTCAGTACGCTCTGACCCTCAATTACTTCAACTGCAACGGCAGCAATCCCTGCAACGCTTCGGGAATCGTTTACGTGAACGGCGCGCCGTACACCGGCAATCAGGACATCTACATGGCGGCCGGCTCGCAGGTGCACTTGATGGCGGTCCCCAACCCGGGATTTGTCTTCGTCGGCTGGGTGACCGGATCGAGCGGCGCCAATCAGTCCATTCAGGGCGCGCTGAACACCGTCACCATGAACGGTCCGATCATCGTCGCCCCGCAATTCTCGGTGGCGCGCCCCGTCACCCTGGCCACGTTGCCGCCCGGCCTGAATGTGGTTGCCGACCGCGCCCAGATCTCCACGCCGAACACCTACGATTGGGGCTGGGACACCGTCCACTCTGTTGGCGTCATCTCGCCGCAGCAGGATGTGACCCACAACTGGTGGGTCTTTTCATCCTGGAGCGACGGCGGCGCCGCGAGTCATGCCTACACGGTGGCCGAGGCGTCCGCACCCGATACCCTCACCGCCACGTTCGTGCCGGCGGCCGTCGTGCCGCTCTCCACTTCGCCGCCCGGCCTGACCCTGATCGTCGATGGCCGCAGTAACTGGGCCAATTACAATTTCGTGTGGTCGAGCGGCGAAACGCACCAGATCGAAGCGCCCGCGCAGCAGACCGATTCCAAGGGCCGCGTCTGGGCCTTCAGCTCCTGGTCGAACGGCGGCGCAAGGGCGCAATCCTACACCGTGCCCGCGCTCTCCAGCATTCAGGGATTAGTGGCAACCTATACGCCGATGGCCCATCTCACCATCTCGAGCCCGGTGAGCGGCCTCGCCGTGCAGGTCGACGGCGCAACCTGCTCCATACCGTGCGATGTCGTCCGGCCGGTCGGGGCCACGGTGCAGCTCGGCGCGCCCGCGTCCTTTGCGGGCAACGATGCCAATTCGCGCTACGATTTCGACGGCTGGCCGGGCAGCGGCTCCTTCGCGCCCAACTGGTCTCTGACCCTCGGCCCCGACCCCGTCAGCCTCAACCTGACCTATCACCTGATGAACCGGCTGATCACCAGCTCGGCTCCCCCGGACGGAGCTTCCTGGCAGTTGCAGCCCTCTTCGCCCGACGGATTCTATAGCGCGCCCACCAACGTCGCGATCAGCGTGACCGCCATGCCCGGCTTCCGCTTCCGCAACTTCTCCGGCGACCTGGGCGGCAGCTCGCCCTCCGGAACCGTCGCCATGAACGCGCCCCGGCAGGTGCAGGCGATTCTCGATAAGGTGCCGTTTATCGCTCCCGCCGGTGTCTCGAACGCGGCCGGCGCCACGCCGCAGTCCGCCGTCGCTCCCGGTTCGATTATTTCCATCTTCGGCGCGAGCCTCGCCAACACACAGGTGACCGGGCCCTCGAATCCGATGCTGCAGGCGCTCGATTGTTCTACGGTGCAGGTGGGCGGACGCCTGCTGCCGCTATTCTTCGTTTCCCCAACCCAGATCAACGCCCAATTGCCGGACGATATGCAGCCCGGCGCCGCCAATTTGACGGTGAGTTGCACGGGATTGCCGGATGTCCAGGCCTCGTTTACTGTCGCGCGGAATGCGCCCGGCCTTTTCCAGCAGCCCTCCAATAACGTCAATTTCGCCGTGGCGTCCCACGAGGACGGCTCTCCCGTTACGGCCGGCTCTGCGGCGCGATCCGGCGAGCTGCTCTCGCTCTATGGCACCGGATTCGGCCCGGCGGACCACACGCGCCCCGAAGGCTTCCCCGTGCCTGCCACGCCTCCGTACCTGCTCCTCGATACCGCTACGGTGAATGCCGGCGGCGTAGCCATTCCAGCCGTGAACGCCTTTGCCGCGCCCGGAACCGTCGGACTCGATGTCATCCAGTTCCGGCTGGGCGACGGTGTGCCCTCCGGAACCAATGTGCAAGTCTACGTCACCATCAACGGCCAGAACAGCAATACGGTGGTGCTGCCCGTTCAGTAGCGCAGGACCATTGCTTGCAGGCCGCGGTTACCTGACGGCCGGCTGCGCAAGCGAGCCCACCGTATCGGCCGCAGGCATCGGGGCGGACACCGGGGCCCGCCTCCGCAGCCGGTCCTGGCGCCAGGTGATGAAAGAAGTGACGCCGAAATTCCAAACCGCTCCCGCGGCCAGGCCGCACGTTCCGGCCGTGTACCACGCCGCGTGAAGAACCTCGCGCGCGAACCCCGCCATCCGCAGGTTGATGACGGCGCCCACCGAGCTCGCCGCATAAAACGTGAGCAGTCCGGTCCAAAGCTTCCAACCTTTGAGCCGCCGGTCCCGGTAGGTCATGCTGTTGTTCAGGAAAAAATTCTCCGTCATGGCGGCGAACGTGGCGATCGCCTGAGCCTGGAAAAAGGACAGGTGGAATCCGGAGACGCAGAGGCTCAGAACCGCAAAAGCCATTCCCACGCCCACCGCGCCTACCGCGCTGAAGATCACGAATCTGGTGGGAACAACCCCGCCGAGAATCTTGTCGAGCAGCAGTTCGAGGTATTCGAGACTCACCACCACATCCAGCTTGCTGTCCCCGTGGAGCCGGTTGCGGAACGTGTACGCGACTTCCGCGAGCCGGACCGGGCGTCGGGCCGACGCCACCAGGTCAAGCAGAATCTTGAACCCGATTCCGGACGCCGACCGCACGACTTCGTCCAGGTACTCGCGGGTCAACACGAAAAACCCGCTCATCGGGTCGCTGAGCTCCGCCCTGCAGATCAGGCGGCTCAGCGAGAGCCCGAGATTGCTCAACAGCACGCGGCGGCGGGCGAAGGATCCCATGCTGCCGCCGGGAGCGTTGCGGGTGCCCACGACGAGGTCGAGCCCCTCGCTTCGGAGCCGGTCCAGCATCGCCGGCAGGATCCGCTCGTCGTGCTGCAGGTCCGCATCCATCACCGCAATATACGGAGCCGCGGTGGCCATCATTCCTTCCAGGCAGGCGGATGCCAGCCCGCGCCGCTGCACGCGCTGCAGCACGCGAACACGCGGATTGGTGCGGGCGATCTCGCGCACGGCATTCGCCGTTCCATCCGGCGAATCGTCATCGACAAAGATCACTTCGTAGCGGATCCCTTCGAGCGCGAATGCCAGCCGGTCCAGCACCGGCGCGATGTTCTCGCGCTCGTTAAAGGTGGGCACGACGACGGCAAGCTCCAGCGGAAAGCACGCCCCGCCCGCTCCGGACCGGTCGCGCGATTCTGTGCTGTCAGCCGCTTGCATCGGTCCTCACTCCGAAAACAGAATGGGCGTGCCGGAAACCGGCACGCCCCCTGATTTCCTCGACCGTCCCGTCCTCAATACTGCCGCGGCACCACCGTGCGGATCGGCGTTGCGAAGCGCGCCGGCGGCTCGGGAGTCTCCACGCGCCGTTCCAGCACCAGCGAGCGCAGCCCCGGAACGCCAGACCGGGCGCCCTTTTCGCCCGCCGGCAGTTGGCCGGTGGTCAGGTTCTTCAGGCCGAACAGCGCGAGCTCAAAGCGGTCCTTTACGCCGACCTTCTGGAAGAGGCGCGAGAGATAAACCTTCACCGTCCCTTCCGAGATCATCAGCGTCGTCGCGATCTCTTTGTTCTTCAGACCCTGCGAAAGCAGCGTGACGAGCTGCCCCTCGCGCTGCGTCAGGGCAACCCGGCGCGCGCACAGGAAGCTGTCCGTCAGCGCCTTCTCAAACCACAGCTCGCCGGCTTGCACCTTTTGCAGACATTTCACCTGCAAGTCGGTCGGCAGCGTCTTGCGCAGAATCCCGCGAACTCCCAGGCCCATCGCCTGGAACGCCAGCTCCGTCGAAATGTTGTTTACCCAGAGCACGATTTTGGTGCTCGACATCGCGTGCTTCAGCTCGCTGAGCACGGCAAACGTAATTTCTGAAGTGAGGTCCATCAGCACCAGGTCGGGGATGGTGTGGGCGACCTGGTCGATCACGCCCGCTACCGTGGTGCAGGTGGGTAACAGTTCGAAGCCCTCTACCTGGCGCAGGACCGCTTCCAGTCCCTTCGCCAAAATAGGTTCGTCGCTGTAAAGAAGAATTCGCGTCATAATTCGTCTTTCCTTTTCGTGCCGGGCGAAATTCGGCGGCAATTCGCTAAGAAATCTTCGACTGCGCTCTCGCCGGTCGCATAGTGGAATTCTGTATCGAAAGATATCCAATGTCAATAAAAAATTAACTAAAAATCTCTCATTTTTCCCGCAATTTTGCCGATTTAGTACTGGTTCAGGCAGCGGAGCCCCACTCTTTTCCGTCATTTAACCATATTTCTTTTGTTACACTTGTGAACTCCTGTCCGCCTCACTCATCCATCTCTCGGGCGGCCGAAACTAACCCTAAATTGCCGGCTAATAACTCCACGGTCGAGGTGCGGGAACGGTTCTCAGACTTCTCTGGCTGCCTCCCTCGCGTCCATTCAGAAGCTCCCTGGGCTTTTCTTTTGCAAATAGTACTTTCTTAAGAATTGATAACCTTCGGGAACAGCGGGGTGTCACCCATTTACGATATTGATGCGCTTGGGGTTCGGCGCTAAATTCGCCAATGTTGAACCACGCCAATGAGAAACATTAACAGGCGCGAGAGTCCGCGGATTGAAATCAAACTGCGGTGCCACGTCACATCGCCGGCGCTGTGGATGCGGAGCCCGATGTATACGGAAAACATCAGCCGCAGCGGGCTGCTGGTCGCCTGGAGAGGGGAAAATTCGGCACTTCCCATGCCCGCCGTCGGGCAGATTCTGACCATCGAAGTCGAGTTGCCGGCCAATCACGGCTTCGGGCAAAAGTGCATTCATTGCCAGGGTACGGTGACACGGATTTCTCAGGATCCCGAGAATCCGTATGTCGCCCTCCGGGTCAATTATATGGATTTCCGGGCGTTCCACGATCGCCTTCGCGTCCTCGACGCCCAGACCCCCGTGGTCAACAGTTGGATGGCGTGAGATATGTCGGCGCAGCGCTCCCAATTCGTGCTGAAGTTCCTGCCGTCGTTCGCGGACTTCGCTTTCCTCATGCCGGCCGCATTTCTCTTCGGCCGCATGGCGGGAGCCAAGACCCTTCTCGGAGACTGCGACACCGGCTGGCACATCCGCACCGGCGAATGGATCGCCGCCAATCATTGGGTGCCGGCACGCGATATCTTTTCTTTTTCGAAGCCGGGCGATCCCTGGTTTGCTTGGGAATGGCTCTCTGACGTCGTATTTGCCTGGATCAATTCCCACGGCGGATTGCGGGCCGTCGTATTCTTTGCAATTCTTTTACTCTGCGCCACCTTCGGTCTGCTGTACCGGCTGGTGCTCCGCAGGGCGAACGCACTCCCGGCCATCGCCGTCATGATGCTGGCCGTGCCCGCCTCATCGATCCATTGGCTGGCTCGTCCGCATCTGTTCTCGCTCTTATTCACGGTTCTCTTTTATGGCGCCCTGGAGAGTATCCGGGCAGGGAAGGACTGGCTCGCCGGCGTGCCTTACCTGGCGATTTTCCCGGCCGCCACCGTGCTCTGGACCAATCTGCACGGCGGATTTTTTATCGGAATTCTAATGATTATCGCCTATAGTTTGGCGGAATTATTAGAATTCGCCTTCACGCGGGATGAGGAACGCCGGGAGGGCGCCCGCCGCCGCGGACGAGCCTACGCCGCGAGTGCGCTCGGCTGCCTGGCGGCCAGCCTGCTCAATCCGTATACGTATCATTTGCACCTGCATATGTTGCAGTACCTGCGCGACCCGTGGAACAGCCAGCACATCGCCGAGTTTCTTTCACCCAATTTCCACCATCCGACCGCGCTGTTCTTCGAGGCGCTGCTCGTTCTGGGGGCTGCGTCGGCGGCACGGGACCTCGCGCGCGGCCGCCTGCATCAGCCGATCCTGATCGGCATGTGGGCGCATGCCGCGCTGCTGGCGACGCGCAATATCCCGATTTTCGCCATCGTCACCGCGCCGGCCGCGGCGGCCACGCTACAGGAATGGCTGGATGGCGCGGCCGGATGGAATGTTGCCGGCTGGGCGCGGCGCGCCGCCGCCCGGTTCCAGCAGATTGCGGCCCGTACGGCGGAAAGCGAAGGGGTCGGCCGCTGGCACCTGGTCAGCGCCGTGGCTTTGGCTTTGATCGCCGCCGTCATCTGGAGCCCGCATCCTCCCAAGAAGTTCCGCGCCGAATTCGACCCGGCCTATTATCCCGCCGGCGCACTGTCGGCGTTGCGCCGCGATGCTTCGGCCCGCATCTTTACCAACGACGAGTGGGGCGATTACCTGATCTGGAGCCTCTACCCGTCGCACCGCGTGTTCGTCGACGGCCGTAGCGATTTCTACGGCGACGATTTCGAAAGCCAATACGCGGACGTTATGAACGTCCAGACCGGCTGGGAGAAGATCCTTTCCCGGTTCGGCGTCGACACGATTTTGCTGCCCCCGGATGCGCCGCTCGCCGGCGCACTGAAGGAGTCCAGCCGCTGGCACGTGGTCTACGACGACCACGTCGCGCTGGTCTTCCGGCCGTCCGATGAGGCCTGGGGCCATCCGTCTTCCGTCGCGGCTATTCGCGGCGGAGCAGGCCGTGATCGCGAGATCACGAAAACCGAAGCGCGTGATCTTTCGATCACCAGGGGGCTGGAATCTCCGGCCCCATCCATGATCAAAACGAGAAGTTAAAGGAGCTACGACAATGACGTTCTTGCGCAATTTCTGGAATGACGAGCAAGGCCAGGACCTCATCGAGTACACGCTGTTGATGGCTTTCGTTGCCCTCGCTTCCGCAGCCCTCTTCATCGGCGCCGGCGGCAGCATCAAGGGCATCTGGACCACCGCCAACACCCAGCTCGTGAGTGCCAATACCTCGGCGAGCTAGTCTGCCGGACGGGTATGCCGGCGGCTGTTTGCCTGGCATACCCACCCGGACCTGGTCGTCCGAAGCGCCGGTTTCGGCCGGCATGGGAACGGAATGCAACAAAAGAGGACACAGGACCGCAACGCGCCCGCGGGCGGAAGACAGTAAATTAGCGGACGCGTTGCGGTACAGCCCGCGCAGGCGGCTTCGGCGGCGTCTCCGTCTGCGGAACTGGAAAACCAATGAATAAACGATTCGTCGGCGTGCTGATTTTCGCGTTCGTGGTGGCATCGGTCGCCAGTCTGATGCTCTACCGCCTCCTCAATCGCCCGCAATCCGCCAGGGCGGCGCAGGCTTCGGTGCAGATCGTGCTCGCTACCCGCGATATCGAAGTCGGCACCGTGCTCAAAGAGGAAGATGTCAAGCTGGCGGACTGGCCCGGCGCGGTTCCCGCCGGTGCGGCCGCCAAGACGCAGGATATCGTCGGCCGCGGCGTCATCGCTCCGATCTTCGCCAAGGAGCCGGTCATTGAATCGCGCCTCGCTCCCAAGGGCGCGGGCGGCGGCCTGGCGGCGATGATCCCGCCGGGAATGCGCGCGGTCGCGATCCGCGTCAATGAAGTGGTGGGCGTCGCCGGATTCGTGACTCCCGGCATGCGCGTCGACGTGCTGATCTCCGGCAACAAGCCGGGCGGCGATAACGGCATCGGGACCATGACCCGCACCCTGCTGCAGAATCTCGAAGTCCTCTCGGCGGGCACCGATTTCAAGAAGGACGCCGAAGGAAAGCCGATCCAGGTGCAGGTGGTCAACCTGCTCGTGACACCCGAGCAGGCCGAGCAGTTGAGCCTGGCCAACAACCAGACCACCATCCAGCTCGTGCTGCGCAATCCGCTGGATCACGAAGTGGCCAAGACCAGCGGCACCGCGATGGCGCTGCTGTTCAATGGCGGCAAACTGAAGCCGTCCGCCCCGGCCAATGATGTCCAGCCGAAGCCGAAGCCGCGGCGTGCTGCAGCTCCCAAAGTCGCCGCCGCCGCGCCGCCCGCTGCTGCGCCGCCCAAAGAAACCCCGTTCGTCATGGAAATCATTTCCGGAAACAAGAAGGCCGAAACCCGTTTCGGCGCTACGGAGGGCAAGTAAGTGACCCGAGCCGGAGAGGTCCTCACAGCAGTTGCGATCGCGGCCTGTGGTTCGCTGCTCTCCTGGCGGCCGGCCGCCGTCCGCGCGGCTGAGCCCGCCGCCGCCACCAAGCAGGCCCCGCAGACGCCCGGGCGCGCCGCGGCGCAGAATCCCGGCGGGGCGCCGGGCAAGCTGGTCGTGACGGTCGGCAAGTCGCTGATCATCGATAGCCCCCTGCGCATCGAGCGTATCTCGGTGGCCAACGGCGATCTTGCCGAGGCGGTCGCTGTGAAGCCGAACGAAATTCTGATCAACGGCAAGGCGCCCGGCGAAACCTCGCTGATCGTCTGGCAGCTCAATGGGGCGCGCCTGATCTACGATCTCACGGTGCACATGAGCAATGCGCGCCTCGAAGCGGTGCGCGAGCAGATCGCACGCGACTTCCCCACCGAATCGATCAGTGTCACGTTTGAAAACGACACCGCGTTCGTGCGCGGTACCGTGCCGGATGTGACCGCCGCGGAGCGCGTGATGGCGATCGCCGCCACCCTCGGCAAGACCGTCAACTTGCTCAATGTAGCCGTGCCGCCGGTCGAGCAGCAGATCGTGCTGAAAGTGCGTTTCGCCGATGTCGATCGCTCTGCGGCGATGAATCTCGGGGTCAGTTTTCTCAGCAATGCCTTCAATCAGGTGACTCAGATCGGCCCCGGCGCGGTCGTCAATGCGCAGCCGGGCCAGACACTCACCATCCCCTCCGCCGTGAACATCTTCCTGCAGCGGCCGGACATCAACCTCATCGCGGAAATCCAGGCGCTCGAGTCCCAGCGCCTGCTCGAAATGCTGGCCGAACCGAACCTGCTTGCCATCAGCGGCCAGCAGGCTAGTTTCCTGGCGGGCGGCGAGTTCCCGTTTCCGATGGTCCAGCCGGGCGCCGGCGGCAGCGCCATCAGCATCATGTGGCGCGAATACGGCGTGCGGCTCAACTTTCTGCCGCAGGTCACGCCACGCGGCACGATCCGCTTGAAGGTGGCGCCGGAGGTCAGCTCGCTCGACTACACCAACGCGGTGACCGTGCAGGGTGTCACCGTGCCGGGACTCTCCTCGCGCCGTGTGCAAACCGAAGTCGAGCTCGAAAGCGGCCAGAGCTTCGTGATTGCCGGGCTGCTCGATCACCAGGTCACCGACAGCCTTTCCAAGATTCCGGGCATTTCCAATATTCCGGTGCTCGGAAAACTGTTCCAGCAGAAGAACGTCACCAAGGCCAACTCCGAGCTGCTCGTCATCATCACTCCGGAGCTGGTGCGGCCGATCCCCGCCGGCCAGAAGGCTCCCGAGCTGCACTTCCCGAAGCCTTTCATGTCCGGCGATAGCGGCGTCGAACCGGTTCAACCCGGCATGGATAAGACCGGCCCCGTGCCGGTGAAGCCGCTCGTGCCCACCATCCCCGCCACGCAGCTCATGGAGAAGCAGGGACCGGCCGCTCCCGCAATGCCGGCGTACCAGATGATTCCGATGCCGGCCGGCATGCCGCAGGCGCCGCCGGGGCAGCCGGGCCAGCAGCCGCAGATTCCCAATGTCAATCCCGGCCTGACGCCGCAGCCGATGACGAATCCAGGCGGGAACGGCAAGTGAGCGGAGATCACGCATGTATCCGCTGACCATCGGTCTCGCCATCGAAAACCGCGATCTTTGGGAGCAGGCCCAGGCGTGCCTCGCCGACCTGCCCTTCCGCATCATTGTCGAACACCAGGATCTCGGCGATATCAGCAATCTGCTGGATCGCCTGGAGCGGATGCGGCCGGATGTGGTGGTGCTCGACATCACCACGTGGAAGGAGTCGCTCGAAGGCCTGGTCTCCTCCATCCGGAACGCCATCGGCGATCCCCTGATCATCGCGGTCAACAACACCGCCGACGCCGATACGATCCTCGCCGCCATGCGCGCCGGGGTCAACGAGTATATTTTTCCGCCGGTGCGGGAGGCGCTCAAGCGCGCCCTCGAAAAGCGCTCCGTCGAGCGCGGGCGGCGGCGCGACGGCGGCTCCAAAGGCAACGGCAAGGCATTCGCCTTTCTCTCCGCCAAGGGCGGCTGCGGCGCCACTACGCTCGGCTGCCACGTCGCGAGCGAGCTCGGCCGTCTGCAGCAGAAGGTATTGCTGGCCGATCTCGACCTCGATGCCGGCATGATCGCCTTCATCACCAAGACCAAGGCGGTCTACTCGATTCTCGACGCCGTCAACAATCTGCACCGGCTCGACATTTCCTACTGGAAGGCGCTGGTTTCCAACGGCATTCCCAATGTCGAGATCGTCTCCTCGCCGCTCGCACTCGCCACCAAGCAGCAGCCGCAGGATGACCAGATCCGCCACGTGCTGGCCTTCGCCAAGCCTCATTACGACTGGACGGTGGTCGACCTCGGCCGCAGCCTGAGCCGCATGGCAATGGCCGCGCTCGAAGAGATCGACGAGGTGTGCGTCGTGACCACGCTCGAAGTCCCGGCGCTGCACCAGGCCAAACAGATCATTCAGACGCTGCTCGACAGCGGCTACGGAAAGAATCGAATCCGCCTGATCCTGAACCGCTCGCCCAAGCGCCTGGACATCACGCCGGGCGAGCTCGAAAAAATGCTCGGCGTCTCGATCTTCTACATGGTGCCGAACGATTATCCGGAGCTCTACGAAACCTACGCCGAAGGCCGCATGCTCAACCGCAATTCGGAGCTCGGCAAGCACATGGCGCGCCTGGCGCAGAAGCTTTCGGGAATCGAAGAGGAAAAACCGGCGGGGAAGAAGAAGTTTGGAATTTTTGGATGAGAAGAAGAAAGGAGTTAGGAGTTTAGGAGTTAGGAGATAGGAGTCACGAGCCGGCCCGCTATCGGCTCCTGACTCCTATCTCCTAACTCCTAAATTCCTAGAATCGATGGCCGCCATACTCAACTCCGTCCCCAAGACCGGCGAATCCCGCGAAACCGGCTGGGTCAACCGGCTTTTCAGCAAGGAAGGGTACTCGCCCGAATACCAGGAGCTGAAGTTCACGCTTCACCGCAAGCTCCTGGACCGTATCAACCTGGAGGCGCTCTCCTCCATGGCCGGCGAACGCGTGCGCGCTGAAATCCGCGCCGCGGTTGCCAAGCTCGTCGAGGAAGAGAAGACGCCCCTCAGCCTGGTCGAAAAGGACCGCGTCATCGAGGAAATTCTCGATGAAGTCTTCGGCCTCGGCCCTCTGGAGCCGCTGCTCCAGGACCCGTCCGTCTCCGATATTCTCGTCACCACGCCGCGCCTGGTCTACGTCGAGCGCGGCGGTAAGCTCTACCGCACGCCGGTCGAATTCAAAGATGACGCGCACCTGTTGCGCATCATCGAGAAAGTCGTTTCGCGTGTCGGCCGCCGTGTCGACGAATCGTCGCCGCTGGTGGACGCGCGCCTGCCCGATGGCTCCCGTGTCAACGCCGCCATTCCTCCGGTGGCCGTTGATGGCCCGCTGCTCTCCATCCGCCGCTTCGGCCGCCATGCCCTCAAGGGCGAAGACCTGGTGGCCCGCCTCGCCATGACCGACGGCATGCTGGAACTGCTCAAGGGCTGCATCAAGGCGCGGTTGAATATCCTGATCTGCGGCGGCACCGGCGCCGGTAAGACCACGCTGCTCAATGCGCTGTCGTCCTATATTCCGGAGGACGAGCGCATCGTCACCATCGAAGACGCGGCCGAATTGCGCCTGCAGCAGACCCACGTGGCCCGCATGGAAACCCGCCCGGCGAACGTCGAAGGCGCCGGCGCCATCCACATCCGGAATCTGGTCATCAACGCCCTCCGTATGCGGCCGGATCGCATCATCGTCGGCGAGGTCCGTTCGGAGGAGGCGCTGGACATGCTCCAGGCCATGAACACGGGCCACGACGGCTCGCTCACCACCATCCACGCCAATACCCCGCGCGACGGCCTCGGCCGCCTGGAGGTCATGGTCGGCATGGCCAATGCCAATATGGGCGTCCGCTCCATCCGCCAGCAGATCGCGAGCGCCGTCAACCTGTTCGTGCAGGTGGCGCGCTTCAGCGACGGCTCGCGCCGCATTACCCATATCACCGAGGTGGTCGGCATGGAGCAGGATGTGATCACGCTGCAGGATATTTTCCTGTTCGAGAAAACCGGCATCACCGAGGCCGGCAAGGTCACCGGCCGGTTCCGCGCCACCGGAATCCGGCCCAAGTTTTACGATCGCCTCAAGGCCTGCGGCATCACGCTTTCGCCGCAGATGTTCCAGACGGTGGTGGAGATCAACTGATGCCCGCGGGCGTAATTGTCGCCTTTGTCGTAGTCTTCGCGCTCATCATGATCGCGGTGAGCGTCGGGCTCAAGTTTCTCGATGCCCGCCGCAAAAAGCAGGTCACCGACATGCTCACCACCGCGGCCGGCGAGCCCGTGGTGACGATTACCAGCCTGCTCAAGGAAATCGAGCCGGACAAGCCGACCGGCGTCCAGGCGGTGCTCAAGTCGCTGCATTTCTCCCAGCACGCGCAGGAGATGATCCAGCAGGCCGGGCTGAACTGGACGGCCACCCGGCTCATGACGGCGATGGCCGTGATGGCGCTCACCGCCCTCATTCTGGGAACTGTGCTGAGCGGCGCGCTGGCGGGCATCGCCGGCGCGGTTGCTGCCGGAGCCCTGCCGTATGTCTTCGTGCGGAAGAAGCGTGCCAAGCGGCTCGCCATGCTCGAGGAGCAGTTCCCCGAAGCGCTCGACTTCCTGGCGCGCTCCATGCGCGCCGGTCACGCGTTCAGCATCAGCCTGGAGATGGTCGGCGAGGAACTGCCCGATCCGCTCGGCCAGGAGTTCCGCGCCCTGTTCAACGAGCAGAACCTCGGCGCCCCGCTCGATCTGGCGCTGCATAATTTCACCCAACGGGTGCCGCTCCTCGATTGCCGTTTCTTCACGTCCTCCGTTCTGCTCCAGAAGCAGACCGGCGGCAACCTGAGCGAAATCCTTTCGCGCCTTGCCTACGTGATTCGCGAGCGGTTCCGTCTCAAGGGCCAGGTCAAAGCTGCCAGCGCCCACGGCCGCATGACCGCCACGATTCTGACGCTGCTTCCCGTCGGCACCATGCTGGCCCTGCTGGTCGTGGCGCCCGGCTACCTGCAAGGCATGGCTGCCGATCCGGACGGCAAGAAGATGATCGGCGGCGCCATCTTCGCCCAGCTCCTCGGCAATTTTTTCATCAAGAAGATCATCAATATCAAGGTGTGATATGGACGGCGCGCTGCTATTCGCAATCTTCGCATTTCTGACGCTGATGGCCGTGCTGAGCTGGGCCGGGTACCGCATCTATTACCGGCCCGGCCGCATCCTCAAGCAGCTCGGTAACCCCGTCATTGCCGATGGACCGCGCGGCCACCTCATGGACGGCGCGGTAGAGGCGCCGCCGAACCCCGTAGTCACGCTGCTGACTTCGCTCGGCTCCAAGGTGCCGTCCTCCGAGACGGAAGTCGCCAGGCTGAAAACCAATCTCATCCAGGCCGGCTTTCGCTCGGAGAAGGCCTTGCCGGTCTTCTACGGAGTTCGCATCCTCGCAGTTCTCGGCATGCTCGTGATGAGCTTGATCGTGCAGGCGAAGATGCCGCCCAATCCCGCGATGAGCGTCGCTTTGATCGTTTTCGGCTGCGCGGCCGGGTGGGTCTTCCCGCGCACGGTCCTCGAAAAGAAGGTCAAGAAGCGCCGGATGACCATGCGGCTCTCGCTGCCCGATGCCCTGGACCTGATGGTGGTTTCGGTGGAGGCCGGGCTGGGGCTCGACCAGGCCATCCAGCACGTCGCGCGCGAGCTGCAGTTCGCCCATCCGGAGCTCAGCGAGGAGCTCTCGCTGGTCATGCTCGAAATGCGCGCCGGCAAGCGCCGCCAGGAGGCCCTGCGCAATTTCGCCGAGCGTACCGGGGAAGACGAGGTGAAGAAGCTGGTCGCGATCCTCATTCAAAACGACCGCTTCGGCACCAGCATGGGGGAGTCGCTGCGCACCCACTCCGATTTCATGCGCACTCGCCGCAAACAGGAGGCCGAGGAGGCGGCCGGAAAGGTGGGCGTCAAGCTCGTCTTTCCGATCTTCTTCTTCATTCTGCCGTCGATGATCATCGTGGCGGCGGGCCCCGGCCTCCTCCAGATCTTCAAGTATCTGTTCCCGATGATGAAAAACCTTGGATAGGAGAAAGGAGAACGTTCGATGAGCTCACTGATTCAAACGGCAATCTGGCTCGGCGCCGGCACCTGCCTGTTCGTGTTCTTGAGAAAGCGTCGCACCCGCCGGCAACAGAACTAAAGTTCCCGGGCCGGGGCGCCGCGCAAGCTCCCCGGCCCTCATCCCCGACCCCTGGAGGAGAACCATGCCACTCGCACTGCAAGGAAGCATCTGGCTCGGAGCCGGCGTCACGCTCGTGATCCTGCTTTCGCGCCGCCGCCGCAGCCGCACCGCCCGCCGATAGAGCCGCCACTGGAAGCGGGCGGTACTCATACGCTCATGTCCATCGATACTCTCGTCAGCAGGCAGAACCCGGACGGCGGCTGGCCTTATGGCCGCGGCCAGTCCTGGACCGAGCCCACGGCCTACGCCATTCTGGCCCTCGAAGCCGCCGGCCGCCGGTCCGAGGCTGCCCGCGGCCTGCGCTGGCTCGCCGCCGCGCAGCGCCGCGACGGTGGCTGGCCGCCTCAGCCCGGCATCGACGAGAGCACCTGGGTCACCGGTCTCATCGCACTTCTGCCCGCCCGCCCCGAGCTTTCCCCGGCCGCGCATGCCGCCGCGATTCAATGGCTGACGGGCACGATCGGCCACGAATCCACGCTCGGATATCGCCTCCGCGAATGGCTCCTCGGCGACTCCATCCCCGACGACCAGCGGTTTGCCGGCTGGCCCTGGATCCCCGGCGCAGCCGCCTGGGTCGGCCCGACCTCGATCGCCATTCTCGCGCTGGAAAAAGAATATCGCCTCCGCCCCTCGAATGCCGTTCGCGGCCGCATCGCGGAGGGCCGCCAATTCCTCTTCGGCCGCATGTGCCGGCCGGGCGGCTGGAATCACGGATCGGCGCGGCCCCTCGGATACCAGTCGGAGCCTTACCCCGAAACGACCGGGATGGCGCTGGCCGCGCTGCACGGCGTGCGCTCACCGGAGGTGGAGCAGTCCCTCGCCGTCGCCCGGCAGTTTCTGGCCGGCTGCCGCTCCGCCGACGCGTTCAACTGGTTGCGCCTCGGCCTGGCGGCTCACAACGCGCTGCCCGCGGACTATTCCCGCCCCGCCGGTCTCGCCTGCCGCACGGTCTGCGAACTCGCCCTCGACCTGCTCCTCGAGCAGGGCGATGCCGCCCGGCGCGCATTCTGGGGGGAGGCATGAGCCGGATGACCCGGCGCGAGTTCGCCGTGGGCGCCGCCGCCGCTCTCGCCGGCTGCAACCGCGAAATCCCGCTCCCTCCGGCGTCGGTATCGATCACCCGCGCGCCGCAGTACGACCAGACGCTCTACGCCACCGTCCGCGAGATTCTCGTCCATCACGGCGTCGAAGCCCGCGGCCGCCACGTCGTCCTCAAACCCAATCTGGTCGAATTCGAGCCGGCCAGCACCATCAACACGCATCCTCTGCTCGTGCACGCCGTCTTCGAAGCCTTCCGTGCCCTCGGGGCGGCCAGCGTGCGCATCGCCGAAGGGCCCGGCCACCGCCGTGAGACATTGGACATGGCTGAAGCCGCAGGCTACTTCCATACCATCCCGGGCTTCGAGGACCTCTTCACCGATCTCAATCTCGATGACGTCAGCCGCGTCACCCCGCGCCGCCAGTTCTCGCGCCTCAGCAAGCTCTACCTGCCGAACACGGTGCTCGGCGCGGACCTGCTGGTCTCCATCCCCAAAATGAAGACCCATCATTGGACCGGCGCCACGCTCTCGATGAAGAATCTCTTCGGCGTCGTTCCCGGCGGCGTCTACGGCTGGCCGAAGAACGTCCTCCACTGGGCCGGTATTCACGAGTGCATCGCCGATCTTCACGCGCTCTTCCCGCGCCAGTTCGCCCTCGTCGATGGCATCGTCGGGATGGAAGGCAACGGGCCGATTCAAGGCGTGCCGAAGGCCGCGGGAATTCTCGTTGCGGGCGCCGATCCCGTCGCCGTGGATGCAACCTGCTGCCGCGTCATGCGCATCGATCCGCGCCAGATCGCCTATCTCCGCCTGGCCGGCGGCGCGGCCGCGCTGGCGGAGGGCCGCATCCGCCAGACCGGTGTCCCCATCGCAACCGTAGCCACGCGCTTCGAACTGCCGCCGGATTTCAAAGGCGGCCGCCTGGAGCTGGCGTAAACCTCACACCAGCAAACTCCACCGCCAGAAGCCGAGCAGCAGCACGGCATTGAGCAAACCGAAAATGCCGCACAGCACCGCCATCCCGCGGCGCCGGTCTTCGAGCAGCGCCGCCGCGGCGATGAACACCGGAAACACCGCCAGTACGTACCGCACCGTGCTCTGTAGCAGCGGATCGGTGCGCTTGGTCAGGAACATCGCCACGGCGGCGAGCCCGTAGAGCCGGTATTCCATGCGCAGCCCGCGCGTCAACAGCAGCAGGCAGGCCAGCAGCAGAAGAATCAGATTGAGCCGCAGGATGAGCTCGGGCGGATTCGCCACGAAGCCGCGGAAGGCCGCGCCCAGCGTCGTCCACGGGTATGCCACGCGCGTGTGCCAGTGTGCCGCGTAAGCCGCCGCCGCCGAGCCGTATCCCGCCGCGCGAATCCAGAGGCTGAACGCCGCCGGCGCCGCTAGCGGCAACAGGGCGAGCGGCAGCCGCCGGCGGTCCTCGCGCCACGCGAGATAGGCGAGCGGAACCGCGACCACCGCCCCGACGGCCTTGGCCGACCCCGCGAATAACCCCGTAATGCCCGCCAGCCACCACCGCCCCTGCCTCGCGAAATAGATCGACCACACCGTGAGCGCCAGCACCAGCCCGTCCGCATATCCCGCAAACAGGATGAAGCTGCCCGGCCATACTGCCAGGAGCACCAGCGCCCGCGCTGCCGCCGAAGACGGAAGATCGAGCTCGATCAGCCTCTGCAAGCCCCAGGCGAAGCAAAACGCCGCCGCCGTCGAGATCGCGAGCGCCGCGGCAAGCGGCGGATGCGCGATCCACGCCGCCGCGCGGATCAGCAGCGGGTACAGTGGATAAAACACAATGGCCTTCTGCCGGTCGTACCCGGCTTGTGCGATGTGCAGGTACCACAGCGTGTCGAACCGCTCCCAGACCCCGAGCAGCGCATAGCTCAGCCGGCGCCCGGGATCCATCAGGCGGCCGGTGAAATCGTTGCTCCGGATGAGCCGCGGATCGGCCGTCAGCCGGCCCCCGAGCGCCAGCGCCGCGGCCGCGTAGAGCGCCCGCATCGCGACCGTGTAGAGAACGGCCCGGCGCAGAGCCCCATCCGGCTGCCGCACGGCCTTCGGTTTTCCCGGCATCCTGATTATTGTGGCATCTTCAGCGGTGCCGGCCACACTGTCATTGGTAATCGGCGCTTCTTACACCCCCGCTAGCTCTCGGGGTGCGGGAATTCGACGTCAGCGGTGCTGCTGTACCGGGTGCGCTGCCGCAACTCCGGTGCCGCGCTCAGGCCGCTCAATGACGGCAACTCGCGTTTAGACACGGTCGAACTGTATACGGCTGATATATACTGGAGTGGGTGGCCAGCCAAGATCCGCTCGAGACGTGTACCGGCTTCGACTGGGATGAAGGCAATGTGGACAAGAATTGGGACAAGCACCGCGTCACGTCAGACGAGGCTGAGGACGTTTTCTTCAACGAGCCGCTGGTTGTGCGCAGTGACACCGCCCATTCGCCGCGTGAAAAGCGCTATTTTGCGTTGGGCCAGACCGGCCAGGGGCGTCGTCTTTTCCTGGCATTCACGATCCGCCGCACTCTGATACGGGTCATTTCGGCGAGGGACATGAATCGCCGGGAGCAGCAAGAGTATGAAAGACACGAGCAAAAAGATTCCTGAATTTCGCTCCGAAGACCAGGAGCGCGAGTTCTGGGCAACTCACGATTCTACCGAATACATCGACTGGTCCAGGGCGCGCCGCACGAGTTTTTCCAAACTCAAGCCCTCCCTCCGGACCATCTCATTGCGCCTGCCGGTAAGCATGATTACCGATCTGAAGGTGCTGGCCAACCGGCGTGACGTGCCGTACCAATCGTTGTTGAAGATGTTTCTCGCTGAGCGTCTCGATCAGGAGCGGCGCCGCGCCTGATCGGCCGCAGTTCCGCTAGGCCCCGAGGCGCCCCGGCGCAGCCAGCATAATCATGAGGTTCCACACCACCAGGCCGCCGTACCAATACGTCGCCCAGCGGATCAGCTTATGCTTCTTGAGGTAAACGCAAAGCCCACCGAGGCCGAGCGCCAGCGCCTTTGAGGCCGCCACACCCGCTACCGGGCCGGCATGCATCAGCAGCCGGATGAACGGGCTCGCTTCGCCCGCCCCCAGCTTGAATCCGACCAGAGTCGTCAACAGATCGAGCAATTGCAAGTAGATGAAGACTTGACCCACAGCCATCGTTCTCTCTTCCGTGTGTCTATCGACAGGCCCCGCCAAATATTGTAGTCCGCTACGGCAGAAAATCGCTTACTGTCGATGTACCGCGTGTACTATCTAAAGCGAACGTTCTAGTACGAAGGCCCGAATTTGGTGCCCGCCCACGGGGGTTTCCCCGAGCCTCTGCTACACTGCATGGCAGTGAATCCCACAATCCCGGATGCCTGGCTGGAGCACCCCGCCACCGGACGGCGGTTTGCCCTTGCCACCGGGCAATCGTGGGCGATCGGCCGCGGAGACGGTTGCCCCGTACTGCTCGAAAGCCGCTCGGTCTCGCGGCTTCATGCGCTGGTGCAGCGCCGCGAAGCCGGCGATTTCCAGCTCGTCGACCTCGGCAGCCGCAACGGCTCGTTCGTCAATAACCGGCGCGTCGGCCTGCCCGTCGCGCTGGGCGACCGCGACCGCCTGTTGCTCGGCGATCAGGAGCTCATCTTCCACAATCCGCAGCCTGTTGGGATCGCGCGCGGATCCGCCGACGCCGATTCGCGCAACGCGCCCACCACCACGCTCCATACCAACCGGCTCGCCACCATCCTGGTGATGGATATTCGCGATTTCACGCCGCTCGCGCAGACCCTCTCCGAGTCCCTGCTTTCGCAGACCCTCGGCACGTGGTTCCTGCGCGCCGGCAACATTCTGGAGGGCCTGGGTAGCTGGGCCCGGAAGTACATCGGGGATGCCGTGATGGCCGTGTGGGTTCACGACGACCCCGGCCATCCCGCGCCGCAAATCCTGGCGGCCCTGCAGGCTGCGGGCGAAATCGACGCCGCCACCGCGGAGATCAGCCGCGCGCTGGCCCTGCCTGCGCCGCTCCGTCTCGGCGCCGGGCTCAACACCGGGCCCGCCATCCTGGCCGGCGCCGACTATACGGCCCTCGGCGATGCGGTGAACGCCGCCTTCCGCCTGGAAGCCGCCACCAAGACCGTCGGAGGCGGCGTGCTGGTGGGCGATCCCGCCTTCCGCGAGCTGGAGCTCCCGGCGTCCGGACCGTTCGAGCGCCGCGAGTTGCAGCTCAAGGGCTACGAATCCTTGCGCACGGCCTGGGCGATCTCCTTCGAGGACCTCCGCGACTTCACCGGCTCGCTCACCCGGTGAGGCAGGACTGCCCGCGTTACTTCGAAACCACTTGCGCGTGGTTCAACGCGGCCACCAGCGAAACGCCTCCCAGAATGTTGCCGATCAGGGTCGGGAGGATATAGCCGAACGCGCACCGGTGCCACGGCAGCTCGCCGGTCGTCACCAGGAACAGCACTTCGATCGAGCCGGCGATCACGTGTGTAAAGCCGCCCAGCCCGACCAGCCAGGTCAGCCCGACGATCACCGCCAGCCGCGCGCTTTCCGCGAAGGGCAGCAGCCAGACCATGAAGGCGATGAGCCAGCCGGCGAACACCCCGCGCAGCACGGCCAGCCCGAACGTGACGTTCGCGGATTCGTGCCCGATTTCCGCGAACGCGTGCCGCACCTCCGGCCGGAAAACGGAGGAATTGCCCAGCACCCAGGCGATCGCCACCGCGCCCACCAGGTTCATTGCCAGCACGATGACCCACAACCGCAACACGTGCCACAACATCTCCCGTCCGGGGCGCTCGAGCAGGGGAAGGATCGGAGTGAGCGTGTTTTCCGTGAAGAGCTGCTGCCGGCCCAGCACTACCAGCACGAACCCGAAACTGTACCCCAGCTTCGAGACCAGCGGCCGCCACGGAAGGTCCGGCAGGCGCGAACGGATCAGCCCCTCGGCGATCAGCGAAAAGCCCATCGAGAGGCCCGCCGCCAGGCCCGACCACGCAAGCGCCGTCGATGGCCGCCTCAGCTCCGCTTCGCCCTCACGCCGCACCGCCTCGTGCACCACGTGCGCGCGGACAGAACTGCGCTCTTCGGCCTCCTCCAGCTCACGCTCGGAAAGTTCCGAGTCGGCGCCCTGAGGCGGTGCGTCCCGGTGGTTCGAATGCCGGGCCGGCATCAGCGCCGGGACCTGCGCGGCGCCAGCGGCTGGACCAGCCGCAGGACGTGCTCACCGGTCTCTGCATCGAAGCGGTAATCGATCACGGCGTCGGCCGCCTCGAGCGATGGCGCCGTTTCCACTGTCGGGTTGCTGACGTTCACTTCGCCGGTGTTGCGGATGCGCAGCTCGCTCCCGACCTGCATCGGGATGCGTGTAAATGTCTGGTGCGGGCTCATAATTCCATGTTCCCCCGCGGTTCGCCACGCCGTGTGTGAGGTTCCGTCCGCGCGCCGCACCAACGGCAGGAATTTGGAGCAAAACGTGTAGCCATTCTGCCGGACCGGATGAGACACATCGCCCACCTCCTGCGGGCTTTCTTCTGGCACTGGGGCGGACCGGCGCTGCTGGCGATCGGCATTGCCGATTCGTCTTTCCTTTTCGTGCCCCTCGGCAACGATGTCCTGGTCGTGGCCGCCACCGCGCGCAGCCATAGCGTGTGGCGAATGCTGTATTACGCGGCCATGTCGACGGCCGGCTCCGTGCTGGGCGTTCTGCTCGTGGACGTCATCCTGCGTCCCGCCGGCGAGCGCGGCCTCGAAAAGCACCTCTCCGCCCGTTGGATCGAACGCCTCAAACAGAAGGTCACCGAAGATGCGGCGTGGGCGCTCGCGCTCGCTTCCATCGCGCCGCCGCCCTTTCCGTTCACCCCGTTCATCATGGCGGCCTCCGCCCTGCAGTACCCCCGCAAGAAGCTGCTCGCCGTGACGGGCGCCGCGCGCATGGTCCGCTTCACCGCCCTCGGCGTGCTGGCCCTGTTTTTCGGTCGGGGGATTCTCCGCGTGCTGCGGAGCACCGCTGCCGAGGATGTCATGATCGGCTTCGGAGTGCTCTGTCTGGTGGGCAGCATCATTTCGGTGGTGGGCTGGATCCGGCGCACCCGGCGCCCCGCACCCGAACCCTCGCATCATCCGGCGCGCTAAATCTTCTGCACGCGCCGCAGCGTGTACAGCTCGGGCTTCATATTCTGGTGCTCGAAGCGGCGCCAGTCGTCGTTGACGTGCAGCAGCTTGCCGCTGATGTGATTGGATCGCTCGGAGGCCAGGAACAGCGCCAGTTGAATCTGCCGCTCCGGCTGCACGCCTCCGGTGACGCGGATCTGCTCCGCCTCTTCGATTTCGCGGTGCCCGGCCCGCTCCTCGCCGGCATGCAGGATCTCGTCCGTCATGTGCGTGTACGCCCCGCCCGGCGACATGCAGTTGACCTGCACGTTGTGGTCGCGCACCTCATCGGCCAGGCATTCGGCGAAGCGCACCAGCGCCGCCTTGGACGCGGC
>DATGMB010000027.1:0-15683 GCA_035293845.1 Bryobacteraceae bacterium
AGCAGATGCTCACTCATGCAGCCACCACTGTTGTTTTATATTTGGCATGCAACCAATCGAGAAAAGCTTCGCGCAGAGTCTGTTTCCCGTTAAGCGCCGCGAACCGCGGCGTGTCACCCGGAGCAGCCAGGCGGTCGAATGGCGCGGTTGAATTGCGGATGTTATGCAGAACGACCCCGGAGTTCGCCGGATAGGCGCGGTTGAGCCAAAGCGCAATGGGCACAAACGTGCCATTAGCCAGCGGCATGGCCTTGACGATCAGCGGACTCGCTAACCGGTCCCCGGTCTCAGGATGCGGCCCGCGCCAGCGAAGCTCGAACGGGCCCGGTTCGTCGAGCGAGCTCCCATCGCGAGCCCTCTTTTGGAACTGGCCGATGATCGGCAGGCCGAAGCCAGCGCGCGGCCAGGCAGGAGTTGAGTTATACCGCGGCGGGTGGGACTTTGTCTTGCCCGTCAGGTGCCGGATCTTGTCCGCTTCCGGCCAGTTGGAGATTGAGGGGCGCTGCGGTTGGGACTTGCCGGTTCCCGGTTCGCGCGCTCGGTCACCGGGGCCGCCGCCGGTCCCTTGCCGGAATTCCTTTAGCCACCCCAGAGCGAGGGTCCACGCGGCCTGAGCATCCTTTTGCGCGGGTCCAACATGAAGCGCTGCACCTGATAACCAGGGGACGTCATTCGCCGGCTTTCCCGGAAGCGCAAAGATATCGCGTCCGAATAACCGCTGATAATCCTGACGCGTCGCGATCTCGGGCAACCACACCTTTGGCGTATCGAGAACGCAGAAGCCGCCGAGACCCCGTCGCGTACGGGCGCCATAGCCTCCAAAGAGCAGCCAGGCACGCACTGCGTTCTCAATCTCCTTAATATCCGCGGCCGGAGCGGTCAGCGAAACGAGGGCTTTAGTCCCCGAGCGCCTGGGCGCCGCAGGTAAGTTGCTCTTGGTCTCTCCTCGTGCCGGCCACAACGCGTAAGCGCCAGGCGTAGCACTGCCCTCTCTGGAATCGTACAGCCGGATATCGCTCGAATCGGGAGCTCCACCCGCGTCTCCGATGACAACCCGAATTTCGACTGTGGAGCGGCCCCCTGTGTCATCTGCTGCACGGCCCCAGAGCGCGCTCTCGGCCTCATACAGATCCTCGGGACTTTGATACCGGTGCCCGTTGAGCGCCCGCCACCAAAAGCGGAGCTGGCCGCGTACTGTCGCGTTGCGAATGACGTCGACATCATCAACGGTCCGCGGCGCAACCGCGCCACCGAGGACCGGTGTGACGACTGCAATTTTGACCGAACGCTCCTCGACTTCCGGCCCGAAACGCGCAAGGCGGCGGTTCGGCCTCGGGAGAGATTCATAAAGGGGAGCCGACTGCTTACTTTCGCTCATCTCAGCACCTGCGTGTGCGCCTGCTCGTGTAGACTGCGGAGCGCAGGCCGCAGCCCGACATCCGGACATCAAAATATACTGCTGGTTATCAGCGAAACCGCCGCTGGATTCGGCTGCATAACTGCCGCCGATGAAGGATAAGCATATCTCAAATCGGGTAAATAGCGGATGTTTTTTTTGCCTGGGAACCAGGGCTGTCTCCCTCTGGTCGTACGCCGATCGATGAATCCTGGGCGAAATCCGGGATCGCACCAGCACCGCCGGAAGGCTTTTGCCGCCAACCGGCCACCGACCAAGCGAGGAAGTGGATGTTCTGGTGGGCCCTGTAGGATTCGAACCTACGACCAACGGATTATGAGTCCGCTGCTCTAACCGCTGAGCTAAGGGCCCGTGTCTCCTCTATTGAACCACGGCCTCCAGCGGCCGAGGTCATCGCCCTCCGCCGCCCCTCGGCCACCTCTCCTGGGCGCGGGCGTACAATCGAGGGGAGCATCGACATGCAAATCCCAGCCTGCTTGAAGCCGCTTCTCCTTCTGGCCCTTTCCGCCTCCGCCGCCTTGGCCATACAGCCCTCCCGCGAGGATCTCGCGCGATGGGAAAAGACCGCGGCCGGCGTTACCATCGTCCGCGATGACTGGGGCATCGCCCACATCTACGGCAAAACGGACGCCGACGCCGTCTTCGGCACCGTCTACGCCCAGGCCGAGGATGATTTCAACCGCGTCGAGACCAACTACATCAACGCCATGGGCCGGTTGGCCGAGGCTGAGGGCGAATCCCGCATCTGGCAGGACCTGCGCATGAAGCTCTTCATCGATCCCGCCGAGCTGAAGAAGCAGTACGGCGCCAGCCCCGGCTGGCTCCAATCCCTCATGAACGCCTTCGCCGACGGCCTGAATTTCTACCTCTACAAGCATCCCGACGTCCATCCGCGCGTGATCCAGCGCTTCGAGCCCTGGATGGCCCTCAGCTTCACCGAGGGCAGCATCGGCGGCGATATCGAGCGCGTCAACCTCGGCCAGCTCGAAGCGTTCTACGGCAACCGCGGTCCGGCCGCCTCCGCACTGGCCGATGCCGCCGCGGTAGCGGAGCCCGAATACGAGCCCGAGCCCTCCGGCTCCAACGGCGCCGCCATCGCGCCTTCCAACACCGCCGGCCACCACGCCCTTCTCCTCATCAACCCCCACACCTCCTTCTTCTTCCGCTCCGAGCTCCAGATGGTCAGTCAGGAAGGACTGAACGCCTACGGCGCAGTGACCTGGGGCCAGTTCTTCATCTACCAGGGTTTCAACGACCGCGCCGGCTGGATGCACACCTCGAGCGGCGTCGACGCGATCGACGAGTATCTCGAGACGGTCAGCAGGAAGGGGAACGGTTACGTCTACAAGTACGGCAGCGAAGAGCGGCCCGTGATCGCAAAGGAAATCACGGTCCCCTACCGTACCGAGCACGGCATGGCCGAGCGCAAATTTACCGCTTACTTCACTCATCACGGCCCGATCGTGCGCCAGGCGGACGGCAAGTGGGTGGCCATCCGCCTCATGCAGGAACCCATCAAGGCGCTCACGCAATCCTACACGCGCACCAAGGCCCGCACCTACCGGGCGTTCCGCCAGAGCATGGAACTCCACACCAACTCCTCCAACAACACCATCTATGCCGATGCCGACGGCAACATCGCCTACTTCCACGGCAACTTCATCCCGCGCCGAGACACCCGCTTCGATTGGACCAAACCCGTCGACGGCAGCGACCCCGCCACGGAATGGAAGGGCCTCCTGTCCGTCGACGAAACCCCGCACCTCCTGAACCCTAAGAGCGGCTGGCTCTACAACACCAATAACTGGCCCTGGTCGGCAGCCGGTCCGGATAGCCCGAAGCGCGAGGACTACCCCGCATATGTTGAAACCGGCGGGGAATCCGCGCGCGGTCTGCACGCCATCCGCGTGCTGCACGACAGGAAGGACTTCACCGTCGACTCCCTCATCGCCGCCGCCTACGATAGTTACCTCACCTGGTTCGACAAGCCCCTGCCCGCGCTCCTGAAAGCCTGGGACGACGCACCGGCTTCAGACCCGCTCAAGGCGAAGCTCGCCGAGCAGATCGCCGTGCTGCGGAAGTGGGACCATCGCTGGGGCGCCGAATCCGTCGCCACTTCGCTCGCCGTCTTCTGGGGCACCGAAGTCCAGCGGCATGCAGGCGGTGGCCGCCGCGGCGGTGGGGCCGCGACCGGAGAGAACATCCCGAACCTTCCGCCGAACGTTCTTCTCGAATCGCTCGACGCCGCCTCGACGCGCCTCGCGCAGGATTTCGGCTCGTGGAAGACGCCCTGGGGCGAGATCAACCGCTACCAGCGCCTCACCGCCGATATCGTCCAGCCGTTCAACGATGCTGCGCCGAGCATCCCCGTGCCGTTCACTTCCTCCACGTGGGGCTCGCTCGCCTCATTCGGCGCGCGGCCGTACCCCGGCACCAAGAAGTGGTACGGCACAAGCGGCAACAGCTTCGTTGCCGTAGTCGAATTCGGCCCGCGCGTTCGCGCCCGCGCCGTCACCTGCGGCGGCGAAAGCGGCCACCCCGAGTCGAAGCACTTCAACGACGAGGCCCAGCGCTACGCCACCGGCGACCTGCGCGAGGTTTACTTCGACCGCGAGCAGTTGAAGGGGCACACGGAGCGCGAATACCATCCGGGCTCGTAGGGCCCGCGGTACCAGCGCTGTAGTGGAAGCGCGCCTGCCGCGGGTCTTTGAGACTGATGCGGCCTCTTCTCCTGTTTCTTTTACTCACAACAGGCGCTTTCGCCCAGCCCTTAATTCTCAGCCTGCAGGGCGGACTGCGCGCAACGTCCGCGACGGAGCCGAACTACGGATACCTCGCCGATTCGGAATCCCGACCATACCTGGTGGGCGCGGCGGCCGAGGTTCGGCTGCCCCACGGGTTCTGACTCCAGGCCGGCGCGCTGTATAGCCGGCTGGGGTACAGCTTCTTCATCCCGCTACTCGGACGCGAATCGACGGACCGCACCCGCGCCAACACCTGGGAGTTCCCGCTACTCGCCAAATACCGGCTGCCCGTGCGACGCGTGCATCCCTACCTGCTGGCCGGTTTCGTTCGGCGATATGCCAGCGGCAAAGATGACATCACCGGCTACCGGATGCTCACCATCAGTCTGGAACAGGCTTACGCCAATGCCGATTACTGGCATGCGCACGACCACGCCTGGACACTGGGCGGCGGCTACGAGTTCCGCGTGGGCCATCTCCGCTTCGCCCCGGAGATTCGTTATCAGCGGTGGGATGTCCCCTATTTCAACCCGTACAACCTCGCCAGCCGCCTGCCTCTCCTGCCGAACCAGGTGCAGGTTTTGATGGGAATCGGCTGGGCCTGGAGACCGGCGGGATAGCTTAGTTAGCAGCCCTTCTCCTCCAGCGCCAGCTTCACCACTTCGTCCATGCTCTTGACATACCGGATCTGCATATCGCCGATCTGCTCGCTCTTCAGATCCTCCCTCACGTTCACTTCGTTCTCGAACGGCAGGATCACCTCGCGCACGCCGCCGCGCTTCGCCGCCAGCACCTTCTCCTTGATGCCGCCCACCGGCAGCACCTGTCCGGTCAGCGTGATCTCGCCCGTCATCGCCAGGTTCGGCTTCACGCAGCGGTCGGTCAGCATCGAAAGCAGCGCCGTCGCCATGGTGATGCCGGCCGACGGCCCGTCCTTCGGGATCGCCCCGGCCGGTACGTGAATGTGGATGTCGCTCGTCTTGAACAGGTCGGGGTCGATGGCGTAGTGCGGCGCGTTGGCCCGCACCCACGTCAGAGCGGCTTGCACCGATTCCTGCATCACGGGCCCGAGTTGCCCGGTCATGATCAACCCCTTGCTGCCTCCCGGCATGCGCCCCGCTTCGACGAACAGCACATCGCCGCCCACTGGTGTCCACGCGAGGCCGACCGCCACGCCGGGCCGCCGCGTGCGTTCCGCCACCTCCACGTCCGGCCGGAAGCGCGGCGCGCCGATGTCCTTCTCCACCAGCTCCGGCGTCACCACCGCGAGCTCCCGCGTGCCCTCCGCAATCCGCCGCGCCTGCTTGCGGCAGATGGTGCCGATCTCGCGTTCGAGATTCCGCACCCCCGCTTCGCGCGTGTACCGGCGGATCAGAAAGCGGATCGCGTCCTCGGTGAATTGCAGGTCCTTTTCCGGCTCGAGGCCGTTCTCCTTGATCTGCCGCGGCACCAGATACCGGAACGCGATGATCACCTTCTCATGCTCGGTGTAGCCTTCGAGCGGGATAATCTCCATGCGGTCGCGCAGCGCATCCGGAACCGTATCGAGCACGTTCGCCGTGGTGATGAAGAGCACCCGCGATAAGTCGAACGGCACGTCTAGATAGTTATCCCGGAAGGTCGCATTCTGCTCCGGGTCGAGCACCTCGAGCAGCGCCGAGGCCGGATCGCCGCGGAAATCGCGCCCGAGCTTATCCACCTCGTCCAGCATGAACACGGGATCGTTGACGCCCGTCCGCCGCAGCGCCTGGATGATCTGGCCCGGCAGCGCCCCGATGTAGGTGCGCCGGTGGCCGCGAATCTCCGCCTCGTCGTGCATGCCGCCCATCGAGATGCGCGCGAACTTGCGCCCGAGAGCCCGCGCGATCGAGCGGCCGAGCGACGTCTTCCCCACGCCCGGCGGTCCCACGAAGCACAGGATCGGCCCTTTCAGCACCGGCCGGAGCTGCAGCACGGCCAGGTAGTCGAGGATGCGGTCCTTGACCTTTTCGAGATCGTAGTGGTCCTCGTTGAGGATCTCCGCCGCGCGTTTTACGTCCACCTGCACACCGCTCGAGACGGCCCACGGCAGGTTGGCCATCCACTCCAGGTAGGTGCGCGTGACGCCGTACTCCGGCGAGGCCTGCGGCATGGCAGCCAGCCGCTTCAACTCGCGCAAGGCCTCCTGCTTCACCTCCTCCGGCATGCCCGCCGCTTCCAGCTTCTGCCGCAGCTCATCGATATCCTTCTGGCCTTCCTCGCTCTCCCCCAGCTCCTTTTGAATCGCCTTCAACTGCTCGCGCAAATAGAACTCGCGCTGGCTTTGCGAAAGCTGCCCCTGCACCTGGCTCTGGATGCGGCCGCGCAGCTCGAGCAGCTCCAGTTCGCGCGTCAGGTGGCGGTGGATCTCGTTCAGGCGTTCGCGGCCGTCGATCACTTCGAGCAGATGCTGCCGCTCCTGGGCTCCGAGCGAAGGCACGTTGCCGCTCACGAAATCGGCCAGCCGCCCCGGCTCGGTGATCTGCGCCGCGGTCTGCGCGAGGTCGTCGGAGAGGTTCGGCGAGGCGGCCACGATCTGCTGAAACAGGCTGAGCACGTTCTGCCGCAGCGCCTCGATTTCCGGCGTGATCTCCGGCTCGATGTCCGGCAGCCGCTCCACACGCGCCCGCAGGTACGGCTCGGTCGCCGTGTAGTCGCGCGTCCGGATGCGCGAGACGCCTTCGCAGAACAGCAGCAGGTTTTCCCGCGGCACGCGCACCGCCTTGTGCATCACGCACATCGTGCCGATCTCGTACATATCGTCCGGGCCTGGCACGTCGACCCGCGGATCGAGCTGCGCGACCACCGCGAACGTGCGGTTTTCCCCCAGCGCCTGTACCAGCGCGATGGAACTCGGCCGCCCGATCGTGATTGGCAGCAGCGCGCCGGGAAAAATCACCGTGTCCCGAACCGCGAGGACCGGTACCTCCTCGACGGGCGCTGCTTCACGCGGCGCTTCTTCCGCCGGCGGTGGAACCTGTTGTTCTTCTACGGCCATCTCACAAGTTTAGCCTTTGCAGCCCGGCCGCCGAAGTGCCGCCGAACCCATCGCGAGCCGGATGTGCGTGCTACGCCCCTTTCGGATAGCAGCCCAGAACGCGCAGAAAATCCGCCAACTCGCGCAGGTGGCCCAGCGCGTTCTGCGCGGTGGGCGAATCCACACGTCCCAGGAAATCGAGATAGAATGCGTATTCCCACGGCCGGCCGCGCAGCGGGCGGGATTCGATCTTGGTCAGGTTCAGATCCCGCAGGGCAAACGCGCTCAACGCCCGGAACAGGGCGCCCGGAACATTGCGTGTCCCGAACACCAGCGATGTTTTCCACTGCGTCTCTTTCGCGGCCTTCACCGGATGCCGTTTGGCGTACTCCGGCCGGCGCAGCAGGAAGAAACGCGTGAAATTACGCCGGTCGCTTTCAATCGATCGCCGCAGAATGCGCGCGCCGTAAATCTCCGCAGCAACCGCGGAAGCGATGGCGCCGGCGTCCTCGAGCCCTTCCTCCATCACCATCTTCACGCTGCCAGCGGTGTCATAGTACGGGATGCGCTCGATCTGCGGATTGCGGGCGAAGAAGTCCAGGCATTGGCTGAGCGCCACCGGATGCGAGTACACGCGCCGGATTTTCGCAAAGCTGACGCCGGGCCGCGCCATCAGGTTGTGCACGATGCGGACGCTCGTTTCCGCCACGATCGGCAGCTCGAACGATTGCAGCAGGTCGTAGTTCTCGTACACCGGCCCCGCCAGCGTATTCTCGATCGGCACCACCGCGCCCGACGCCCGGCCCTCCTTCAGCGTGCGGAACACATCCTCGAAGCGCTCGCACGGCAACACGGCGGTGTCCGCCCCCACCAGCTTGCGCGCCGCTTCCTCGCTGAACGCGCCTCGGGCGCCCTGAAACGCGATCAGGGGGCGGGACTTGCTGCGGGGCTTATGCGTGCTCATTCGTGTTCATTCGCCGCCTTGACATGCTGCGGCCGTGCGCCTTCCCATCGCCGCACCCGCTCGTCGGCCAGCCCGAGCAGGTCGAGCACGCGGTCCACGCTGTGATCGACCAGGTCCATCACCGATTGCGGCCGGTTGTAGAATCCCGGGATGGGCGGCGCGATGATCGCTCCCATCTCCGCCAGCGCCGTCATATTCCGGAGATGCCCGAGGTGAAACGGCGACTCCCGCACCATCAGGATCAGCCGGCGCCGCTCCTTGAGCGCGATATCCGCGGCGCGCACGAGCAGGTTGTCGCTGATGCCGGCCGCGATGGCGGACATCGTGTGGATCGAGCACGGCGCGATCACCATGGCGTCGGTAGGAAACGAGCCGCTGGCCAGCGGCGCGCCGATATCTTCGAGCGCGTACGAATAATGCGCCAGCTTGCGCGCTTCGGCCCCGGTCTGCCCCAATTCGAGGTACAGCGTCTTTTCGCCGGAGCGCGTGAGGATCAGATGGATCTCGACTCCCGCCTGCGCGCGCAGCCGCTCCAGCAGGCGCATACCGTAGATCACCCCGCTCGCGCCCGAGATGCCGACGACGATTCTCACGCGAGGATCATAGCATGGATGCCGGGAGTTCCTCGTCCAGCGCCAGCAGGCCGGTGAGCGTCTCCATGTCCGTGAGGAAGAGCAGCCGCTCCACTTCGCTCGTGCCGGGCGGTACCAGCGTGGCGGGATCGGCCGGACTACCGTCCCGGCTATTGCTGCGGTAGGCCCGCAGATCGCGCGCCTGCTCGGGCAGACCCATGGCGACCCATTGCGAAAAGACCTGCTGCGCCGCACGCCCGATCGCTGGATCGGCGGCATCCGCGATGGAGCGGAGATAGACCAGCCGGCCGAACAGCGTCGGAATTCGGTCCAATACGCCGCGCCAGGCCCCGGCCGGGGCTACTTGCTCGCCGCCGTTTACCGTTAAAGTTTTGGCGCCGCGATCGTACATACCGGACTCCCTCATCGATTCTTAAACCGGGCAGGGGCAAATCCACTCGGGAACCGCCTCGCCAGTTTCGTACCAGAAGTTCCATCGGCTCCATGGCCGCCCGCCCCAACAGGGATGCGGGCGTTCCCAAACCCGGTGCTACGCTTAAACCATGGCCTACCAGATCGAGCGCGGGCGCTACGACTCGCGCCAGGGCACCTCCCGCCCGCTGATCACCGTGTTGATCGCGCTGGCTGTGCTCCTGGTCGCCGCCCGCGGGATCGCCTCCTATGCGATCGAGGTGCAGTGGTGGAGCGAGCTGGGGCAGTTCCAGACCTGGCTCAACATGCTGTATTACGGCTTGGCGCCGCTGGCCGTGGGTACCGTGGTGGCCTTCGCCGCCCTGTGGGTTACCCACGCGCGCGCCCTCAAATTCGCCGGGACCGGCCTCGGCGAGCACCGCCTCTACGCCCGCCTTTCGACCCTCGCCCTGCTGCTCCTTGGATACCTCATCGCCGCCTCCACCATCGATACCTGGACCGTGGTCCGCTTCGCCGGCTCCCGCCACCTCGCCGCGTCCGCCACGGCATGGCACGATGCCGTTTTTCAACTGCCGCTCTCCTTCTATCTCTTCGATCTGCCGTTCTACATCCTGGTGCGCAGCTACGTGTTGGCGCTCGTGATCTTCTGCATCCTGCTCTACTGGGTGGCGGCGCGCGCCTGGCAGTTGCGCTACAAGTTGCCGGAGTTCCGCCAGCCGCAGGAGTTCGACGCCAGCTTCTTCCGCCTGGAAGGCGGCCTGGAATCGCGCTTTCTCCGCGGAGCCGCGGTGGTTCTGCTGCTCGCCCTGGCGGTCCGTTTCTTTTTGGGGCGCTACGAGATGGTCTACAACGACCACGGCTCGTTTCTTGTCGGCATCGATTACGTGGACCGGAATATCGGGCTGCCGCTGCAATGGCTCCTGATCGCCGGCGCCGTGGCCGCGGCGGTTCTGGTCTGGCTGAACCGCTGGATCCTCGCCGCCAGCATGGCCGTGGTGCTGGTGATTTCGTTTCTCGCGCCCCGGCTGGTCTCGACGCTCTACGTCAAGCCCAACGAGATCTCGCTCGAACGGCCCTACATCCAGACCCACATCCATGCCACCCGCAGCGCGTACGGCCTGGAGCGGAACGTGCAGGAGGTCGACTTCCCCGCGCAGCCCGACGCTCCCATCGACGTCGCCGCGCACAAGCCGCTCCTCGATAACGTGCGCCTCTGGGAATGGAAGCCCTACCATGACACCATCACCCAGCGCCAGGCCCTGCGCACGTATTACGCCTTCCACGACACCGATATCGACCGCTACACCATTGACGGGCAGTACCGCCAGGTGCTCCTTTCGCCCCGCGAGCTCGATATCAGCCAGCTCCCCGACGCCCGCGCCAACTGGATCAACCCCGCATTCATCTACACTCACGGCTACGGGCTGGTCTTCTCCGAAGTGAGCCAGATGACGCCGGACGGCCTGCCGGTGCTCCTCATCGACGATGCCCCGCCGGTCGTCAAGACCCCCAGCCTCAAGCTCACGCGCCCGGAAATCTACTACGGCGAAGTGACGCACGAGCCGGTCTTCGTCCACACCGCGCAGAAGGAGTTCAACTACCCCGCGGGCGAGCAGAACGCCTATTCCACGTACGAGGGAAAGGGCGGATTCCCGGTCTCTTCGTTCTTCATGCGCCTGGCCGCCGCCGTTCACGAGGGCGAGCCCAACATTCTGCTGACGGATTACCTCACCTCCAACAGCCGCATGATGATCCGCCGCCGCATCCGCGAGCGGCTCCAGGAGCTGGCCGGATTCCTCGAATGGGATACCGACCCCTACATGGTGATCACCCAGGACGGCCGCCTGGTGTGGATGGCGGACGGCTACACCACCTCGGACGCCCACCCCTATTCCCGCGCCATCAACGCCGGCGACTTCGGCCGGATCAACTACATCCGCAACGCGGTCAAGGCCACCATCGACGCCTACGACGGCGAGACGCGCCTCTATATCTTCGCCCCGGACGACCCGATCATCAACGCCTACCAGCACCTCTTCCCGGACCTCTTTCACCCGGCTTCCGACATGCCGGCCGATCTGCGGGCCCACGCCCGCTACCCGGAGGTTCTGTTCCGCATCCAGTCCACGATTTATCAGACCTACCACATGCTCGATCCCCAGTCCTTCTACAACAAGGAGGACGTGTGGGATATCGCGCTCCATGCCGATGCCCAGAACGGCGGCACCGCGCCCATGGAGCCCAGCTACGTCATGGCCACCCTGCCCGGCAGCAGCAAGCCGGAATTCCTGCTCCTGATCCCGTTCACGCCGCGAAATAAGAACAACCTGATCGGCCTCATGGCCGGCCGCTGCGACGGCGAGCATCTGGGCGATCTCTCGGTGCTGCTCCTTTCCAAGCAGCAATTGATTCCGGGACCGATGAACATCTCCGCGTACATCAACCAGGACCAGAACATATCCAAGGACCTGACGCTGTGGAACCAGCAGGGCTCGCACGTGCTGCGCGGCCAGATCCTGGTGCTGCCGGTGGGCAACACGTTCCTGTACGTCGACCCGATCTACATTCAGGCCACCGAGGGCAGCATGCCGCAGTTGAAGAAGGTCGTGCTGGCGGTCGGTAACCGGCTGATCTACACGGATACTTACGACGAAGCGCTGGCGCAGCTCGCCGCCGGATGGAAACCGGGGGGCGCGGCGGCCGCTCCGGCAATCTCGAACGCCGCCCCCGCCGCTACCGGCGCCGCCATGCCCACGGCGGGCGTCACGCCCGATATCCGCCTGCAGCGCGTCCGCGACCACCTCCGCCGCTACCGGGAGCTGGCCTCCCAGGGCCGCTGGGCCGAAGCCGGCAAGGAGCTGGAGGCGATCGAGGCGGAGGTCAGGCAGTAGCAATTCGGGCCACACATTTCTTACGGAACGAACCCAATTTCCTGGCGCCCGCCGGATCCACCGGTACCACTCCGGCAGGAGGACTTCGGGTCTGGCGGGGTATTGCCGCGCCATCAGCGATTGGTGGCTCGCGGGATTTTACGGAACGAACCCAACTTTGAGAAAGAGCTTGGAATTCAGCGAAATACGGCTGCCCAATCCAGGATTAACACGCCGGATTCCCGTGCCGGGACCCATTTGGCACTAAAGTCCTGAGGCACTGTAAACAATTTTCTGCGAAGCGGCGTGACCGCTTTTTATTCGCCCTATCCCCGGCATTGGATCGGTTAGGATATGTACTTAGGAATCTAATTTGTGCAGACGCGGTGTAAACCGCACCATTGGGGAGGGGAGCGCACTGTCCCAGACGACGCCATTGCCTGATTCGCCTTCCGGCGAGCGGTTGCAGGGCCGTGGCGCCGAGGGGAAGACCCGGGCCGCCCCGGATCTGCTCGACAGCCTCCCGGCGCTGGTCTGGGAAACCGACCGTGACCTTCGGTTCACGCGTCTGACCGGCGCGGCGCTCTCCGCCATGGGGATCGCCGGCGCGGACTACCGCGGCCGGCCCGTGGCCGATTTCTTCTCCGGCGCACAGGCTGCGGAAATTCGCGTGGCGCACCAGGTGGCTCTGCTGGGCGAAACCGGCTCCTTCGGCGCCGAGGCCAAGGGCAGAGAACTGCGCGGCACCGTGCGGCCGGCGCCGGACGGCGAGGGCGGCGTGGCCGGCGTGATTGGGGTGGCCCTGGATCTCACCGAGCGCATCGTGGCGGAGCGGGCGCTGCGCCTCTCCGAGTACGGCTACCGTTCCATGGTCGAGGAAGCGCCCTATGCGATCTGCCGCTGCACCATGGCCGGCCAGCTCCTGCAGGTGAACCGGGCCATGGCGGAGATGCTGGGCTATGACCGCCAGACCTCGGGCGAGCTGCTGCTGCGCGATTTGCCGCAAATCTTCAGCGCGCCGGAGGCGTTCGAGAGCCTGCAAAAAAATCTGGTGGACCATGGGTCGCAATCGGAGGCGGACGCGGTCTGGCGGCGGCGCGACGGCACCGAAATTCAGGTCCGCGTGAGCGGCCGGGTCGCTTGCGGCGCCGGCGCCGAAATCTCGCACTTCGACATCTTCGCCGAGGACGTGACGGAGAAGAAGCGCCTTGAAGCCGAGCTCAGCCAGGCGCAGAAAATGCAGGCGGTCGGCCAGCTCGCCGGCGGCGTGGCTCACGATTTCAACAATCTGTTGACTGTGATTGCGGGCCATGTGGAGCTGCTGCTCGAAAACGCCGGCGGGCCGGCGCGCGAGCGGCTGATGGAGATACGGCTGGCGTCGGAGAAGGCCGCGGGGCTGACGCGCCAGCTTCTTGCCTTCAGCCGCCGCCAGGTGCTGCGCAGCCGCACCGTGGATCTCAATCAGATCGCGGGCAATCTGATGGGCCTGCTCGGGCGGGTGATGCGGCAGGACATCGATCTCGTCTTCGAACCGGGCGCCGATACGGGCTGCGTCAATGCCGACCCTCACGAGATCGAGCGCGTGCTGATGAACCTGGCGGTGAACGCGCAGGACGCCATGCCCGCGGGAGGGCGCCTGACCATCCGGACCGCGCGCGTGACGGTCCGGGGACAACGCAGCCGGCCGCCCGATGCGCCCAAAGCCGGAGAGTACGCGCAGCTCATCGTCCAGGACACCGGCGTGGGAATGGATCAGGAGACGCAAGCCCGGATTTTCGAGCCCTTCTTCACCACCAAGGCGCCTCATGAGGGCACGGGGCTTGGATTGGCGGTGGTCTACGGGATCATCCGGCAGAGCGGCGGCTACATCCATGTCGAAAGCCAGCCGGGGGCGGGCACCACGTTCCGCATTTGCCTGCCGCGGGTGGCGACGGAACCGGCGCCGCCGCCGGCTCAGCCCTCCGTAACGAAAAGGCTGCCGCACGGCTCCGAGACCATCCTGGTGGCGGAGGACGATGCCTCGATCCGCGCGCTGGTGGGACGGGCGCTCGAAGCGCTCGGCTACCAGGTGATCAGTGCGACTGATGGCGTGGCTGCACTGAAGCTGGCAGAGCAGCACGCGGGAACCATCCACTTGCTGCTCACGGACCTGATCATGCCGGGGCTGGGCGGCCACGAACTGGCCGTGCGGCTGCAGAGCTTGCGGCCCGAATTGAAAGTCGTCTTTGTTTCGGGATATGCCGGGCAGTCGCCGCCGGGGCGCGAACTCGGGAACCGGATCTTCCTGCAAAAACCGTTTTCGCTCGATGCGCTCGCCGGCGCGATCCGCGCCGCGCTGGACGGCAGCGGCGGGTGACGGCTAACGCGGAGTGAGGTCTTCCGCGGGTACGATCCGGGTGAAGGGAATCTCGCCCCGCACATTGGCTTCGCGGACGTTTTCCGGGTTGGGCGCCTCGAACAGGCACATGCATTTGTGCTCCCCGGGAACGAAGGTGGAGCGGATGTAGCGGACCTGCTTGCCTTCCTTGGTGAGTTCGATCCCCATCTGGATGGCCTTTTTTTGCGCAGCCGCGAGCTGCTCCATGGTCACACCCGGCAAATCGCGTTCGACAAGGTACACTGCCATAGCCCGTTATTTTCCTCTAAGGTTCATGGTATACGATTTGAATCCAGTGCGCCGGGCTTGCAGGGCAGCCGGCCCGCGGGCGACACAGGGCGGGGCGGCGGCGAGTGAAAAGGGCACCGCTGAGGAACTGCGGAATGAGGCGCCGCCGCATGTGGGGTGTGGCGAGCGGCCAGCGGCGCGGGTAGGACGCCCGTCGCGGTGCGGCCTCGTCCGGCCGGTGCGGGCGAATCGCTGGAACGGCCATCAAAGTGCGGCGGCGCTGGTGGGCGGAGCGAGGGGGCGGTATGCGAATTCGCTGGAAACTGGGGAGAGCCTGGAAGCGGCTGCATGCCGGTATGCTGAGCTCCCGGCTGGAACGGATGGCCGCACACGCCGGGCCGGCCGCCTTTGGCACGCCCGAGTTTCTGGAAGCCGAAATGAAGCTGGGGCAGGCTCTGGCGGTGCTGGCGGGCATGGAGTACCGCCTCGGGAATCTCGGGGGCGGCGGACTGGCCCACGCCCGCGCCGAACAGATTCACACGGCCCTGGCGCGCTTTCTCCCGCACGCCGAACTGAGCGCTCCGGAACGCACGGCGATGGAGCGGCGCCTGGAGCGTCTACAGGAAGCGATCCTGCGGATTTCGGGCGAGCCGATGGCGGCTTGAGGTCCGCCAGTCAGTTTTCGGTGGGTGTTTTCTCGACGTGGACCACTGTAATGGTATCGACGGGCAGCTTGCGATTCTCCAGTTTGAGGCCGAGTTTTTGGATGGCCGCGAACAGCGAGCTCGAGGGATTCGATGCGGCATCGGCAGGGTGCGAGGCATCCGCCGCGGGCGCGCCGGGCGCGGCGGGGCCGCCCATGGCTCCCATCATGCCGGACATACGCGCGACGCGCATCATTTCCTCCATGGTGAGCTCGAGACCAACCTGGTAGGAGCCCTTGAGATCCGTCTGGTCCACCACCGGGTGATCGAGGAACGGGGTCAGCATATCGGCCAGGTCGGACATCTTCATCTTCGAGAACTGCAGCACCATGGTGCCGTTCTCTCCGGGCGCGATCTTCATCTGGCCGAATTTGGCGTTG
>DATGMB010000028.1:0-5554 GCA_035293845.1 Bryobacteraceae bacterium
CCTGGTTTCGGCATTCGTTTCCCTGACGCTCACCCCGATGATGTGCTCGCGCCTGCTGCGCCATAAGCCGCCGAGCGAGCAGGGCCGGCTCTACCACGCCTCCGAACGCGTGTTCGAGGCGATCATCGCTTTTTACGGCCGCACTCTGACGGTGGTGCTGCGCCATCGCTTCCTGACGATTTGCATTGCGCTCGCAACCCTCGGGCTCACCGGCTATCTCTATATCGTCATTCCGAAGGGCTTCTTCCCGGTGCAGGACACCGGCGTCATCCTGGGCATTTCGGAGGCTCCGCAGACCGTCTCTTTCCGCGCCATGGCGGATCGGCAGCAGGCGCTTTCCGATGTGATCCTCAAGGATCCGGCGGTGGAAAGCCTGTCGTCCTTCATCGGCATCGACGGCACGAACACCACACTCAACAGCGGCCGCATCCAGATCAACCTGAAGCCGCTCGAAGAGCGCAAGGTCAGCGCGACGGAAGTGATCCGGCGGCTGCAGCCGGCGCTGGCGGCTGTTCAGGGCATCACGCTCTACATGCAGCCGGTGCAGGACCTGACGGTGGAAGACCGCGTGAGCCGCACGCAATACCAGTACAGCCTGGAAGACCCGGACGCCAAGGAGCTGAGCTACTGGGCGACCCGGCTCGTCGACCGGCTCAAGAACAACCCCCAGCTTCGCGACCTCGCGAGCGACCAGCAGAACACGGGCCTGCAGACGCGCCTCGCCATCGACCGCAATACCGCCTCGCGCCTCGGCATCACGCCGCAGACGATCGACGATACGTTGTACGACGCCTTCGGCCAGCGCCAGGTCGCGACCATGTTCACGCAATTGAACCAGTACCGTGTGGTACTGGAAATCAAGCCCGAGTTCCAGCACGGCCCGGCGGATCTCAGCAAGGTGTTCATCCGCTCCACGTCCGGCGGTCAGGTGCCCATGGCGGCGTTCACGCGGTGGGAGCAGACCACCGCGCCGCTGGTGGTCAATCACCAGGGGCAGTTTCCGGTGACCACGCTTTCGTTCAACCTGGCGCCGGGCGCATCGCTCGGCGACGCCGTGCGCGAAATCGACACCGCGAAGCGGGATCTCGGCATCCCGCAAAGCGTGCAGGCGGATTTTCAGGGGACCGCCAGGGCCTTCATCACTTCGCTGGCGAACGAGCCGATCCTGATTCTGGCGGCCGTGATCACGGTCTACATCGTACTTGGGGTGCTGTACGAAAGCTACATCCACCCGATTACGATCCTCTCCACGCTGCCCTCCGCCGCAGTGGGCGCGCTGCTCGCCCTCATGCTGACCAAGACCGAGCTGAGCGTCATCGGGCTGATCGGCATCGTGCTGCTGATCGGCATTGTGGAGAAGAATGCCATCATGATGATCGACTTCGCGCTCGAAAAGGAGCGCAAGGAAGGCGAGCAGCCGTTCGAAGCCATCTACCAGGCGTGCCTGCTGCGCTTCCGTCCCATCATCATGACCACGATGGCGGCGCTGCTGGGCGGCGTGCCGCTGGCGCTCGGCACGGGCGTGGGCAGCGAGTTGCGCCGGCCGCTCGGCATCGCGATCGTCGGCGGCCTGATCTTCAGCCAGTTGCTGACGCTGTACACGACGCCAGTAATCTATCTCGGCTTTGCGAGCCTGGCGCGGCGGTTCGGGCGCGCGAAGCAGCCGGCGACCGAGGCGGCGCATGTATGAGTGCGGCATTTTCTTCACCGCGGAGACTCGGAGGGCGCAGAGGGGACGCAGAGAACGCCATAACAGAATTCTCCGCAGTTCCTCCGTGCTCTCTGCGTCTCTGCGGTGAGGTGTTAGCCCGGGGCACAGTATGAGCCTCTCCACTCCTTTTATCCAGCGTCCCGCCGGCACCACGCTGCTCACCGTCGCCATCGCGCTGGCTGGCGCGGTGGCCTACCAGATCCTGCCCGTTTCACCGATTCCGCAAGTCGAGTTCCCCACCATTTCGGTCAATGCCAACCTCCCCGGCGCCAGTCCGGAGACCATGGCCTCTTCGGTCGCCACGCCGCTCGAACGGCAGCTCGGCCGTATCGCCGGCATCACGGAGATGACCTCCACATCGAGTCTCGGCTCCACGTCCATCACCTTGCAGTTCGACCTGAACCGCAACATCGATGCCGCCTCGCGCGACGTCCAGGCCGCCATCAACGCCGCCCGCGGCCAGCTCCCGGCCAACCTCCCCGCGAATCCCAACTACCGGAAGATCAACCCCTCCGATGCTCCCATCCTGATGCTCGCCATCACGTCGGATATCTACGGCAAGGACCGGATGTACGACGCCGCCTCGTCGATCCTTCAGCAAAAGCTGTCGCAAATTGAAGGAGTCGGGCAGGTTTTCATCTGGGGCGGTTCGCTGCCGGCGGTGCGTGTCGACGTGAATCCGACGCTTCTGAACAACTACGGCGTCGACCTGGAAGACGTACGCTCCACGCTGGCGGCCGCCAATGCCAACCGTCCCAAGGGAGCCCTTTCGGATGCACGCGAGACTTCGACGCTGGCCACCACGGACCAACTCCTGCACGCCGCCGAATACCGCCCCCTGGTGGTGCACTACCGCGCCAACGGCGCCGTGCTGCTGAGCGACGTCGCGAGCGTGAGCGATTCCGTCGAGGATCTGCGCGCCGCCGGCATGTTCAACTCGAAGCCCGCCATCAACGTGGTCGTATTCCGCCAGCCCGGCGCGAACATGATCGAAACCTGCGACCGCGTGCGCGCGCAGCTCCCCACCCTTCAGGCCGAGATTCCGCCCGGCATGAAGCTCTCGGTCGGCATGGATCGCACCACCACGATTCGCGCCTCCATCCGCGATATCGAGTTCACCATGATGATCTCGATCGGGCTCGTGATTCTGGTGGTTTTCCTTTTCCTGCGCAGCCCGCGGACCACCTTCATTCCCGCCATCGCCGTTCCGGTGTCGCTCATCGGCACCTTCGGCGTCATGTATGCGCTCGGCTACAGCATCGACAACCTCTCGCTGATGGCGCTCACGATCGCCACGGGTTTCGTGGTGGATGACGCCATCGTGGTCATCGAAAACATCTCCCGCCACCTCGAAGCGGGCATGAAGCCGATGCAGGCGACCCTGCTCGGCGCCCAGGAGATCGGCTCCACGGTGGTCACGATGAGCATTTCGCTCGTGGCCGTGTTCATTCCCATTCTGCTGATGACCGGAATCGTCGGCCGGCTGTTCCGCGAGTTCGCCGTCACGCTTTCGGTCGCCATCCTGATCTCGATGGCGGTATCCCTGACCGCCACCCCGATGATGTGCTCGCGTCTCCTCAAGAGCCACGGCGAGGAGCGCCACGGATGGATTTACCGCTTGAGCGAGCGCGGCTTCGACCTGATCCTCGCCTTCTATACCCGCACCTTATCCTGGGTGCTGCGCCACCAGCCTCTGATGCTGGTGGTCACGCTGGGCACGATCGCGCTCACCGGCTATCTCTATGTGATTGTGCCGAAGGGCTTCTTCCCGCAGCAGGATACCGGGCGCCTGACCGGCACCATTTATGCCGATCAATCGGTTTCCTTCCAGTCCATGAACACGCTGCTGAAGAAATTCGCGGACGCGGTCCAGCAGGATCCCGACGTTCAGATGTTGCTGGCTTCGACCGGCGGGGGCGGGGGCGGCGGCGGTGTCAATCAGGGCCGCATGTTCATTACGTTAAGGGAGGACCGCGTTCTTACCGCCGATGAAGTGATCGCCCGGATCCGCCGCGGCCCCGCTGCCCACATCCCCGGCGGCACGCTCTTCCTGCAGGCCGTGCAGGACCTCCGCATCGGCGGACGCGGCAGTGCTGCCCAGTACCAGTTCACCCTGCAGGGCGACAATCTCGCCGACCTTGCCGAGTGGGCTCCCAAAATGCAGCACGCCATGCAGCGCATCCCCGGCGTGGTCGACCTCAACAGCGACCAGCAGAACAGGGGGCTGGAAGCCTCGCTCGCCATCGATCGCCAGACCGCCGCGCGCATGGGCATCTCCGCCCAGGCGATCGATCAGACGCTCTACGATGCCTTCGGCCAGCGCCAGGTTTCCACCATGTACACGCAGTTGAACCAGTACCACGTGGTGATGGAGGCCGCCCCGGAGTTCTGGCAGAATCCCGACGGGCTGCGCTATCTCTATGTGAAGGGCACGCGCGGCGAAGTGCCGCTCAGCGCTTTTACGCACTACCAGGCCAACACCAGCCCGTTGCTCATCAACCATTCCGGACAGTTCCCTTCGGTGACGATCAGCTTCAATCTCGCGCCAGGCAAGCCGCTGGGAGACGCCGTCGAGGAGATCCTGGGTATCCAGCGCTCGCTCGGCATCCCGTCCTCGATTCACGGCAGCTTCTCCGGTACCGCGCAGGCGTTCCAGGATTCGCTGGCCAACGAGCCCATCCTGGTGGCCGCCGCGCTGATCGCGGTCTACATTGTGCTTGGGATGTTGTACGAGAGCCTGATCCACCCCGTCACGATCCTCTCGACGCTGCCTTCAGCCGGCGTCGGCGCGCTGCTGGCGCTGATGTTGACCAGGACCGATCTCAGCGTGATCGCGCTGATCGGCATCATCCTGCTGATCGGCATCGTGAAGAAGAACGCGATCATGATGATCGACTTCGCCGTGGAAGCCGAGCGGCGGGAAGGCCTGACACCCAGGGAATCGATCTTCCAGGCAGCCAAGCTCCGCTTCCGCCCGATCACGATGACCACCATGGCCGCCCTGCTCGGCGGGCTGCCGCTGGCGCTGGGCGCCGGGCCCGGCAGCGAGCTGCGGCGGCCGCTCGGCATTGCGATCGTCGGCGGCCTGACGCTGAGCCAGTTACTCACACTGTATACGACACCGGTGGTTTACCTGTATCTCGACCGCTTCCGGCTCGCCCTGGCGCGGCTGCGGGGCAGGTAAGTGCCGGACGAGAGCGCACGCTCCCCAGCTCTGAATACCTGAGGGCCGGCATCGATTGTGTCAACTGCCTTCCTGGGCTCCGTTCTGATTCCTCAGATCACATAGACCCGCACTGGATTACTCGGCCCGAAGGCCGTCGTCAGCCTCAACGTCTGTGGTGCCTCATTGGGCAGCAGCAGCACGTTCACCTGGAACACGCCGTAGAGCAGACCGGGCGCCGTGCCGGCGTAAAGAACCGGCAACTCTTTCCCGGACGAGTCCGTCACTCCCCAGCCGTCAAACAGCGGATTCGCGCGGAGATCGCATTCACGACGGGGAAATCATCCGAGGTGGTCGTGCCCACGATCCATACGTTCCCGGCCGGGTCTACCGTTGCGTCGTACGGGAGACTCCGCAAGTCGGCGCGAATTCGAGCTGCACCTGTCCGCTCGCCACCGACGCCACGATGGCAAACATCGCCAACCGTTTCCTCAATACGCGCATCATCCTCCTCGTCCTAAGACCCGCGCCGCGGAGGGCCAACTACACCCCTGATAACATATCCTTCGTGAATCGCCTCGAAGAACTCCGCCGGCGCCACGCCGCGGCCGAGCAGGGCGGCGGGCCCGAGCGCCGCGCCCGCCAGCACAAGGAGGGCAAACTCTCCGCCCGCGAGCGCA
>DATGMB010000029.1:0-4485 GCA_035293845.1 Bryobacteraceae bacterium
CCCCTGAGAATCGTCGAAGGTCAGTAAATCCGGGAAGGCGGGCGCTTACTTCTTCGTCAGCTCGGCGTAAGCGTCCCGCACCTGTCCCTTCAGCGCCCCTTCGGCAACCCAGTTCGATACGCTTTCCGGGAGCTGTACCGCGGCTTGAATTTGTTCCGGCGTTTTGCCCTGCTCCACTCCCGCCTTCACCGCTTTCAGCAGCTCCGTCATAAACTGCGCCTGCCCGGCGATCAGCTCGCGCCCGCCCGGCTCGCCGTGCCCCGGCAGCACCGTTTTCACTTTGAGCTTCCCCGCCGCCGCCAGCACGGTGGGCCAGTTGCCGATGTTGGCATCCGCGGTCGAATTGTACGGACCGTTGACGACCGCGTCGCCGGTGCAGAGGATCTGCTCCTTCGGCAGGTACACGAAGCCGTCGCCGCGGGTGTGCGCCCATCCGAAGTGATGAAACTCGACCTTGCGCGCGCCGTCGTTCAGCACGAACAGGTTTTCCGTGATGTCCTGTTTCGGCGGTTCCGGCCCGGTCTGCTGCAGCTCCGCCACGTCCGTCCGCGTCTTTTCCGCCTGGCGCCAGCGCGCGGGCTCCAGCCGTTTCAGCTCGTCGGCCACGCCCTGAAAGGCGAGCGTGGTCGCTCCTTCGCGGGTCCAGAGCACGTTGCCGTAGAGATGATCGCCGTGATGGTGCGTGTCGAACACGTATTTGACAGGTTTGGACGAGATGCGCCTTGCGTCCGCCATCGCCGCCCGCGCGCCGCTCGGATAATTCGCGTCGACCACGATCAGGTAGTCTTTCATCTCGATGTAAATGTTGTTGCAGTGCCCGAGGTTCTGCAGATCGCCCTCGCGGAACCACACCCCCGGCGCCACGATCCGGACCGTTTCCGCCGTAGCATCCGACCGGGAGATGAACAGAGCGATGCACCCGAGACCCGCGAACCCCGTGAGCAGCAGCGCGCGCAGCCGGAACATTCGCACACCTCCGCCAATACTCTACACCCGATGCCGGCGGACCGCAGCTAGGGGTTGCGTGGCCGCACGAAAGGCCCGTTGGCCAACGATTGGCCGCCACCGTCGTACAAGTGCTTTGATTTCAATGGGGCTGTCTGGCGAAGTGGCCAACGATTGGCCGGCAGCACTTCACACACGTCTGCGCTACCGTAGAACTATGGCCGGCTATCGCACCCGCGCGACCCAGTGGAGCCGCGCCGCTTCCGGCATCGCGGTGCTCTTCGCCAGCCTCGGGTTCTGGGGCTTTGATGGCGCGTGGGCCCTTGCCGGTCTTAGCGTTCTGGCCGCGCTTTACTTCCACTTCACCGGCCGCCGGTCGCGGCTTCCCGACCCGGCGCTCATGCTGCAGCGCGCGCAGGAACTCGCGGCCGAGGGCCGGACGGCCGAGGCGATCCGCCTCCTCGACGGCACCATCCAGATTGCCCCCTGGTTCGAAGAGGCCCGCCTATACCGGCGCGAATTGGAAGGAGCCCCCCGATGACGGCGATCACGGCGTCCGTGAGCCGTCCGATATGCCCGGCATTCGCATCAACCACGAGCAGCAGGATCCCGGCGCGATGGATCGCGATGCGATCACAGTGCTACTGACGCCGCGCGGCGCCGGCGATCCCATCACGAACGGTGCTTCACGACCTCCTCGATTTTTTCGGTCAGCTTCTCCAGGGTGAATGGTTTCTGGATGAAGGCGGCCACCCCCAACCCCCCAAAACGCTTGATCGCCTCCGCTTCTCCAAACCCGCTGCATACGATCACGGGTATGTCGGCGAACATCGCTTTCAGGCGCCGGAATACCTCGTCCCCGCTCATCTGCGGCATGGTCATATCGAGGAGCACCAGCGTCAGGCGCCCGCCCAATTTGCGGACCAGGTCTACGGCTTGCGGGCCGTCCTCCGCCACAACCACCTTGTAACCCCGGCTGCGCAGCATGAGTTCAGTGGTTTTGCGGACGATATCCTCATCGTCGACAACGAGGATCGGATCATACTCCTTCTCTTGTGGGCCGGGGCCGGCCTCAGCCCCGGGGCCGGCGGCCGGAAGCCATACGTAGAAGGTGGCCCCCAGTCCCGGCGCGCTGTCCACGCGCACGGCGCCGTTCAATACGCGCACAATGCCGGAGACCGCTGCCAGGCCCAAGCCGCGGCCGGTAAATTTCGTCGTAAAAAACGGATCGAAAAGGTTGGGCCTGATCGCCGGATCAATGCCCATGCCGGTATCCTGGATTTCGAGCAGGACATATCGGCCGGGCGTAAGGCGCCCGACATCACAGGGCTTCGCCGCTGCGGCGTCGTCGATTTCCTGAACTCCGGTTTTCACCGTGACTTTGCCGCCCTTCTCGGCCGTGGCCTCGGCGGCATTGATAATCAGGTTCATCACCACATGCTGGAGCTGCGCTTCGTCAGCCCGAATCGAAGGCAGATCGCGTGCCAGGACCATCTCTAACCGGACATTGTCCGGAGTGGCGGAGCCCACGAGCCTCACGGTTTCGCGGACGACCGCCGAGAGATCGACCGCCCGGATTAACACATGTCCCTTGCCCGCGTAGGCCAGCATCTGTTTGGTCAGGCTGGCCGCCCGCTCGCTCCCCTGCAACGCATTCCCAAGCAATTCACGGATGGGAGATCCCGCTTCCGTGAGTTCCTGGGCTAAGTTGATGTTGCCGATGATCCCGGTGAGCAGATTATTGAAATCGTGAGCGATGCCGCCCGCAAGGTAACCCACGCTCTCCAACTTATCTGCTTCGCGGAGGCGCTCCTCCATGCGCCGGTGTTCGATCCGCTCCGTCACGTCGATCCCGAACACCAAAATCGCGTCATAGGCGCCGGCGACCGTACCCATAAGATGGTACACGAAGTCAAAGTACTTGCGGTCGGTCCCCGATTCCGTCCGCAAATCCAGAACCCGCTCCTTCGTGGCGTACACCTGCCCGGTCGTCGCCACGGTGTCGAGGATGGCCAAGTCCTCCGCATTCAAGCCAACCCTCGCATCGCCCAGGGTTTGTCCGATGAGGGGGCGATCTCCCGCAATACCGCGGAGCATCCGGTTCGCGAACACATACGTCTGCTCCGGCAACCGGACGAGCCCTACGGCGGCGGGCAGGTTTTCAAAGATTTGCTCCAGATATTTCCACCGGTGCTCCGCCTCCTCCCGTGCCGATTGTTCCTTTGCCAGCAGTGCGTCGCGTTGCATTTGCGCCAGCTTGTGCGCGGTGATGTCGCGGGCGACTTTGGAATAGCCGGTCAGCGTCCCGTCCGGGGCCAGGAGCGCGCGCACGATTCCGGTGATGAAGATCCGGCTCCCGTCCTTGCGCATATGCCACCGCTCGTCCTCGGACGCTTCGCCGCGGGCCGCCCGGCTCAGTTCCTCCACGGGCCCGTTCCTTCCCTGGTCCTCGGGCGTAAAAAGCAAGCTGAAAGAGCGGCCCACCACCTCCGATTTCAGCCACCCGAAGGTCCTCTCCGCGCCGTCGCTCCATTCGGTAATGGTGCCGCGCGCATCCAGCGTGAGTACGGCGTAGTCTTGGAGCGCCTGGCGCAGGGCGTCTTCGGACTGTGGGATTTGAGGGATGTTGCTGGACGACATTTAAGCCTTCATTGTCGCGCTCTCGCTGCCTGGCTTCTGTGCGGCCAGGCCCAGCGCGCACGAGAGCCGCTGGGCTTCGCCGGCCAAGGCGTTGGGCTTCGTCGTGACGTGCGTTGGGCTCCACGGGGGTAAACCTTCACCGGGTAACACGAGGGGGGGTGCCGCAATCTCAGGTCGCGGACTTCAGGACCGCTCCCGCATCGGTCCGCTCTCGAACACCCATGTCTCGGAGGGCGTGACATCGTTGTAGCATGTGAGCGCCGGCGGGCGCGAGGGTAGCCGTTCTTTGCGCCGGTTCGGCTTTCGCGAACAGGCGCTGCCGTGAGCGGCGGGTTGGCTCTTCAGGCGCGCGCGGGCTGCGCCACCATGCGGCGCCCCACCACGAACCAGCTCGCGCCCAGCAGAAACAGCCCGATCGAAATCCACTGCGAGGTATCGAGCGGCGTTCCCCACAAATTCCCCTGCTCGTGGTAGCGGAAAAATTCGACGGTAAACCGCGCCGTTGAATAGAGGATCAGGTACAGACTGATGATTTGCCCCGTAGCGTGGGGACGCCGGATGCGCCAGTAGAGAAACGCGAAGATCAGGAATTCCGCGAGGGACTCGTAGAGCTGCGTCGGATGCAGCGGCTTATTCAGCGGCACGCCCACGAGTTCGTTCGCCACCGGGTTGGTGAATGTCACGGCCCAGGGCAAATGGCACTCGACGCCCCAGCAGCAGCCGGCCGCAAAGCAGCCCAGCCGCCCGATGCCGTGGCCCAGCGCGATGGCCGGCGCGAAGACGTCCGCCGTGCGCAGCCCCGGCAGCTTCATGCGCCGCATGTACCACCAGGCCATGACGAGCGCCGCGATCAGCCCGCCGTAAAACACGCCGCCCGCCTGCAGCGTGGCCCAGGAGAAG
>DATGMB010000030.1:0-15310 GCA_035293845.1 Bryobacteraceae bacterium
CGAGGAGCCCGTTTCCAGCCGCCGGACGGCGGCGATTTTCATCTCACGCGTGAACGTTCGTCGTGACAACCCCATGACACAATTCTCCATTCAATGGAAGTTGTGTCTTAACCGGTTGTCTCAAAAATCGGGACAAGTCCAATTACCAGCAATGCGGACTTGGAGAAAGCCAAGCCGCTGCTGCTGAAAAGCTACGAGGCGAGCTGATTCAGCATTCCCGTCTTTCGCCGTAATCTTCCGCCAGCAGCACGGTGAGTGCGTCGGGTACGATCCTCACCTCGGCCGGCAAATGGCCCGCGAATTCGCCGTCGATCTGCACGTAAACCCGGTTATCGTCCGGGCTGGCCAGGCGCACTTCGCACGCGCGCATCGTGGTGAGGCCGCGCATGCCGCTCAGCCGGTTCATCACCAGTCCGAAAAAATACCGTGCATAGCGGAACGTGGAGCGGCCTTCGAACAGCACCACCTCGAAGCGGTCCTGCAGCAGGTCGACGTTGCGTGCGATGGCGAAGTCGCCGCCGTAGTTCCGCACCTTGCTCACCAGGCAAAACGAGCAGCGAAAGCGCTTGCCATCGACCTCCGCCTCGAACTCCGGCAGCCGGCGGCCCAGCATGCTCCAGGAGGCCAGCCAGTACGCGAACTTGCCGGTTCGCGATTTCAGCCGCGCGTTGACGCGGTAGACGATATGGGCATCCAGGCCGATGCCCGCCATCAGCAGGAAATGGCGCGAAACGCGCCCGCCCGAGCAGGTCAGGTGACCTACGGAAATGCGGCGCGGCCGCAGGTCCTTGATGCGGCGGGCGGCGCGCTCCAGCCGCAGGCCCGTGCGCGTCTCCACCGCCAGCACGTTGGCGGTTCCCGCCGGCAGAATCGCCAGCGGCACGCGGCTGTGGATCATGCCTTCGGCGATCTCGTTGATCGTGCCGTCGCCGCCCGCCGCTACGATCAAGTCCGCTCCGCCCTCGATGTGCCGGCGCGCGATCTCGCCCGCGGTTGCCGGTCCGGTGGTCGGAGCGGCCGTCACATTGTGGCCTTCCGCGCGCAGCACGGCCACCACCCGGTCGATGAGCGCGCCGCCTCGCTCGAATTTGCCCGCGCGAGGATTATAGATCAGTACCGTATTCTTATAAGCTGCGATGTGTGTTCTCCGGAGCGGGAGTGGCGCGAAACCGGCCCGGCGGAAAGCCGGCCGCCGGTATCTGAACGCTATTATAGATGATGACGACGATGAAAGACCCCGCCAGCGAGATCGAATCCCTTCGCGAAGAGCTCCGCCGTCACGAATATCTGTATTACGTCCTGGACCAGCCCGAGATCACCGACGCCGAGTACGACGCCATGATGCGCCGGCTGCAGGAGCTGGAGGGCAGCCACCCCGAACTCGCCACCCCCGATTCCCCCACGCAGCGCGTCGGCGGCAAGCCGCGCGAGGGATTCGTCAAAGTGCGGCACAGCTCGAACATGCTGAGCCTCGACAACGCCCTCAACGAGGACGAGCTGCGCGAGTTTGACCGCCGCGTCCGCGATCTGCTGGACGGCGCCACGTTCCGTTACGTTGCCGAGCTCAAGATGGACGGCCTCTCTATGGCGGCGCACTACCGTAATGGAGCCTTCGTGCAGGCGGTGACGCGCGGCGATGGATCGGTCGGCGAGGATGTGACCGAGAACGCCAGGACCATCCGCTCGCTGCCCCTGCGCGTGCGCACGGATCTGGCCGCCTTCGAGGTGCGCGGCGAGACCGTCATGAACCGGCGCGCGTTCGAGCGCCTCAACGCCGAGCGCGATGACCGCGGCCTTTCCCGCTTCGCCAACCCGCGCAACGCGGCGGCCGGCTCGCTGCGCGTGCTCGAGCCGCAGATTACCGCCTCGCGCCGCCTGGATTATTACACTTACTTCCTGCTGGTGGATGGCCGCCCGGCCTGCGACAGCCAGTGGAGCGCGCTCGAATGGCTGCACCGCATGGGCTTCAAGGTCAATCCGCAGCGCAAGCTGTGCGCCTCGCTCGACGAGGTCCTGGCCTTCTGCGCCGAATGGGAGAACCGCCGCGACGAGCTGCCGTATGAAATCGATGGCGTCGTGATCAAGATCGATTCCGTCGCCCAGCAGCAGCAGCTCGGCTTCACCGCCAAGGCCCCGCGCTGGGCCATCGCCTATAAGTATCCGGCGCGGCAGGCCATCACCACGGTGGAAGGGATCGGGGTGCAGGTGGGCCGCACCGGCGCGCTGACGCCGGTTGCGAGCCTCAAGCCGGTGCTGGTCGGCGGCGTCACGGTATCGCGCGCGACATTGCACAATGAGGACGAAATCGAGCGACTGGGGCTCGAAATCGGCGACGACGTCGTCATCGAGCGCTCGGGCGACGTGATTCCTCGAGTCGTGCGGGTGCATGCCCAGGGCTCCTACCGCCGCCCGTTCCAGATGCCGGCCAAGTGCCCGGTCTGCGGCGGCAAGGTGGTGCGGGAGGAGGGAGAGGCCGCCAGCCGCTGCATCAACACGAACTGCTCGGCGCGGCTCAAGGAATCGATCTTGCATTTCGCCTCGCGCGGCGTCATGAATATCGATGGCGTGGGCGACGCGCTGGTCGATCAGCTCGTCGATCGCGGCATGGTGGAAAGCGTTGCCGATCTGTATTCCCTCACCGTCGAGAAGCTGCTCGAGCTGGAGCGCATGGGGAAGAAATCGGCGGGCAATATTATCCGCAACATCGAAGCGTCCAAGGCCAACCCGCTGCCGCGCGTGCTGAGCGCGCTCGGTATCCGCTTCGTCGGCGAGCGCACCGCGGTGTTCCTGGCGGAAGCTTTCGGCAGTCTGGACGCTATCGCCACCGCGGGCATTGAGGAGCTGCAGGAGGCCGAGGAAGTGGGGCCCAAGGTGGCGGAGAGCATCTTCCAGTTCTTCCGCGAGCCGCGCAACCGGCAGCTTGTGGAGCGGCTGCGCGCCGCGGGGCTGCAGTTCACGTACGAATCGTCCCGGCCCAAGAGTGGCCCGCTGCATGGCCTGACGTTCGTCCTCACCGGCACGCTTCCCAACCTGAGCCGCGATGACGCGCGGCGGCTGATCGAAGCCGCCGGCGGCAAGGTGGCCGGATCGGTCAGCAAGAAGACGGACTACGTGGTCGCCGGGGACGAGCCCGGCTCCAAGCTGTCGAAGGCACAGGAGCTCGGAATCAGGGTCGTAAATGAGCAGGGCTTGCTGGAGCTGATCAAGCACTGAGCAGCCGAGCCGCGCGAATCTGCGGCACTTCGAGGACGCGCACTCCGGCCGTGGGCTGCTCGATAGCAGCCGCCATGGCCGCCACCATCTGCTCGACGGTAACCAGGCCGAGGCGGCGCGCTCCGTCGCGCGTGGCGGGAATGGCGCCGAGTAGCCAGTACACCGGCATCAGAATCACCGGCCAGCGGCGGCCCGGGCCCAGCACATACCAGGGCCGCAGAATCGTGGCGTTGAGGCCGGCGGCGCGGATCAGGGCTTCGGCCTCCATGCGGGCGGCGATATATTCGCGCATGACGGGCGCCGGATGCGCGACACTGACGTAGACAAAGTGGCCGATCCCGGCGCGGCGCGCGGCCTCGACCGCCACCTTGGCGGAAGCGAGGTCCACGCTACGGAACTGCGCCGCCTTGGCTGGGCTGGGGTGGGGGACGCCGATCAGGTGCACGTAGGTGTCGTAGCCGGCCAGCCGCGTCACGTAAGACGCCGGATCGAATGGATCGGCGGCCACGATTTCGGCGCCGCGCGCGGCACGCGCTTCCGAGCCGCGCCGCACCACAGCGAGGACGGTGTGGCCCCGCCGCAGCAGCTCGGCCGAGAGACGCCGGCCCAGGAAGCCGCTCGCCCCGGCAATGAGCACGCGAGCCATGGCCCCGATCATACGGGAAAACGGCCGGACCGTCCAGGCCGCCCGGCCGCGGCTGCCGCTGCCCCCGCCAGCCGCTACATGCCGCCCTTACGAATGTCCTTTTGCAGTTTCTTCAGGCTGTTCTTGATCTCGTCCGTCGCGTCCGAAATTTGCGACGTATCGTAGATCACCCGCGGGGTCATGAAGACGATCAGCTCCGTCCGCGCTCTGCTGTAGCTTTTGGAGCCGAACAGCGCGCCCACCCCTGGAATGCGATCGAGGAGCGGGATGCCGTTGGTGGCCTCGCTCTTGCTCTCCTGGATGAAGCCGCCGATCGCGACCGTTTCGCCGTCCTGCACGGTGACCTGTGTGGTGAAATTACGAGTGCTGAAGCTCGGGGAATCGATGTTGCTGCCGCTGCTCTGTGCCGTGGTCTGCACCGGCGAGCTGACGTTCTGATTGATCACCAGGGTGATGATGCCGCTCGAATTGATCCGCGCGACGACGCTGAGCGTCGTGCCGGTCTGCTGCTGGCTGACCGATTGGAATGAACTGCCGGTGACCGCGATGCCGGTCGAGTTCAGCACCGGAACCGTCTGGCCGACGTTCATGATTGCGGGAATGCTGTCCGTGGCAATAATACTCGGCGAGGCGATCACGCGCGACTTGTTCTGGCTTTCGGCCAACGAGATTGCAGCCATCAGCTCCGAATTGCGCAGCACCAGAGCGCCGCCGCTCGCCACCACCCCCGCGCCGTTCGAAATCACGTTCAGGGTTCTCGACCACCCCGCGCCGCCCGAGTCCCTCTTTTCAAGAAACGCCTCGACGCCGCTGGCGAAGGCTCCGGTCAAATCCAGCTCGTAAATCTTCGCGTCGATCAGCACCTGCCGCGGCGCCACGTCGAGCTGCCGCAGCAGATTGCGGATCTGCTCCCATTCCTGCGGTGTGCCCTGCACCAGCAGGGTGTTGTCGAACGGGTTCGGGATCACATGCGGCATCCGCTGCGCCGCGGCCTGTTGCTGTTGCTGCGCGGCTGAGAGATATTGGCCCGTGAGGCCGGCGCCGGCGGCGGCCATGGGGTTGGCGCCGGCGGCCGCCATCTGCGCGGGGACGCCGCCCGGAGTGGAGCTCATCATCCACCCGTTGGGATCGCCGTAGGCGCCGGGGGAACCGCCGAAATTGCCGTACGCGCCCATGCCGCCGTACCCCATTCCGTACATGCCGCCCATTCCGTAGCCACCCATCCCGTACATGCCGCCCATCCCATACATGCCGCCCATGCCATAGCCGCCCATCCCCATGCCGCCGGCCATGCCCCCCATCCCCATGGGGCCCATCCCCATCATGCTGAGCTGCATCAGCGCCGCCGGATTGCCGCTATAGAGCGCCATCACCGCCATCGCGACTGTTCCCGCGTTGCCGTACTTCAGGCGGTAGACATAATTGTCCACGGCGCCGGCGGTGACTTTCACCGGCACATCGAGCTTTTCAATCCACTTCTCCACATCCACGAAGACGCCCGGGTTGGGCGCCACCGCGATGATGGTGTTGATGCGATCCACCGGGAGGAACTTCACCGCGCCGCTGCCCTTATCGGACAGGGCGTACGCCTTGAAGACATTCTCCAGCTCCTTGACCAGGTCGCTGGGCCGGCTGTTTTCGATATCGTAGAGCTTCACGCGCTGCTCGGCGAAGGTATCGGCGTCGAACATTGCCAGCAGCTCCATGGTGCGCTTCATGCTGCGGCTGTTGTCCTGGATGATCAGCAGGTTGGCGGGCTCGTAGGTCGAGCTGGTGGCGCCTTCGCCGTAGAACGGCTTGAGCAGCTTGTCCATCTCGGCAGCGGTGGCGTACTTGAGGAAGATCATGTTCATGACCATCCGCTCGTCGTCCGGCAGGGTCTTGGGGTCCGCGTTGATCACAGGCTCCACGGGGAGGTTCGAGATGCTCTTGATCGGGATGATGTGGTACAGGTCCCCGACTTTCACCATCGTGGCGCCGTTGACCCGCAGGATCGTCTGCAGCAGCGGCATGAGATCCACATCCTTGACCTCGCCGTAGGTGTAGATGGAGACGGCGCCCTTTACGGACGGGTCGAGAATGTAGTTGATCTTCAGCATCTTGGCGATGATGCCGATCATTTCCGTCAGCGAAACGCCCGGAAGCATGAAGCCGCGCTCGTTGGTCAGGCGCGGCGTATCGATGCTCTGGGTGACGCCGACCGGCGCGGGCTGGCCCGGCTGGGCCTGCGCCGGCTGCTGCGGCTGAGGCTGCTGCGGCTTAGCCGGCTGCTGCTCCTGCGGTTCGGGGAGTTGGACGATCTTGGGCGGCGCCTGCGCGAGCAGCAGGCCGGCGGCGGCGCACACCAGCACGGCCAGGCGGAGAGCGGAAACGAGGCGCATCGGGCTATTCCTGGGCATCGGCGGCGGCGCGGGCGGCTTGCTCGCGGTTCCAGACCGCGCGCTCCATTTCATTGAGATCGGACTTGCGGGTTTGCCAGCGCAGCGGGCCGAAAGGCGTCGGGTTCTCGAACCGCACGGTGTCGCCCTCCTCCACCGCTTTCACATTGGAGAAGTCGCTGACGAACCGTTGCGGCTCGCCTTCCCGCTCGCGGGTCACGCCGAAGGGGCTGGTGTGGTAGATCCAGCGGTTGCCCTGCGCGTCGATCAGGTGGTACGTGGCCGGTGCAGTGCGGACGGCTCCGGCCGGAATGGCCAGTGGAGCCTTCGCAGCCGGATCTCCGGCGAACAGCCACACGGCCGTTAGCGGAATGAGGAACAGCAGTTTCATCGATTCACCTTTCTTGCGTCTTACTTCACCGGGTCCCACGTGCATGTCTTGCCGAACGGAGTCGAGTTGACCGTCTTGCGATAACTGGCGCCATCCACCTGCTTCACCGTCCCCGGATCCAGACCGTCGTTCATATTGCAGGTCAGGAATCCGAACGCCGTTGCCTGCCCCGGTCCGACCAGGGCCGGCTGCGCCGGAGCAGGCGGAGCGGCCGCCGCGGCGGCGTGGGCCGAGGCCGCCTGCGCCACTACTTCGGCGGCATGGCCGCGATCCTCGAGCTCCTCGGCGGTCTTGGTCACCTTCTGTCCGTTCCAGTCAAACGTGAGTCCCTCTTTAGAGACGCTGACGAGCGTAAATTGGCCGATCTGGTCGCCCGCGCGCACCGCCTGCTCCGCCCCGTTGGCGCCGAGGCTGAGGACCACGAGCGGTTTGCCGTCCAGGTTCATCAAGCCGTGAAACACCGGCAGCGGCGGCATGGGCGGCGGGGGCGGCGGCGCCGGCGGCGGGGGCGGCGGCTCGACCGGCACGTCCGGATTGCGCGAGGGGTCGAACAGCAGCTTTTGCGCCACGTCGATGTAATTGGCCGGCGTGACGGCCGGCGGTTCACGCAGCGGCGAGAGGGGCGGCAGCGAAGCCGGCTTCACGGCGCGATGCAGCGTCGCCCGCTCCCGCGCCTGAGCCGCCAGCCAGTCGTAGCGGAGCCGGATGCCGGCGGCGATGGCCGCGGCCAGGAGTACGCCATCGAGGATCAGCAGCTTGCGGTTCATGCTCCCGGTCCTTTCTTTTTGGGCACGAGGCTGCGCGGAACGGCTCCGGAGATGCTCAGGCGAACCTGGAGATTCTTCTTCTTATCGTTCCCGCCATTGATCTGGATTTCATTGGTGGCGATCAGCTCCGGCTCCTGCGGCAGCAGCGCGAGGAAGTTGATCAACTGCGTGATATCGCAGGTGAAGCTCTCGCCCACCGTGACCACGCCGTAATCGGCGCCGAGCGGCTTCACCTCGGTGAACTGGTCCGCGCCGCGCGCGTCGAACTGCGCCAGGCCGGCGATGCGGTGGATCGTATCCAGCAGGTGCGCCTGCGCCTGCGGGCCGGTTTCGGTTTTGATGAGGCCCTTCTCGCGCGCCTCGAGCTCGGCCTGCGCCTGCTTAAGCATCTTTTCCTTGGCGGGGACGGTGGCGGCCTCCTCGCGCAGCCGGGCCAGGCGCCGCTCCGCCGTGGCAATGGAATCGGCCGGCGTGGCGGCCACCACCCGCGGCGCCTGGCCGCCGGAAAACAAGGTGTACCGCAGCAGCACGGCCAGCATCATCGCTCCGAGCAGCAGCAGCAGCCGGCGGTCGATCTGCCCGTTCATGCGAAGACCTCCTGCCGGTGGCGCCGAGCGTTGTGTCCCAGCGTGCCCCTCATTTCGCCGCCTTTCTCACCGAGTGGATCTGAAAATTCTCGCCCGAACCGTTCGGGGCGCGCACGATGAACTCCGGCGCGGAGTTGCCGAACAGCGGCGAGGAATCCAGAATCTTCACGAGCGGGGAGGCCTGCGGCGCATTTCCGGTGATTCGCACCATGTCGCGGCTGAGGTCGATCGCGTTGGTCCACGTGGGCGGCGCGATGATGCGGGTAAGCTCGTTCAAAGCGTCCAGGTCGTCCTTGGTCTGGGAACGGAAACGGTCGAGCAGCGCAGCCCGGGCGCGCGCCTTGGCGATTTCGCGGTCGAGCGCCTCCGCGCGCCGCGCTTGCGGTTCGATTTTCGCGATCTCCGCATTCAGCTCCGCCAGATAACGCCGCTGCGCGTAGCTTTGCCACACGAGCACCGCAGCAGCCGCCAGCAGCGCCACGCCGGCAAGAATCAACGTCGGGATCAGCGCCGCGCGGGAATTGGCGCGGCGCCGGTCCGCAGGCAGCACGTTCGCGGACGGCGCCAGTCTGGGACAGGCCCCAGCCAGCGCCGTCGCGTACGGCAGTGCGTTGCGGGAAACGTCATTTTCCACCGGGTTCACGGCGGGCTTGGGCAGGATCTCTTCGAGAGCCACCGGCGCTGTCTCGGGCGGCAGCCGCAGTTCGGCGAGCGCGAGCGAAGCCGCGCGCGCCGGGGGCAGCGCGAATTCCGCGGAAAACACCGGCCGCGCCTGGCTTTCCCCGTACACCTCGACGGCGCCCGAGCCGGAGCGCCCCAGCGCGACGAAGTTGGAGGCCTGCCCGTGGCCGTTCAGCCGGATGGCGGCGTGGACCGCGGCAGCCGAAAACGTGAAGCTCGCCACAGCGATGCCGGCTTCCGTGAACAGGCGATGGTAGCGGTCCACCACTTCCCGGCGCACCACGCCGATCAGCACGGCCCCGAACGCCAGCGGCGACCAGCCCCACTCGATTTCTTCCTCGCCATACGGATGCAGGTTATCGAGCTGGAAGCGGATCGCGCCTTCCAGGTCCTTGCCGGAAACGCCGGGGAGAGCCAGGTGCCGGACGATGACCTCCCGCCGCGGCAGCAGCACGGTGGCCGCCAGATGGCCCACGCCGAGTGATTTCAGGAACCGGGCATATTCCGCGCCCCATTCCGCCGCGGGACGGTCCGCGAAATGGGCAATGCTCAGCCGGCCGAGCACCGTGATTTTCGATGGCCGGACGCGGGCAGCCACCACTTCGAGCGACTGCGCATCGATTGCGATGCCGACACCGGCGCCGAAGGCAAGCAGCTTGCGGAGGTCATTATGGACGCTTTGGGGCAGGGCGAGTGCGAGGGGCATTGTGGGGTCAGTTGCTCCAGGCGGTGTCGTACCAGCGCAACACTTCGATGGGATTCCGCGCGCTGTCCCGCATGAGGCGCACCTGCATGGCCACGGTGCGCTTGAGGTCGGAGAAGCTGCCGTCCTGCAGCCGCAGCCGGGCGGTGGCGCGCAGCGTCGCGATCCAGTTGCCGTCCACGCGGAGCCGGTCGCCGGGTGCGCCCACGGATTGCAGAAACTCGCCCAGCTCCCCTTGGGTCAGCGGCTTCTGGGCGCGGCGCGTGAGAAGCGCCTGGACCGCGAAGGGAGGCAGGCCGACGGCCGCCAATACCGCCGGGGCGGCCGTGTTGGCATCCACCTGGCCACCCGAGCCGTAGACCGTGAGGCAGTCGATCAGGCCGCCGCGCGGGATGAGCCGGCCGGCCGGAGCGCCCTCCGCGGTAACCGGCGGCGGCCCGTCCCAGGCATCGGCCGGGACGTAGGTTCCGTAGAAGAGTTCGGGCGTAACGCCTTGCACCAGAAGTAATTCCTCGATCTCCTGAAAAGACGTATGGGACGCGCGAAAAGACGGGACCTGGGCCGCATAAAAGCCGTCGAAAGCGCCTGGCCCGTTCGGGCGGCGCCAGTCGTCGATGGCCGCTGCGATCTGTTCGGCACGGCCGGTGGGAACGCCGAGCGCGGCCAGCAGCCGCACCAGATCCTCGATCGGGGCGTGATTGACGTCGAGCTTGCCCGTTTCGGGGAGGATTTCCACGCGCACGATCCCGGAGGGGAAATCGTACCGGACCGAGGTGGCACCCTGTGGGATCGGGCGCTGGTTGGGATCGGTGTACATCCGGGACCACAGTAACTCTGCCGCGCACCGCTGGACTCCGCCGGCGGCCAGGTAATAGGAACGGAGGCCGTCGAGCGCCGTCCCGGTGCGTTCCGCCTCTCCGCGAACGGTCGCAGCCAGCGAGAAGCCGATCGCGGCCAGCGCCGCGGAAAGCCACAGCACCATGAGGAGCGCCGAGCCCCCCTCGCGGCTGCCTCGCCATTTGGCCACGGGCCGACGCTGGTTACCGGTCGGTATACATCACCTCCGGTACGCGGTTGATATAGACGGGTGCTGTGACGGTGATGGGCTGCAATTGCCCCACCGAAGGCTGTGCGGGCGCCATTTCGATCCGAATCGCGGAGGGCCAGCCGGCGCTGCCCCAACCGGGCTGCCAGGTGGGCGGCTGCCCGGGCAGGGAACCGGGGGTGAGGTATTTGAACCGGCAGTAAGCCAGGTGGTCCGCCAGGACGAAGGTCGCGGGCCCGGCTGAGGGCCGCAGAAACTGCGGCAGGCCGATGCCGGTCTGCGGATCGGGTACCACGCCGGTGCATAGCGCGCCGCTCGAAACCGGGCCGAGATACGGAGTCTCATTGACCATCAGGCGGAGACCTTCGCCCTGATCGGAGGGGCCGATCAGAAACTGCAGCACCTGCGGCCGGCCGCGCCACGCGGCTTGCAGAGAGAAGCCTGAAACCATCGTCATGGTGTCCGAGAGGCCCTGGAACAGGATCGCCGGCTGGCCGGGCGGGCCGTCCGGCGGCCCACAGTTCACGCGGGCAGGGATCAGGCCCTCCAATTCCTGGTCGATGATGCGCTGCGCCCCGGCGACGCGGCGGTTCTCCATCAGCTTGCTATCCGTGCGCGCGAAGGCGGAAAGCCCGATTCGGAGCGCCAGGAACATCCCCACGGTCAGCAGGCTCAGCAGGGTGACGGCGATCAGCACTTCGAGCAGCGTGACGCCGGCGCGCGGGTTCAGGCGGCGCGCGCTCATTTCTGCGCTCCCTTCCGGGCTCCCGGCTGAATTCCCGGCGGCGCGTTCAGGTCGTCCATCGTGATGGGGCGGAGGCGGTAGCCGTCCAGCGTGAACGTGCGGGTCGTCTCGCCGGACTTCCACCAGATTTCCAGCTCCAAGCGGTCCAATGCGGGATCGTTCAGACGGATCCCGGGCGGCATCTCGAACGTGCTCACCCTGGCCCTCCAGCCGGATTCGAGGCCTCCGGTCTGGTTGGGGTCGAACATGCCGGAGAGTTGGCCGTTGTGGGGCACCGCCGGATCCACCATCAGCTCGTTCATGCGCTCGCGGCCGAGCTGCACGGCGCGGTCGTAATCGCGCAGCCGCGCGGCGTTGCGCGTGGTGGTCGAAAGGCCGGTCAGTAGACCCACGATCGCCACCGCCATGACGGTGGTCGCGACCAGCATTTCGAGCAGGGTGAAGCCGCGGGAGCTCATTCGGATGCTACGATCTCCGTCCGGGGGGAACCGGTCATGGGGTCGAGATGCACCAGCCGCCTGCCGCCGCGCCGGTTGGCGAGGCGGATGGAAATGCCGGGCACCGATGCGCCGGGCATGAGGATGAGGCGCCGCACGTCTCCGGCGCCGGCGTTGTCCTCGGGAAGAACGCCGTCGATGGAGATGCCGTCCGGCAGGTCGAGCTCGCGGGTGAAGCCCGGTTCGTTGGTGTAAATCGCCAGCCGGTTCTCCCTGGGGGAAATGACGAGCTCGACCGGCTGCTGCCGCCGCTCGGCCCGGTTCACCGCGGCGTTGAGGAACGCCGCCACGGATTCGGTGGCGGAGGCCATGCGCACCGCATCGAGCCCCGCTGCGACCGAAGGCGCCGTGATCGACGCGATGATTCCGACGATCGCGACGACCACCAGCATCTCGATCAGGGTCACGCCCGAGCGTCCGCCCCGGGCGCTCGCCCTACTGGTTCTTCCAACTGAGGACGTCGGCATTGATGCCTTCGCCGCCGGGTTGGCCGTCGGCTCCGTAAGAGATGATGTCCGGCTCGTCGCCGTGGTCGCCCGGGTACTTATAAACATAGTCGTGGCCCCAGGGGTCCTTGGGAATTTCCTGCGGCATGTATGGCCCGTTCCAGCCATTGATGTCATCGGAAGGCTTCACCCGGAGCGCTGCAAGCCCCTGCTCGGTCGTCGGGAAGACGCCGGTATCCAGCTTGTAGGAGCCGAGCGCGGTCATGAAGCTGCGGATCTGGTCGTGCGCAGCGGTAATGCGCGCCTTATCCGCCTGCTTGAACATGTTCGGCGCCACGATGGCCACAAACAGGCCGATGATGGCGACCACCACCAGCATTTCGATCAGGGTGACGCCGGCCTCGCGGCGTCGGAGGATTCTTCGTTTGCTCATATTTGCACGTCGTTGATGCTGGTAATCGCCAGCAGCATGCTCAGGATCAGAGAGCCTACCACAATCCCCATGGTCAGGATGATCAGGGGCTCGAACAGGGCGGTGAAGCGCCGGATGGCGGCGCGGGTATCAGCTTCGTAGATATCGGCCATGCGGGCGAACATGTGGTCGAGCCGGCCGGTCTCCTCGCCGACGGTGAGGAGGTGCGCGGCAAGCGGCGGGAACACGCCGGCCTTGCGCAACGGGCTGGCGATTCCCTCGCCGCGCTTGACCCCCTGCGCCACGCCCTCGAGCGCCGCTGCAATCGTGCAGTTGTTGAGCGTCGCGCCGGCGATTGCAATCGATTGCACCAGCGGCACGGTGTTCGCCACCAGCGTCGCCATGGCGCGCGCGAAACGCGCGGTTTCGGCTTTGAGCAGCGCGGGGCCGAGCAGCGGAGTTTTCAGCCGGAACCCGTCCCACCAGAAGCGGCCCTGCTTCGTCGCGGTATAGCCGCGCCATGCGGCGGCGAAAGCGGCCAACGCTCCCGCCCCCACCCACCACCAGGCGCGAATCACGTTCGAGACCTGCAGCATGATCTTGGTGGGCGTGGGGATCTTCATCGTGGTGTCATTGAAGATCGAAGCGAAGCGCGGCACCACGAAGGTGAGGAGCAGGAGGATTGAGGCCATGCCCACGCAGGCCAGCAGCGCCGGGTACACCATCGAGGAGATGATGTAATTGCGCAGGTCATCGCGCGTGCGCTCGAATTCGGCGAGGCGCTCGAAGATGACCGCCAGCGCGCCCGAGGCTTCGCCGGCGCGGACCATGTTCACGTAAAGGTCGCCGAAGTATTCCGGGTGGGTGGCCAGGCTGTCCGCCATCGACTTGCCACCCTTAAGGACGCGCAGCACATCGAGAACGACGAAGCGGAACGAGGGCCGAACCGTGATCTCGGCCGTGATGGAGAGCGCGCGGTCGAGCGGGACGCCGGAATTGAGCAGCGTCGAAAGCTCCTGGGTGAAGAAGAGCACGTCGCGCCGGCGCCCCGACTTGCCGAAGGTCGGCAGCTTGATCTCGATCGAGCTGCCCTTGGGAGCGACCCCGACATAGACCGGCGTGAGCCCCTGCTTGCGCAGTTCCCGCGCAATCAGCTTCTCGTTTTCGCCCGTGAGCGATCCTGTGCGGATCTTGCCGTCCGAGGCGACGGCGCGGAAAAAGAAGGTCGTGGCCATTTATGCCGCCTCGGCAAGCGCCGCACTGCCGCTCCCCAATCCCCAACCCCCAATCCCCAGCCCTCGCATCCTACAGCTCCTGCGTGACACGCATCACCTCTTGCACGGTCGTCACGCCATCCCGCACCTTGAGCCAGCCGTCCTCGCGCAGGTTCCGCATGCCGTTGCGGCGGGCGGCCTGGGTCAGGACAGACGCATCGGCATTGCTCACGATCAGCTTGCGCATATCGTCGGTCACGGGCATCATCTCGAAAATGCCGACCCGCGAAACATAACCGCGGCCGCCGCATTCGGAGCACCCGGCGCCGCGGAAAACCTCGATCAGCTCGCCATCCGGAGCGAGCGCGTGGCCGGCCGCCGTCTTGCACGCCGGGCAGATCACGCGCACCAGCCGCTGCGCGAGCACGGCGACGATCGACGAGCTGAGCAGGTAATTCTCCACGCCCATATCGGTGAGTCGCGTAATGGCGCTCGGCGCATCGTTGGTGTGCAGGGTCGAAAATACCAGGTGGCCGGTGAGGGCCGCACGGATCGCGATATCCGCGGTTTCGCGGTCGCGGATTTCCCCGACCATGATCACGTCCGGGTCCTGGCGCACGATGTGGCGCAGCCCGGCCGCGAACGTCAGCCCGATTTGCGGGTTCACGTGCAACTGGTTGATGCCGTCCATCTGGTACTCTACCGGATCCTCGATCGTGATGATCTTCTTGTCCGGCAGATTGATGCGCTTGAGAGCCGAATAAAGCGTCGTGGACTTGCCGCTGCCCGTAGGCCCGGTCACCAGGAACATGCCGTAGGGCAGGCTCGTGAAGTGCTCCATCTGGGCCAGCATCCGGTCGTCGAAGCCGAGCCGGCGCAGGTCGTAGAGGTCGCCGGTGGAACGGTCGAGCAGGCGCATCACCAGGCTTTCGCCGTAAAGCGTCGGCAGCGTGGAAACGCGCAGGTCGACCTCGCGGCCCAGCAGTTTCAGCTTGATGCGGCCGTCCTGCGGCAGGCGCCGCTCGGCAATATTCAGCTTCGCCATCAGCTTGAGGCGGCTGATCACCGCGGCTTTCAGCTCGCGCGGCGGCGCTTCCTGGTTATAGAGGACGCCGTCGATGCGGAAGCGCACCCGGAATTCTTTCTCAAATGGCTCGATGTGGATGTCGCTGGCGCGCATCTCGATGGCCGAGGCGATCATCGCGTTCACCAGGCGGATGACCGGCGCCTCGCTGGCCATATCGCGCAGGTGTTCGAGATCGGCGATAGCGTCGGTATCGAGTCCCTCGGTGGCCAGCGCGCCGGAATCGGCCTCGCCGTAGTGCTTTTCGATCGCGTCGACCACTTCCTGCTCGGCGACCAGCACCGGGCGCACGTCGAAGCCGGAGAAGTTGCGCACCGCGGCGATGGTCTCGAAATCGAGCGGGTCGGCCATGCCGAGCGTGAGGGTGGAATCGGCGATGGCGATCGGGAACGCTCGCGCCTGCCGCAGAAATCGGTGCGAGAGGCTGTCGATCTCCGGCGCCGAGGGCGGCGGACCGTCGATCGTGACCAGCGGAAGCCCGATCTGGTCGGAGAGCGCCGC
>DATGMB010000031.1:0-9535 GCA_035293845.1 Bryobacteraceae bacterium
GTTCGCAACTGACTCAATTGTATTTGCACAGCGGCTGTGTTATCTATATGTGTCTGGGAAAACAACAGCAATGGCATACGTTATAGCAGAGCCCTGCATTGGGACGAAAGACACTGCATGCGTCGACGCCTGCCCGGTCGATTGCATCCACCCGAAGAAAGACGAGCCCAACCACGCGACCGAAGAGATGCTGTATATCGACCCGGTGGAGTGCATCGACTGCGGCGCCTGCGTTCCCGTCTGCCCCGTTTCCGCCATTTTCGCCCTGGATGACCTCCCGGAGAAGTGGCAAAACTTCACCCCGCGCAACGCCGCCTACTACGGGCGGTAGAGCGCCAACGGTCCTCCGTGCGGGCCGGGCACCCGGCCCGCATGATGTTCCGCTATTGGGCGGCGCCTCCGCCGAAACCACACGATATCCAGCCCGCGGCAGTGTTACCGGCCTTCATCCGGCGAATTGCTTCGAGATGCGGTGCGAAGGTCTGGTCGAGCGCCGCGGCGTCTTCAGCCAGTTGCTCGGCCTCATCGAACCGCCCCATCCGCGAAAGCCGATGCCGCATTCGCTCGGATACAGGCTCGCTCGTTGACACCGGTCGCCGATTTCCACTTCGCGGCGCATTAGCGGAAAAGCAGCATCGACATTGCCGCTGGCTTCGTCGACGCCGGCGGCGGTCTCCAGGGCGCGGCGATATCCCTCGCTGGCGGTTCCGCTGAGGCCCACTTCCGCCGTGACAAGATCCTGCGCCTCAATGACCGAGCGGGGCCACAGCGCGCGGGCTTATCCATGCGGACTTGCATGCGCAAGGGTTCGAGGACGCGTTCCGAATCGGGACCGTAGGCGTAGAGCCGGGCGGCCACCCTCCCCTGTCAAGTGACACGGTGGAGGTCATGGCGGCCCGTGTGTCGCACTTTGCGGCTTTCGGAACCGACGTGGCGGCCCTGGGAATCACCCGACCCCTTGTACACAAATCGCTGCTCCGTCGAACGAGGACATGCCGGCCAAATTAACCGTGAGGTTTGATTGTATCGCCGCACTACACGCAGGGACGGCAGGAAAAGTGGCGGGGAGCTGTACATTCACTTGGTACAATCCTACGAATCCTGGGGTCAGATAAGCCATTGCAAAGACAGGCTCCGGAAAGTACCTGGATGGAGCGCCATTGGGGCGAAAGTCGAATCCAACTAAAAGGCCGGATGCAAAACCAGGGATTGTCACTACCGCTGCGGGTATGGGACTGGCCTCGCCAGTCTTCACCTGGGGCGTTGTCGGCCCCACCCCCCACGCGTAGATAACTATGATCTCCCCCGGCTTACCCGGGGAACTCGCCGAGACAAGCGTCCCGTCCGCGTGGGCAACGATGGGAGGACAACCGGTCTGCGTGGGCTGGTCTTCGCATGTGGTCACCACGTGGATCCGGTCCATCTGAGCGCCAACCCTAAATGCATTGCCCGCGCTCCCATTTTCAGAGACGACGATCTCCGTGTCGACGAATGGTGGAGATGGAAGACCAACCTCCAATTCGTACGGCATCTGCGCCGTGATAAAGGTTGCGAGGCAGCCGGGAACGTTGGTGCTGGTACTGGGACACAGGCTAACCTGGTTGAGTGAGAGCAAAGGAGCCTGATACGAGACCGGCGTCGCGGCGCCTTGGGCGGTTTGCCTAATCGACTGGTTCACTGTTACGGAGATGCCAGCCAGCACTGCGGGCAAGGGGATCGACGTGGCCTGCTGGAAGCTCGGGGACAGTACGGTCTTCAAGCCGGTTGCCTGAATCCGGATAATCTGGCCTGGTGCTATAGCGGGCGCGATCGGGAAGGTGTAACCAGCACCGGTCACGCTGGGCCCGGTCTGGCCGTTACCGCAAAGCGCAAGCGCGAAGAACAGGGTGGCACGTAGGCGCATAGAATAGGACTCCTGCCGAAATCCTCACTCAACGACCAGACTAATGTCGGACGGCGCTGCACCGGTTGGTAAAGTGATCCAAGGCTGCCGGAGTGGCACCGTGGTCCCAGAGGAATCTGTCACCACGCGGTTGGTGTCGACCACCAATCGCGATACCCGGTCGTTGGGTATCGTGAGCTCGTACGTCAGTGTCCCACTTGACTGGCCAGCGAATTTCGCGAACTCGAAGCTGCCATCGGCTGCCCTGCAGCCAAGCACGAAAGGCTGACCTGCCGCAATAGCGCCCGCTTTGTCCGTAACGTGGATCCGAATGATTGAGCCAATCACGTTTATTAGCGTGACGCTCGCGGTGCCACTCGGGCCGACCGAAACGATCACGGGCCTTGGCCCATAGCTGCACGAGGGCAGCTGACCCGGTGCAGCGGCCAACGAGCATAAATAATATTGTCCCGCCGGAAGTCCCGAGACCTGAAAGGCCCCGGTGTCGCTCGTTACCGTGGAGGAGTTGATCTCCGGCGGGAGCGCAGTGCGACGGCCATTAGCTCCCAGTTGCGTCCCCTGTAGGCTTCGGTAGACGACTGTGACCCCGCTAAGCGGCTTGCCAGTGCTATCTTGCACGATCCCTGTGATGCTGCCGCCCTGTGCCCCGGCTGCGGCGGCCAGTATGGCGATTGCCGCGGCTAATACGATTCCTTTGGATACTATCATTGGTCGCCTCCGCTTGCTCTCCCATTCATAAGGTTAACTCCAGGATTAGTTAAACGGGTTATACGCCGATCCAGAGATATTGATGGGATTGCTGTAACACGAGTTCTCGACATTGTTGAATGGCAGAAATGCCGTTCCGGCTGCATGATTTGAGTACAGACTGCTGATCTTGTACCCGTTCACCGCCCACTGCGCTCCCGTGTCACTCGGCGGCAGCCCACCCGGGTCGCAGTTGTAGTCGATGAACGACGATTCGCCGAAGGAGGCCAGGCCAGATGCGACGCCTCTATACGTCATCAAGCTCCAGACGTCACTGTAGAATGTCTCGGCGGTGTTCGTCGGGTCCAATGAGTTGTTGCAAGTGGTGTACTCGCCCGTGAACGTTATGCAGGGATACGCGTGCACGTCAACGACTGACGGCGCAGAGTAACCGACACCTGGGGGGAGTGACTCCATCCCTCCCGTACTGGTGATTCCGGGTTGATTGCACAACATGTTGTGGATGACACCCTGATTCATGGGCCAACCGAACAAGCCGCCGTTGGCGGCCCCCCCGATTGCGCCGAGCAGTGAGGAGGTGTTGAACAGCATTGCGGAGTCACCGTAGATTGAGCCGCAGTCGATAAGATTTGCGTTGTTGAATCCCGTGTCGGCATCCGGGAATTGCGGGATAGTCGAAAAGGTGGCAACGGTGGAGTTGTAGGACTGGCCCTGAAGTGCGCTCCGGATGTATCCAAGCACGTCAAAACTCGAAATATTATCGTAGATCAGGCGTGCTTCCACGGTGTACGAAACGAGGTTGCGTTCCTGCTCGATGTCGACCTCATTGATTTGGATATTGGTCTGGCGGGCTCTCAGTACAATGCTGGAGAATAGTGATTGAAATGGTCCCCACCCCCCCCACTTCTGGAAGTATGGGTTCGCGGCGGCCCAGGTCTTGTAGGCGTCGTTTATATCCTTGCAGTCCTCGTCGCCTGCAGCGGTATGGCCATAGGGCAGCCAAGGCAGGAATTTGAGCAGGCCCTTTTGGCCGGTGCATTCAGAAATGGTACTGGCAAGAAAGCCGCTCGCCGGCGTGAAGGACAAAGTGAGGACCGCTGAAAGGCCGTTGCCGGTCGCGTCCGCGAAGAAGGACTGGAGGTTGTTCAGCCAGTTCCCGTCGACATACGGTGTGTTCGAACTCTGATCCCACAGCCAAGGATGACTGTACCCATTATCTGAAATGTCGGGGTTGCTGTAATAGGTGGTCCCGAAATACGTTGCTGGCATCAGGAGCGGAGTGCTCATTCCGATAAAGAACCGCACACTCGTGACACCTCTGGAACATTCCAGATGTTAACGCCGGTCGAGGTGGGGCTGTATGTCGCGGCCCAGGCGGAACCGCAGAGCAGTGCGACGTGGAGTGCTAATCTTCGCATGACGTAAAGTCCGGTGACCGTCCGAGAATCGTTGAGACGATTCAAGTTACGGCGGCTTACCCGCAACGGTCCGGACAGCGCCAGGACGTGCGGTACTTGCGCATATTAAGGCATAAGTAGCGGATGAATGTCAATCCCGTATTGGTGATAAATGGCACTGCCCGGCCATGGCGCGTTTCCACTAGATACGGTCGCGATCCAGGTCAGGAGCTAAGTGCCGAGCGGGCGATGGGTGCGTGCTGCGGAGAGACTCAATAAGGCCAGAAACTTGGCGGCGCACTCGCATGACGAGACGAAGATCGCAGTCCAATCGGGTTACAGCCCTGCTGGCGCGCTTGGCCGCTCGAGTGCTCCGATATTAACCCTTGATCTCGATGACTGGCTCCCCTGCTGCCGCAAGTTCGAGTGCCCGACTGAAAGTAGCTGTCAAAATTCGCTTCATTTCCGACCTGGACGTGTTGCCGGCCGTGATCCAGAGGATCTGTGGTGGGGTTCCCAGGCGGTCGACCATATCGGCAAAGTCGCGATCCTTCGTCAGCACCAGGGCTCCCGCAGCCCGCGCCGCGTGAAAGATCGCCAAATCCTTCGCTGGAATGAGTCCAAGACTCTGGACGTGCTCCGCTTCGACTCCGAACCCCTCACGCAACCACCGGGCCAACGCCGGCGAAAGTTGCTGCATCGATCCAGACCGTCATCTGGCGACAAGCACTGGACGATCCAACTGGCGCGCCGCGTACTGGAGCACGGCATGGATATCCTCAGGCTCCAGGTAAGGGAGTTCCTGCAAAACCTCATCCGTGGTCAGTCCCGCCGCGAGCAGATCCAGCACATCGGTGACCCGCACGCGCATTCCACGGATGCAGGGGCGTCCGCCGCATTGCTCCGGATCGATCGTGATACGGGAACTGATTTCCGTCATTCCCATAGCATAACCCTACGGCCGGTACACGGCGCTCGCCGTATCCGTCTCCCACAGCTTCACCCACCCCAGCTTCACGCCGGCGCGCGGCTTGAGGCCGGCCGAGACTTCGTCGTAGATATACTTTGCGATGTTCTCGGCCGAGGGGTTCAGCTTGTCGAACGGGGGAAATTCGTTCAGCCATTGGTGGTCGAGGCGGTCGAGAACGGCGTGGACGGTCTTCTTCAGCTCCACGAAATCCACGAGCAGGCCGATGTCGTCGAGCTCCGTGCCTTCCACCATCACCTGGCAGCGGTAGTTGTGGCCGTGAACGTTCTCGCACTTGCCATGGTAGTTGCGCAGCGCGTGGCCGGCGGCAAAGGTCTCCTCGATCGTCACTTCAAACATCGAAAAATTTCTCCACGTCCGCCAGCCGGGTGGTGAAACCGTAGTCCGGGAGGCTGTCGAAAAATACCTGGCCGTATCGTTGCTTCGTGATGCGGTTATCCAGCAGCACCAGCACGCCGCGATCCGATTTGGCGCGAATCAGCCGGCCGAATCCCTGTTTCAGGGCGATGGCCGCCTGCGGAATCTGGTAATCGTAGAACGGATTGCCGCCCGCCCGGCGGATGTTCTCGATCCGCGCATTGACCACCGGATCATTGGGCACCGCAAACGGCAGCTTATCTATGATAACGCAGCTCAACTGTTCGCCCGGCACGTCCACGCCCTGCCAGAACGAGGATGTTGCGAAGAGCACGCAGTTGGGCGTCTCGCGGAACTCTTCGAGCAGCGCCGAGCGCGGGCCGGTGCCCTGCAGCAGCGTGGGGTATTCGATTTCGAGCGAAACGCGGTCGTACACCAGGCGCATCTGCTGGTAGCTGGTGAAAAGCACGAACGCGCGCCCGCGGCTATGCCGCAGGATGCGCGCCACCTCCTCCGCCGCCGCCTTGGAGAATGCCGGGCTGCGCGGGTCCGGCAGGTGCTGAGGAATGTAGAGCAGCGATTGCTTCTGGTAATCGTAGTGCCCCGGCACCACCAGCGTGCGCGCGCCCTGGAGGCCAAGCCGCTTCTCGGCGTATTCGAAGCCGCCCGCCACGGCCAGCGTCGCCGACGTGAGGACTACCGTCTCCAGCTTCGAGAACAGCCGCTCGCAGAGGATGTTCGATACTTCGATCGGCGTGGCCTGCAGGAACACGCCGCGGCCGCGTTTCTCGAGCCAATAGACGTAGCGCTCGTCCTCCTCTTCGAGCAGGAATTGCAGCCCCATGCGCAGCTCGCCCGTGCGGCGGAAGAGCGGCACGATTTCCTCGGGCGGATTCTGGATCAGCTTCAGATGCGAGCCGACCAGGTCCAGCGCGGCGAGCAGGTCGGTGTAGATCTCTTCGTTGTCCTCGCGGAACGCGTCGCGGCCGGTGAACGCGACGCGCCGCTCCGCCTCGCCGAACAGGGTGAAGAACTGGTTGCTCAACTCCTCGAGCCGTTCCAGGATGCGGTCCAGCTCCGGCGTGCCGAACTTTTTCATGCGGCCGATGACGGCAATATCGCGCCGCAGCTCCTGAAACCGGTAGTTGCTGATCGAGACGCCGAAATATTGCCCGGCGACGTCTTCGATCTCGTGCGCTTCGTCGAACACCACCGCGTGATAATCGGGCAGGATGCCGCCCTCGCCGTTCTCGTCGCGCAGCGCGAGATCGGCGAAAAACAGGTGGTGATTGACGATGACGATGTCGCTTTCCATCGCGCGCTGGTGCATCAGGGTGATGAAGCAGCGCTCGAAGTTGGGGCACTTCTGGCCGGTGCAGAGGTCGCTGCGCGCGTCGATTTTGGCCCATGCGCTGCTGCCCTCGGGCAGCGTTTTGATTTCCGCGCGGTCACCGAATTCGGTGGTCTTTTCCCACTCGCGGATGATCTGGAAGTCGGCCACTTCTTCGAGTCCAGCCAGCACCGCGTTCTGGTCCGCGTCATAGATCTTCTGCCGGCAGGCGTAGTTGCTGCGGCCTTTCATGTAGCAGACCTTGAGCGGGCGCGAAAAGTGCTGCTGCAGAAACGGAACGTCCTTAAAGAAGAGCTGTTCCTGCAGGTTTTTGGTGCCGGTGGAAACGATGATCCGCTTGCCGGAGAGCAGCGCCGGGACCAGGTAAGCCAGCGTCTTGCCCGTGCCCGTGCCCGCTTCGACGATCAGGTGGCGCTTGTCCGCGAGCGCCGCTTCCACCGCTTCCGCCATCTCGACCTGCCCCGGCCGGAACTCGTAATTGGGATGCCATTTGGACAGCGTGCCGCCGCGCGAAAAGAACTGTTTGGCGCCTGCGGTGCGGGCCTGGGTGGGCATGGGTGCTTCAATTTTAACAGCGCGCCGTACCGCCTACCCTCCCGCTACCGTCGGGGCGTCCATTTGATCTATAATGCAGAACAAATGCCGCCCGTCCACCTCGGCGAATTCGAGCAGATCGTGCTGCTGGCGATTCTGCGCTTGGGCGATAAGGCCTATGGCGTCCCGGTCCTCGCGGAAATCGAGAAGCGCGCGCGGCGGCGCGTTACGGTGGGCGCGCTGTATGCGACGCTCGACCGGCTGGAGGCGAAGGGCCTGGTGCACTCCTGGTTTGCCGATCCGACGCCGCAGCGGGGCGGGCGGTCGAAGCGGTATTTCCAGGTGCTGCCGGCAGGCATGGCGGCGCTGGCGGAATCGAAGGCGGCGCTCGATCGCATGTGGCACGGCATCAAGTGGAAAGGAGAATCCGGTGGCTGAGAATCCTCCCCGAATGGCTGAGGCGCTGCTGCGGTGGCTGGTGGGCGGGCGCGATGCCGATGCCGTCGCGGGCGATCTCCGCGAGCAGTTCGCCGCGCGCGGCGGCGGGAGGCTTTGGTACTGGAGGCAGGCGCTGAGCTGCGCCGCCGTGCGTGTTTCCCCGCACCGGCGGATGCTGCCCGGCCTCGGCCAGGATTTCACCCACGCGCTCCGCACCATCCGCCGCAGCCCCGGCTACGCGCTCACGGCGATGTTCTGCCTGGCGCTGGCGATGGGCGTCAACACCACGTTGTTCAGTCTGCTCGACAGCATCTACTTCCGCAGGCTGCCTGTGCCGGAGGCCGACCGGCTAGTCAAGATCGAGCGTGAAAAGAATGCGCTGTGCTACTGGAGGGAATTCGTCGATTTCCGGGGCAGCCTGCGCAGCATGCAAACCGCCGGCTGGGGCACCCTGTTCTCGGACGAGATCAGCATCGGCAACCTCCGTATGCACGCTGTAGCGGAAATGGTGTCAGCCAACTTTGCTCACGTGCTTCGCGTGGGCACCGCCGCCGGACGGTGGTTCACGCCAGAGGACGATTCGCCCGCGGCGTCTCCGAGTGTGGTAATCAGTTACCGCTTCTGGAAATCACACATGAACGCCGATCCGGCGGCGGTCGGCTCCGTTCTGCGAACCGGCGCCGGGCAGTTGCGTATCGTCGGCATCGCCCCTTCCGGCTTCGAAGGCGCCTTCCCGCCATTTGCCATTGACTACTGGTTCCCCATGGCCGCGGTAACGGGCCGGCGGGATGCTCCGATGGCTCTCCTGGGGCGCCTTCAACCCCGCGCCACGCTGGACTCCGCCGCCGCTGAATTCCGCGTAATCGACGCGCGCCTGCGTTCCGATCCCCACGACCCGCGTGCGCCCTATCCGGCTACCATTCAGCCCTTTACCGGCCTCGCGTTCCAGGGCGGTGTGCGCCGTCTGGCGCCGCTGGCCCGCATGATGAGCTTCGTGTGCGCCGCCGTGCTGCTCATTGCCTGTCTGAACGTGGCCAACCTCCTGCTTTCGCGCGCTGCGGTGCGCCAGCGGGAACTCGCCATCCGCCACGGTCTCGGCGCCACTCGCTGGCGGTTATTCCGCGCGCGCCTGGTGGAGAGCCTGATCCTTTCGGCGGGCGGAGAGGTCATCGGGCTCGCTGCGGGCCACTGGATCGGCCGCGCTCTTGAGATCGCGCTGCCGTCGATTCCCGAAGAAGCCCTGCGCGGTCTGCAGTTTGGCCTCGATTGGCGCGTCGGTGCCTCCCTGACCGCAGTATCGATGGTGGCGGCGGCGGTCTTCGCCATCGCTTCCGGCCGGGTAAGGGCCGTGCGGTGGCGCCAGATTTACTCCATCGCCCAAGTCACCTTCTCCCTGACTCTCCTGATTGCCACCGCCCTGCTGCTGCGCGGCCTCGACCACGCCCTTCACACCGACCCCGGCTTCGCCACGGACCGCCGGATGGTTGTGAACTTTTCCGACCGGCACGACCGCCTGGCGGCTCTCCTCGCCCGCGCCCGAGCCGTCCCCGGTATCGAAGATGCCACGCTCGCCCGTGTTCCGCTCGGGACCATAAGCGGCGCCTGTGCCACGCCGGCAGCGGATGCGCCGCCGCGCCGCGTCAACCAGAACGTGGTCGAGCCGAATTATTTCGCCCTGATGCAGATCCCCATCCTACGCGGCGCCGGATTCACCGATGCTCCGGGCCTGCTGGTCAATGAATCCATGGCGCGCGCCTTCTGGCCCGGCCAGGAAGCCATTGGTAAGCCGCTGTGGACCGGCTGCACAGCCGCAACCCGCACCATGCTGCCGGTGGCCGGCATCGTGCGCGATCTCGACA
>DATGMB010000032.1:0-18375 GCA_035293845.1 Bryobacteraceae bacterium
CACGCGCCGTAGCTCTAAAGAGCCATCATCCACCGACCCCGCGGTGTCATCCAAATTGACAGGCCTTCGGCATATCATAGTGCTATAAAGCCTTCGACCCGGCGCGCCTGTTTCCAGCCGGAAGTGCACCCATGTGGATCGTAAGATTAGCCCTTAGGCGTCCGTATACCTTCGTCGTCATGGCCCTGCTCATCGCCATTCTCGGTGTGAGCGCCATCGTCACGATGCCGGTGGACATCTTCCCGTATATCGATATCCCGGTCGTCAGCATCGTCTGGAACTATTCCGGCCTCTCCGCCGAGGAAATGGAAAAGCGCATGGTGACCATTTTCGAGCGCGCCATGACCACCACCGTCAACGATATCGAGCACATCGAATCGCAATCCTACAGCGGCGTTTCCGTCACCCGCGTGTACTTCCAGCCGAACGCGAAAATCGAAGTGGCGCTCTCGCAGGTGACCGCCATCGCGCAGACGCTGCTCAAAATCTTCCCGCCCGGCACCACGCCGCCCAGCATCATCAAGTACGACGCGTCGAGCGTCCCCATCCTGCAGCTCGGCCTGGAAAGCTCCGCCATGAGCGAGCAGGAGCTGTTCGATATGGGGCAGAACTTCATCCGCACCCAGCTTGCGACCATCCAGGGCGCAGCCGTGCCGCTGCCCTACGGCGGCAAGTTCCGCGCCGTGATGGTCGACCTCAACCCCAGCCAGCTCTTCGCCAAGGGACTCGCGCCGGCCGATGTTTCGACCGCGCTCGGCAACCAGAACCTCATCCTGCCGGCCGGCGATATGAAGATCGCCGATAAGGATTACACCGTCCAGATCAACAGCAGCCCGCGCATCCTCGACCAGATGAACGCGCTGCCCGTGAAGGTCGTCAACGGCGCCACGGTCTACCTGCGCGATGTGGCGCAGGTGCACGACGGCTTCAACGTGCAGACCAGCATCGTGCGCACCAACGGCACGCGCGGCGCGCTGCTCACCATCCTGCGCAGCGGCCAGGCCTCCACGCTGGCGGTGGTCAACCGCGTGAAAGCCGCGCTGCCCAAGATCCTGGCCGGCCTGCCGCCCTCGCTGCACGTGCGGCAGCTCTTCGACCAATCCCTGTTCGTGCGCGCGGCCATCGCGGGCGTGGTGCGCGAGGCCGTGATGGCCGCGTTCCTCACCGGCCTGATGATCCTGATGTTCCTCGGAAGCTGGCGCAGCACGGTGATCGTCTGCATCTCGATCCCGCTTTCCATCCTGGTATCGCTGATTGTCCTCAGCCTGATGGGCCAGACGATCAACGTGATGACGCTCGGCGGCTTGGCGCTGGCGGTCGGCATCCTGGTCGACGATGCCACCGTCGAAATCGAGAACACGCACCGCAATATGGCGATGAAGAAGCCGCTGGTGCGCGCGGTGCTCGATGGCGCGCAGCAGATCGCGGCTCCGGCGTTCGTTTCGACGCTTTCGATCTGCATCGTCTTCGTCCCGGTGCTGCTGCTGACCGGCGCGGCCAAGTACCTGTTCACGCCGCTCGCCATGGCCGTGGTGTTCGCGATGATGGCGTCCTACCTGCTCTCCCGGACCCTCATCCCCACCATGGTGCACTACATGCTCAAGCCGGAAGTGGCGCTCTACGCGGCCGGCGAGCATGGCGAAACTGCCGGCGGCAAGGGCTTCATCTGGCGCGTCCACTACCTCTTTAACCGGCGCTTCGAGCTGATGCGCTCCTCTTATACCTCACTGCTGCACTGGTGCCTGGACCACCGCGCGCCGGTGCTCGCCGGCTTCGGGGTTTTCATCTTCGCCTCGATGTTCCTCGCGGTATTCATCGGGCGCGATTTCTTCCCGACCGTCGATAGCGGCCAGATGCGCCTGCACGCGCGCGCTCCCGCGGGCACCCGCCTCGAAGAGACCGAGCTGCGCTTCGCCGCGATCGAGGACGCCATCCGCGAAGTCATCCCACCGCGCGAAATCGATACCGTCATCGACAATATCGGCATTCCCAACGGCGGCTTCAACCTGGCGTTCGGCGATAGCCCGACCATCGGCACCGGCGACGGCGACATCCTCATCTCGCTCAAGGAAGGCGAGCACGGCGGCACAGCGGACTACATCCAGCGCCTGCGCAAGCGCCTGCACGAGCGCTTCCCGGACATGACGTTCTTCTTCGAGGCGGCCAACATCACCAACCAGATCCTCAATTTCGGACTGCCCGCGCCGATCGACGTGCAGGTGGTGGGCCGCAACGCCGCCGCCAATTACCAGATCGCGCAGCAGCTCGAGCGCGAAATCGCGCGCATTCCCGGAGCGGCCGACGTGCACATCCACCAGGTGGTCGACTGGCCGCAGATCGATGTCGATGTGGACCGCGCCAAGGCCGGCCAGGTCGGCCTCACCCAGCGCGACGTGAGCAACAGCCTGTTGATCTCGCTCAGCGGCAGCGGCCAGATCGCGCCGACGCAGTGGCTCGATTTCCGCACCGGCGTCAGCTACTTCGTCACCGTACAGACGCCGCAGTACCGGCTGGATTCCATGAGCGCGCTGCTGCACACGCCGATCGCGGCGCCGTTCACGGCCGTCAACACCACGACGCCCACTTCGCTCGCCGGCGTCGCCAATGCCGGCGAATCCTCGACCGGCGCCGGCCCCAGCCAGAACTCGATCGCCTACGGCAATCCTGGCGCGGCCGCCGCCGGGCCGCAACTGCTCGCCAATCTCGCCAGCGTGCGGCGCGACGTGGCGCCCGAGATCATCAACCACTACAACGTGCAGCCGGTCTACGACATCTACGCCAACCTGGACCGGCGCGATCTCGGCGGCGTCGGCGGCGAAGTCGAGAAGATCGTCGGCCGCATGTCGAAGAATCTGCCGCGCGGCACCACGCTCGATGTGCGCGGGCAGGTGCGTACCATGCAGAGTTCGTTCTACCGGCTGGGACTCGGCATGGCGTTCGCGGTCGTCCTGGTCTATCTCCTCATGGCCGTGAATTTCCAGTCCTGGCTCGATCCGTTCATCATTCTGATGGCGCTGCCGGGCGCGATGGCGGGCATCGTCTGGATGCTCTTCCTGACGCAGACCACGTTCAGCGTGCCGTCTCTGATGGGCGCGATCATGTGCATCGGTGTCGCCACGGCGAACAGCATCCTCATGGTCGTATTCGCCAACGATCAGCGCGCCGAAGGCATGGACGCGCGCTCGGCCGCGCTCGCGGCCGGCCACACCCGCATCCGCCCGGTGTTGATGACGGCCAGCGCGATGATCATCGGCATGCTGCCGATGGCGCTCGGCATGGGCGAGGGCGGCGAGCAGAACGCGCCGCTCGGCCGCGCGGTGATCGGCGGCCTGCTGCTCGCCACCGTGACGACGCTGTTCGTGGTGCCGCTGGTCTATAGCCTCCTGCGCACCAAACCGCCGGTCGATCACGAGCGCAGAATTATCGAGGAAGAACACGAGTACTTGCGCGAAGAGATGCTACGCGAGGACCTGCCATGACCCCCATGAACCGCCAGGAAGCCCAGACCGAAGAACAATTGCGCGCGGAAATCGAATCGCTCAAACGCCAGCTCGCCGCCGCCGGGGCCGGAGCTTCGCACGGATCCGGCCACGGCGCCGATGCCGCGCCGCGCGGCCCCTCCGCCGGCACGCTGTTGACCGTGCTGCTGCTCGTTGCCGCGCTGGCTCTGGCCGGCTATTTCCTCGGCTATTTGCCGCGCCAGCGCCGCGAGCAGGTGCTGGCCGCCGAATCGCGCGCCGATCAGCAGAGCCTGCCGGTGGTGAACGTGCAGCTCGTGGAGCGCTCCGCGGCCTCGAGCAGCCTGGTGCTGCCGGGCAACATCCAGGCGGTCACGGAAGCGCCGGTGCTGGCGCGCGCCACGGGCTACATCCGCAAGCGCTATGCGGATATCGGGGACCGCGTCGCCGCCGGCCAGGTGCTGGCGGAAATCGAAGCACCAGAGCTCGCTCAGCAGATCAAGCAGGCGCAGGCGGCCATCGACCAGGCGAACAGCAGCGTGCAACAGGCCGAGGCCGCGCTCCAGCAGGGCCGCGCCAACGCCAACCTCGCGCGCGTCACCTCCGAGCGCTGGACCCGGCTGCTCGCCAAAGGCGCCGTTTCGCACCAGGAGGCCGACAATTACCAGGCGCAGTACGAAGCCCAGCAGGCCAACGTCCAGGCGCTCGAAAAGGCCGTTGCCGCCGCGCGCAGCAACGCCGCCGCGGCGCAGGCGAATCTCGACCGCCTCCACGATCTGTTCGGCTACCTCACGGTGCGGGCGCCGTTCGCGGGCGTCATTACCGTGCGCAACATCGATAACGGCGCGCTGGTGAACGAGGGCAGCACGCTCCTCTACCGCATCGCGCAGACCGGCCGACTCCGCACGTATCTCAACGTGCCGCAGGCGGACGCCGAGTCGGTGCGCGTGGGCCAGCGCGCCACGCTCGAAATTCCCGACCTGCCCGGCCGCAAATTCGAGGGCACGGTGACCCGCACCGCCAACGCGCTCGACCCGGCCAGCCGCACGCTGCTCGTCGAAGTCGAAGTGCCGAATCCCGCAGGCACGCTGCTGCCCGGCATGTACGCTCAGGTGGATCTCGCGGTGCCGCGGCAGAATCCGCCGCCGGTGATTCCCGCCGATACCCTGGTGGTCCGCAGCGACGGGCCGCAGGTGGCGGTCATCGGCGAAGATGGCGCGGTACACTACACGCACGTGCAGTTGGGCCGCGACTTGGGCGAGTATCTCGAAGCGCTCAGCGGTGTCGAGCCCGGCCAGCGCCTGGCCGTGAATCCGGGCGATAGCGTGCGCGAGGGTGCTAGAGTGAAACCCGTGATGGCTCCAGGGAAGAAGAAATGATCTCCGCGAATTTGCTCCCGCCGCCGATGAACGCCGAGGAACGCAGATGGAACCGTGGTTTTTATCGGCGTTTATCGGCGTTGATCTGCGGCTTGCTGATTGCCGGCCCCGCCTTTCCCCAGCCGCCCCAGGTCAACTTGCAGAACTCGCAGCGCGTGCAGGATCTGATGCGCGCGGGGAACCTGTATCTCTCGCTGCAGGATGCGCTGGCGCTGGCGATCGAGAATAATCTCGATATCGAGCTCGAACGCTACCAGTTCCCGGTGGCCGGCGCGGAGCTGCTGCGCGCCAAGGGCGGCGGCACGGTGCGCGGCCTGAATTACACGCTGGCGGAAGCGCCGCTCGGCGTCGGCGGGCCGCTCAGCCCGCTGGTCACCAACGCGGCCAGCGCGGGCAGCGCGGTCTCCGGCGCCTCGGTCGCGACCAATGCCAGCGAGCTCGGCGTGCTTGGCGAGCCGCAGGACAACCTATCCGTACAGGGCACCGTGCCGCAGTCGAACGGCACGCCCGTGCCGGTCTTCGATCCTTCGCTCATCGGCCAGTTGACCTGGACCCACACCTCGGCGCCGCAGCCCAGCTCCTTCGCCTACGGCACGCCGAATCTGGTGACCAGCGGTCTCATCGCCAATGCCGGCGTGAGCCAGGGCTTCGCCAGCGGCGCCACCGTGGGGCTCAATTTCGATAACAGCCACCAGAACCTGAACTCGCTCAACGCGGCGCTCAATCCGTACACCGGATCGAGCCTCGGCCTCACGTTCACGCAGCCGCTGCTGCGCGGCTTCGGCGCCTCCCTCAACCGCCGCTTCATCCGCATCGCCGGCAACGAGCAGCGCATCGGCAGCCTGCTCTTCCAGCAGCAGCTCATCTCGACCGTGTACGGCGTGGTGCGGCTCTACACCGATTTCGTCGCGCTCGTGCAGGATGAGCAGGTGAAACAGGAGACGCTGAACGCGGCGGAAAAGCTGCTTGCCGATACCAAAGCCCAGGTCGAGGAAGGCACGCTCGCGCAGGTCGAGCTGACGCGCGCCAACGCGCAGGTCTTTTCCGCGCGCCAGGACGTGATCAACGCCCGAGGCCTGCGCGAAGAGCAGGAAGCCATTCTCAAGAACGTGCTGACGCGGCGCGGCAACGAGGACCCGCTGGTCGCGGCGGCGCGCATCATCCCCACGGACACCCTCAGCATCCCCGAGAAGGACGAGGTGCGCCCCATGCAGGACCTGATCGGTGAGGCGCTTGCGAACCGTCCCGACCTGGGCCAGGCGCAGCTCCAGATCGCCAACGCGCAGATCGGCCTCGAAGGAGCGCGCAATCTGACCAGGCCGGAGGTCGATCTGGTCGGCATCCTGCAGAATAACGGCCTGGCCGGAGCGGCCTCGGGCTTCGCGGCCAATCCCTACCCCGGCAACATCGGCGGCTACGGCACGGCGCTCGACCAGATCTTCACCCGCAAATACCCGACGTACGGCGTGGGCGTCCAGGTGACGCTGCCGATCCACAACCGCATCGCCGAAGCGGACCTCGCGCGCGACGAGCTGAACGTGAAGCAGTCGCAGGTCCGGCTGCGGCAGTTGCAGAACCAGGCGCGGCTGGAGGTCGAGGACGCGCTGATCGCCATGCGCCGCGCCCGCGCGTCGTACGAGGCCGCCGAGCAGGCGCGCAAGCTGCAGCAGGAATCGCTCGAAGCGGAGCAGGCGAAGTTCGAGGTCGGCGCGTCGACGGCGTTCTTCGTGATCCAGTACGAGAGCCTGCTGGCGCAGGCGAAATCGACCGAGGTGGCGGCGCTGAGCTCCTACGTGAAGGCGAGGGCGGCGTTGCAGCGCGCCATGGGGACGATTCTGGACGATAACCACATCTCGCTCGATGCGGCGATCAAGGGCCGGATGTAGCGCGGGGCTTCACGCCAATCGAAACTTTCCATTTCCCCTGCCTTCAGTGCGTTACGAGGAACGCTCGGGGCGAGCCGCCAGCGCGCGTGATATCGTACGATTGCGGTGGGCGAATGCCGCCGCAGCCAACGGAAAACCGCGCGCCAACAGGCGGTTTTTCGCGCTAAGTTACTGATTTCACACAATCGAGGCCGCCTGTTACAGGCGGCTTTTCGTTTTTAGGAGACATATGCAGGAAATCACGAAAGCGAATCCGCTCGATCCGCAGGACGTCGGGCTGGGCGCGTGGATCGGCCGCCGGCAGGCCTATTCGCTCGTCGCGGGCACTTGCTCCGCGGCAGACGCGAGGTGCCTGAGCGAGCTTCGCGAGACCAAGGCGTACAAGCGCACCGGGCTCTCATGGGAGGGATTCTGTAAGCAGCACATCGGCATGCACCGATCCAACGTCGATCAGATCATCCGCCAATACCGCGAATTCGGCCCGGCGTACTTCACGCTGCACCAGATTACGGGCATTTCGGCCGAGGAATACCGCGCGATCCGCGGCGCCATCGAGGACGGCTCGCTGCGCCACGCTGGCGATGCCATCCCCATTGCGGCCGAACACGCGCCCCGGCTGCTCGAGGCCGTGCGCGAACTGCGCGCGCCGTTGCCGGCCAAAGCCCGGGCCGCCACCGCCACGGAGCCGCCTTCGCCCTGCGGGGTAGCCGTAAAGGCGCTGCAGGAAGCCGAAGCAGCCATCGGCGGACTGGAATCCGATCGCCTCAGCGATGACGATTACCGCCGGCTGTGCGCCCTTGCCACCCGCCTCGCGTTCCAGATGAAGCGGATCTCGATCCATTTGGTGCCCGTCGTCGCGCGATAGCCGGGACCCTCGGGGATGCGGGAGCGCGGTTCCGCAACTGCTCCCGATCCCGCCGGTGAGGCTGGCGGGCCTCGCCTAATATCCCGCGCCGCGCGTCACCCGGTGAATGTAATCCAGCGTCTCGCGGTAGGGCGGAATATTCCCATTGTGCTTTTGCACCGCGCCGGGGCCGGCGTTGTAGGCGGCGAGCGCGTGCCAGAGGCGGCCATCGTAGAGGATCAGCAGGTCGCGCAGGTAGCGCACGCCGGCATCGACGTTCTGCGCCGGGTCAAGCGGATTCGCGCCGAGCTGTTTCGCCGTCGCGGGCATCAACTGCATCAGGCCGAGCGCGCCCTTGGGCGAAACCGCGCGCGCATTGCCGGCCGATTCGGCGCCCATCACACTGCGCACCAGCTTGCGGGGCAGGCCATAGCGGTCGGCGGCGGCGTCGGCGAGTTCGCCGGCGGTCCTGGCGGGCGCCGGCTGCGGTTTGGCGGATGCCGCGGATGCGGACGTTGCCGCGGGATGCGGAGCGGGCGCGGCGCCATCCGGCTCGAAGCCGGCGATCTGCGCGGCGTCGATCTCGACAAAGCCGGTCCCCGTGTACAACCGCACTTTGCCGTCTTCCGCCTCGTGGCGGTCGGCGTGGAGGCGCGCGCCGCTGGCGAGCACGGCGAACTCCCCCGCGAAAGCGGGAGCCGCCAGGCAGAGAAATAGTGCCGCAACGCGCATGGAACCGATTCTATCCCGTTTGACGCATCCCGGCCCGGAATCGTGCAGGGAAAGATAGCGCCGCCGCGGGGGCTGCCGGCGCGCCCGAGCCGGGGCCGTGCCGTGTTCCGGTATCTCCCTCCGCGATGGCGCGCCTGGCGGTTCGCTGGGACACGCACCGCTGCCTGGCGCCGCGGCGGCGCGCGTGACGCCACGCCGCGCCGTTGCGGCCGTACCGGAAAGGCCGGCTTCGGCCGATCTGCTAAATTGGAAATTAAGCTGTCTCGGTATGCCATTTTATATCCAGCCGATCCGTGAATTCCTGGTGCGTCCCGCGCTGCCCGATTCGCTCAGCCGTATGACCGAGCTGGCGTACAACCTGGTGTGGAGTTGGGAACCCCTGGTGCGCTCCCTGTTCCGCCGGCTCGATCCGGCCCTGTGGCGCGATTGCGGATACAATCCGGTCCTCATGCTGGGGCGGGTTTCCCAGGCGGCGCTGCAGCGGGCGGGAAGCGACCCGCGTTATCTTTCGCTCTACCGCGCCGCGTGCGAAGCGTTCGACAACCGCGTGAAGAAGACGCCGCCCGCGCCGGATGGCAAGCTGATCGCCTATTTTTCCGCCGAATACGGGCTCACCGAGTGCCTTCCGGTCTATTCCGGCGGCCTCGGCATTCTCTCCGGCGACCATCTGAAATCCTCGAGCGACCAGGACTATCCGCTGATCGGCTTCGGGCTGCTCTATCAGCAGGGATACTTCCGGCAGATGCTCAACCCGGACGGCTGGCAGCAGGAGCGCTACCCGACCAACGATTTCTACACCCTGCCCCTGATCCCGGTAAAGGACGCGGCCGGGCAGGATCTCAAGGTGACGGTCAAGCTGCCGACCGGCAGCGTGTACATCCAGGTGTGGAAGATCGAGGTGGGCCGCATCAGCCTCTACCTGCTCGACACCAACATTCCGGAAAACGTGCTGCCGCAGGACCGCGACATCACCGATTCGCTCTACGGCGGCGATACCGATACGCGCATCCGCCAGGAGATCGTGCTGGGCATCGGCGGCATGCGCGCGCTGACGGCCATGGGGCTGAAGCCGACCGTGTTCCACATGAACGAAGGCCACTCGGCATTCCTGGCGCTCGAGCAGATCCGGCTCTTCATGCGGGATGAGCGGCTGTCGTTTTCCGAAGCGCTCGAGGCGGCGCGGGCGAGCAACGTGTTCACCACGCACACGCCGGTGCCGGCCGGTATCGACCTGTTCGACCCGGGCCTGATGTACCACTATTTCTCCGAATATTGCGCCGAGGTCGGGATCGATTTTCAGCAGCTCATGGCGCTCGGGCGGCGCAATATTTACGACCGCGACGAGCGCTTCTCGATGGCGGTGCTGGCGCTGAACACCTCGTCGTACCGCAATGCGGTCAGCCGCCTGCACCGGCAGGTTTCGCAGGAGATGTTCCACGGCCTGTGGCCGCAGCTTCCGGTGTGGGAAGTGCCGATCACCTCCGTAACCAACGGCGTCCACGTGCCGAGCTGGCTGAATGGCGACCTGGCGGAGCTCTACGACCAGTATCTGCAGCCGGATTGGCGCGAGCGCTTCAACGAGCCGGCGATCTGGGACCAGGTGCGCGAGATCCCGGATGAAGAGCTGTTCGAAGTGCACAAGCGGCGCAAGCGGCGCCTGGTGAACTTCGTGCGCGAGCGCCAGCACGCGAGCGCCGTGCGGCGGCAGGCGTCGGCGATGGAGGTGCGGCGGGCGAGCGAAGTGCTGGACCCGAACGCGTTCACTATCGGCTTTGCGCGCCGCTTCGCGACGTACAAGCGCGCCACGCTGCTGTTCCGCGATGTCGAGCGGCTGAAGCGCATTCTCCTGAACAAGGAGATGCCGGTGCAGCTCGTGATCGCCGGCAAGGCGCATCCCAAGGACCAGCCGGGGAAGAGCTACATCCGCGAGATCGTGCAGTTCTCGCGCGATCCCGATCTATGGAAGCACGTGGTGTTCGTCGAGGACTACGACATGAAGGTCGGGCGCGAGCTGGTGCAGGGCGTGGACCTGTGGCTGAATAATCCGCGCCGCGGCGAGGAGGCGTGCGGCACCAGCGGCATGAAGGCGGCGATCAACGGCGTGCTGAACCTGAGCATCCTGGACGGCTGGTTCGACGAGGCCTACGAATATTCGGGCGGATGGGCGATCGGCGAGCGCGAACCGTATTCCGACGACCAGGACCCGCTGCACGCCAGCGCCATCTACTACCTGCTCGAGAACCAGATCGTGCCGACGTTCTACGAGAGCCGCGAGCAGACCCCGCGCGAATGGGTGCGGCGCATGAAGCAATCGCTGATGTACATCACGCCGCACTTCGATTGCCGCCGCATGGTGCACGACTACATGACGGAGCTCTACGAGCCGGCGCACCTCGAGCACGTGCGGCTGCGGCAGAGCGGCTACAACCTGGTGCGGGACAAAGCGCGATGGGACACGCGCATCCGCGAGCTGTGGGACCGCGTGCGCTTCGTCGAGGCGGGCAGCGGCCCGGCGGGCGCGGTGACAAGCGGCAAGCCGGTGCCGGTGCGCGCGGCGATCGATCTGGCCGGGCTCACGCCGGACGATGTGCGGGTCGAGGTGGTGCTGGGACGGATCGACAGCAACGGGCACCTGGAGGAGACCGAAGTGATGGTGCTGCCGCCGGTCGAGCAGCAGGGCTCGGTGGCGGTGTTCGGCAAGGATATCGTGCCGGAGCGGACCGGCCGGCTCGGCTACGCGCTGCGCGTGAGCCCGAACCATTTCGACGATCCGTTGACGCGGCCCTGCACGAGTTTGCTGAAGTGGAGCGCGGTGGGATAACCGGGCCGCGCCCGAACCGTCGATGCGGCTCGGGCAAAATGCTGATCTGAGTAAGGTACTGGAGGGGGATGCAAACCGTACCCAATTCGTGGTACATATAGATTTAAGGCATCGGAGGGGACCCCGCCTTCCGGTGTATCGGCGCCTCCCCTTATCCGGTTTTCCCCACGCCCAGTGTTAGCCCCTGATGCTCACAGTGGCGCGTGATCCAGCGGCGCCGGCGATTTCGAAACGGTAGTTCGTTCGAACAAAAGCACTTTTCGCTCCAAAAACAGGAATTCCCCATGGACAGCGATCGCAAGTACCGGCAACACGGGTACATGGATTCGGACCGCGATAGCAACGGCAAGGGCTATCGCGAGGACCGTCCGAAGCCGCAAGGCCCGCGCCCTCCCCTCGACGTCACCGGCCCCCGCCTGCCGCGACTGGTTCAGCACGTTGCCGCGTCACGGTGTTTCAACTGCTCGACGGCTCTGCCGCCCGGCACCGACTTCAACGGCAACTGCCCGAAGTGCAATGCCGAGCTGCACTGCTGCAAGCAATGCACGCATTTCGAGCCCTCCACCCGGTTCCAGTGCCTGAAACCGATCCCGGTGCGCATCGCGCTCAAGGATAAGGCCAACACCTGCAACCTCTTCGCGCCGCGCGTGACAGTCGCCCGGGAAGGCACGAGCAACGGCGTCGCCGCGCCGCCGCCTTCCGCCGCGCAGGCGGGTCCGCCCGCGCCGCGCAACGCCGACGACGCGCGCAGCGCCTTCGACAAGCTGTTTAAGAAACTGTAAGCTTTCCTCTACTGAATCGTCACGTAGACGGTATTCGCCACGAGTCCGTCGATGCTCAACACCACACTCGAAAGCCCCTGGCCCGCCAGCGAAGACGGGAGCATCAGATTCACCTGATCGAGCCCGGGGATTTGCGGCTGCGGGCCGGCGTAGGTCACCGGCACGCTGACGCCTTGCACGGTGGCTTGGACCGCACCGGCGCCGATCGCATCGAAGCCCGTCCCGAAAAGAATCAGGAAGACCTGGCTGCCCGTATTCACCTGGATCGGCAGCGGTGCAATGGTCCCCGATTGCGAAGTGAAGACGAGCTGCGTTTGCTGCCCGCCATCCGGCGCGACCTGAATCACGTACGCCGCGGCGATGCCGCTGCCCACGGTGAACAGCGAGGGCGCCAGTGCGGCGATCTGAACCGGCGCGGAGAATTTGCCGGTTCCGGAGTTGACCGTGACGGTAGCGGCGCCGGGCGCGGTCGCGGCGGGAACCAGAAAATTGATCTGACCGGGCGAGACGTAGAACAGCGGAGCGGCACGGCTGGCGCCGGCCGAATCCGTGACCGTGACGGTAACGCCGCCGGTCTGGCTGGTGAGCGAGTGGCCGAATGCAGTGGCGAACGAATCGGCAGCGAGCGGGCCGGGGACGAAGGTGGTCGAAGGAACCACGGTGAGGGGCGGCGGAGGCGTGGTCAGGTTCAGGAAGGCCGCCACGCCGATGGTGAGCAGGCCGCCGGCTACGTCGGGCAATCCGTCGTGGTTCAGGTCCGCAATGGCGATCGATTGCAGCGGCAGGCCGGAGAGCGGCTGCGCGGCCGCAAAGGTGCCATCGCCGTTCCCTAAAAGGACCGCGGTGCCGAAATCCGCACCCGTGACGATCAGATCGGGAATTTTATCGCCATTGAGGTCGGCGGCGGCGATGTTGGCTGCCGGCAAGGGAATGAAGCTCGGCGGCTGAAACGTGCCGTCGCCGTTGCCGGGCAGGATGGCAAAGGCACTGCTCAGGGCGCCGCCGGCACTGGTTCCGGTTGCGGCGAGGTCCAGGCGGCCATCGCCGTTGAAGTCGGCGGCCACCAGGTTTACAGGGCCGAACGGTCCGGGGGGCGCGCCGGCGGGGAAAGAGAGCGGGATCACGGGGCCCATTGAGAAAGTGCCGTCGCCGTGGCCCAGCAGGAGGACGATATTGCCGGCTTGCGAGGGCACGGCGATATCGATCTTGCCGTCGCCGTTGAAGTCGCCGAATGCAAGCGTAACGGAGTAGCCGGTGAACTGGTATCCACCCTGAATGGAGTAGGAGACGGGAGCGGCGAAGGCGCCGCCCGGCTTGCCGAGCCAGATGGAGACGTTGTTCCTGGCGGATACCACCAGATCGGGGATGCCATCGCCGTTGAGATCGGCCGCGCCGATAAAGCCCGGAGTGGTTGCCGCATCGGAGAGCACAAGCGGAGCAGAAAGCGTGCCGTCGCCGTTGCCGAAGAAGACCTGAATTTCGCTGCTCAGAACCAGATCCCGGAGGACCGCAACGTCCGGCCTGCCGTCGCGATTGAAATCGGCGACGGCAAGCGAGACGGGAACGCCTCCGGTGAAGTTCACCTTGTAGACCTGTGTAAATTCACCGTTGCCCTTGCCTTTGAGTATGGCGGCGAAGCCATCCGCGCGATCGGCCAGTGCGAGGTCGGGGATGCCGTCGCCATCGAAATCGGCGGCAGCCAGCGATTGGCCGGTGAAATCGACACCGCCGATTCCGGCAAACGAGACCGGCGCGGCCACGAATGCGCCGGCTCCCTGGCCGAACAGGACCGTCAGCGAACCCGCGGGGCTGCCGGAAAGGAAGACCGGATTGCCGGCGCCGATCAGGATATCGGTGATGCCATCGCCATCGAAGTCGGCAAGCATGACGTCAGGCGCGGCAAGCAAGGCGTTGCCGCTGCCTTGCACGGCGTAGTCGCGGCGCGTGGGAAAGCCGCCTTTGCCATCGCCGAACAGGATGGTGCCGGTGGAGGTAACGATGTCGGGAATATGGTCGCCGTTGAGGTCGCCGATGGCGACGGTGAATGTGGCGCCGGAAGCGCTGGCCTGGACGGGGAAGAGTACGGGCGATTGGAAGGTGGCATCGCCGTTGCCGAACTGGACGGCAACGGAAGCCACATAGTTGCCGTCGAGACCGGCTGTCCGGACGAGGTCGAGTTTGCCATCGCCATTGAGATCGGCGAGAGCGAGCCCAGGGGAACCCGAGCCGAGTGCGCCGAGGGCGAGGCTTTGCTGGCGAAAGGTGCCGTCGCCGTTCCCGAGAAGGGCGACGGAATGGGGAGCGGTAACGATGACAATGTCCGGCTTGCCATCTCCGTTCAGGTCGCCGATGGCCAGGGTCACGTTGGCGCCGACAGAGATACCCAGGTCCTGCTGAAGAGGAGTTTGAAACGTGCCGTCGCCATTGCCGGGGAAGACCCAAAGAGTGAAGTCCGCGTTGCCGTTCGATAAGTAGGCTTGCGAGACGGCGATGAGGTCGAGCTTGCCGTCTCCGTTGACGCCGGCCAGTTTCAGAGTGCTGAAGGTCTGCGTTTGAGTGCCCGGCAGTGTGAAGTTCGTTTCGCTGACGAGATGGAGCTGCGGGTCAAAGAGATCGAAATGGATGGTGGGGCTCAGAGCATTCGGTGAGACGTCGAGGCGGGCGACCGAGTAGTTGCCGGAGGGCAGGGTGAAGGAGACTTGAGATTGCGAAGCGGCGCCCGGCGGATTCTCGGCTGACGTTCCGGCGGTTTTCGATGTAGGGATCACGTGCGGCAGACAGGCCGCGAACTGCTGCTCGAAGTGCGGCGTGGTTCGGATGACGCGGTAGGGCGGGGCATTGGCGGCCTCGAAGCCGGTGTACGAACCATCTGGCTGCCTCACGACGTTGATGTGCGAGTTGGCGGATGGCTCGAGGCTGACGGTACGGGCCGAAAGAAAGTTGGGGTTGGGGCACGCCGGCTGGCCATTGGAACAGGCGCAGAGTACACCCAAAAAGGCGGCGAGTTTGACGGGTTGGACCAGCACCCTGGCGTCACAAGCAAGAAGAGTTCCACTTTGCGGTGCCGTTCGTCCCGGCGCGGCAACGGTTTGCCGGAACCGCGACAAGGAGGGACGCATCCGGCGGCGCCAGGCGTGTGTCGGAAATGCCCGATTCGCGGCCCTGCTCCTGTTAAACTGAAGCTTTCTTTGGGTGGAACGTGAACGCCATCGAGTTCCAGGGTGTCTCGAAAAGCTATGCCATCTACGAACAGCCGGGCGACCGCCTGAAGGAATTGCTCACGTGGAACCGCGTGTGCGCGCACCGCGATTTCTGGGCGCTGCGCGACGTGAGCTTCACGGTGGAGCGCGGCGAGACGTTCTGCATCGTGGGGGAGAACGGGTCGGGGAAAAGCACGCTGCTGCAGATCGTGGCGGGCATTCTGCAACCGACGGCGGGCCGGGCGGCGGTCAACGGGCGGGTCTCCGCGCTGCTCGAGCTCGGGGCCGGGTTCAATCCGGAATTCAGCGGGCGCGATAACGTCTACCTCAACGGCTCCATCCTGGGGCTCTCGAAGCGGCAGATCGACGAACGCTTCGACGAGATCGCGTCGTTCGCCGAGATCGGCGATTTTCTCGACCAGCCGGTGAAGACGTATTCGAGCGGCATGGTGGTGCGGCTGGCGTTCGCGGTGGCGATCAACGTGGAGCCGGAGGTGCTGCTCGTGGATGAGGCGCTGGCGGTCGGGGATATCTATTTCCGGCAGCGCTGCATGCGCAAGGTCCACGAGCTGCGGGCGCGCGGCGTGACCATTCTGTTCGTCTCGCACGCGGTCAGCGACGTGAAGGCGCTGGGCGACCGCGTGCTTTGGCTCGACCACGGGCGCGTGCGCGAACTCGGCGAGCCGGACCGCGTGATCGCCAGATACCTGGCAGCGATGACGGAGAAGGACTCGGCGTACCAGCACCACGAAGCGGCGGCGCGGCCGGCCGTTCGCGCGGCGGGACCGGCGCTCGCGCCGGAGGTGGTGGAGACGATTCCGAACATCGACCACCGCTACGGCGACGGGCGGGCGGAGATCCTGGGCATCGCGGTGCTCGATGAGCGCGGCGCGCCGCTCGGGGCGCTCGAACCGGGCCGGAGCATCGTGGTGCGGATCAGCGCGCGGGCCAAGGCCGACGTGCCCATGCCGATGGTCGGCTTCATGCTGCGCAACCAGTTGGGCATCGATTTTTCGGGCACCAACACGGCGGCGGAGGGCTGCGAGATGGCGCCGCTGCACGCGGGCGACGTGGTGACGGTGGATTTCCACGTGGATCTGCCGGAGCTGTACCCGGCGTCGTTTTCCTTTTCGCCGGCGATCGCCGATGGGACGCTCGCGGGCTACACGATGTGCGACTGGATCGATAACGCGGTGGCGCTGCAGATGACGCGGGGCGAGCGCGAGATCTACGGGTATCTGCGCCTGCCGTGCCGCGTAAAGGTGAATGCGCGGCTGGCGCACGGCGTTCTGGAGCAGCACGTTGGCTGAATTCACGGGCGAGCGGGTGATTCCGGGTGAGGTCGATATCGATCTGCTCAACGAGCACCTGGCACGCTACACGTTCGCGGCCCGGCTGGCGCGGGGAAAACGGGTGCTGGACGCGGGCTGCGGCGCGGGGTACGGCGCAGCCGAGCTGGCCCACGCGGCGCTGAGCGTGACCGGGTTCGACCGCGCGGCCGATGCGGTCGATTTCGCGCGTGCGCATTACCGGCTGCCGAATCTGTGGTTCGAGCAGGCTTCCTGCGAGGCGCTGCCGCACGCGGATGGACGCTTCGACCTGGTGGTGGCGTTCGAGGTCATCGAGCACCTCGAACATTGGCGCGAATTCCTGCTGGAAGCGCGCCGCGTGATGGCGCCCAACGGGCAGTTCATCGTCTCCACGCCGAACAAGCTGTATTACAACGAATCGCGCGGCGGGCAGGGGGCGAACCCCTTTCACGTGCACGAATTCGAATTCGAGGAATTCCGCGAGGCGCTGCGGGCCGTCTTCCCGCACGTGAGCCTGTTTCTCGAAAATCACGTGGAGGGCGTCACATTCCAGCCGGCCCCGGACAGCACGCCGCCGGGCAACACCGTGGAGGTGCGGGTGGATGCGGGCGACGCGGCGCCGGCGGAATCGCATTTCTTCCTCGCGGTCTGCGCGCACCGGCCGCAGATCGGCAATCCGACGTTTGTGTATGTGCCGCGCGCGGCCAACGTGTTGCGCGAGCGGGAGCGGCACATCGCGCTGCTCGAAGGCGAACTGGCGAAAAAGGACGCGTGGCTCGCCCAGGCGCTGGCCGAGCACGAGGAATTGACCGCGAAATTCCGCGCCCTCCAGCAGGAACTCGAGCGCAGCAACCAATGGGCGGAAGAGCTGAACCGCGAGATCGCCGGGCGGCGGGCGCGCATCGTCGAGCTGCAGGAGGAACTGGCGCGGGAACAGGAAAGCGCGCGGCGCAAGATCGCGGAGCTCGAAGAGGACATCCGCGCCAAAACGCAATGGGCGCGCGACGTGGAAGCGGCGCTCACGGCCGAGGTCAGGAAACAGACGGCCGACCTGGTGGCCGCGGTCGAGGCGTTGCACCGCACGGAGAAGGAACTGGACGAGCGCACAGCGTGGGCGCTCGCGCTGCAGAAGGAGGGCGAGATGCTGGCGCAGCAGCTCGCGGTGGTGCGCGCGTCGCGCTGGGTGAGGCTGGGAAGGCGGGTCGGGCTGGGGCCCGCCCTGCCGGAGTGACATGGCGCTGCTGAAACGGGTCCTGCGGGCGCTGCCGCTGCTGGTGTTGTCGCCGGTGGTGCTGGCGCTGACCGCCGTGGTGCTGGCGCTCACGGATATCGCGTGGAAGCTGTTCGGGCGCGCTGGCGCTCGTCCCGAACCGCGCGCCGGAGATCCGGAACGGACCAGTGGGCCCGCGCCCCGGAACGCCTCCGTCGTCATCCCCAACTGGAACGGCAAGGATCTGCTGGCGAGATATCTGCCCTCGGTGGTCGAAGCCATGGGCGGGAACGAGATCATCGTGGTCGACAACGGCTCCACCGATGGCAGCGCGGAGTTCGTGCGGCGCGAGTTTCCGCAGGTGCGGGTGCTGGCGCTCGAAAAGAACCTGGGCTTCGGCGGCGGATCGAACGCGGGGTTCCGCGCGGCCACGAACGATATCGTGGTGCTGCTGAACAGCGATATGCGGGTGGCGCCGGATTTTCTCGCGCCGCTCCTCGAAGGCTTCCGCGATGCGGACGTGTTCGCCGTCTCCTGCCAGATCTTCTTCAGCGATCCGAACAAGCTTCGCGAAGAAACGGGCCTCACGCAGGCGTGGTGGCAGGACGGCGGATTGCGCGTCCGCCACCGGATCGACTCCGAAATTCGCGACCTCTACCCCTGCTTCTACGGCGGAGGCGGTTCCTGCGCGTTCGACCGCAACAAGTTCCTCGAGCTCGGCGGCTTCGACCACATTCTCGCGCCGTTTTATCT
>DATGMB010000033.1:0-50346 GCA_035293845.1 Bryobacteraceae bacterium
ACGCCGCCGGGAAGCTTTTCGTACTCACCTCGTTCAATGGCTTCGAGATAGCGCAGCGTGATCTTGGTGGCGGCCGAAATATCCTGTAAGGAGATCCCCTTAGTAGCGCGAATTCCAGCCAGGTTCGGGAGAGAGGGGGGAGTGGTACTCATGGTCTCCCCATCGGCAATTTTGCTGCAAACTTTAGGTGCGCGGTGGCGTACGCGGCTTTAGGGAATGTGGCGTATCCCGTTGGTGATGCTCTGAATAGTTGCCTTTGGTGAGGCCGGGCGATCGCGTAGGATGGGCGCCGACCGTGTACCCTGATAGTTTGTGTCCAACCTGAACCTTTACACCGCGGCTGTGGCTTTCGCCGCCGCGTTCCTCGCCGGCGCCATCAATTCCGTGGCCGGCGGAGGCACGCTGGTATCGTTCCCAACGCTCATCTGGCTTGGCCTGAGTTCCGTGACGGCCAACGCCACGAGCACGGTGGCGATCTGGCCGGGGACGGTCGGGAGCGCCTGGGGCTACCGCCGCGAACTGCGCAAGGCCGAACCGCGCTTCCGCATCCTGATCGTGCCCAGCCTGATCGGCGGCCTGGCCGGCGCCTGGCTGCTGCGGTTCACGCCGCCGGCCCTGTTCGACCGCATGGTGCCCTTCCTCATCCTCTTCGCCACCCTGCTGTTTATGGCGCAGGAGCCGGTGCAGCGGCTCATGAAAACCGCGGATTCGGGCGCGCGCCAGAGCGGACGTTGGCTGGCCGGGGCGATCCTGTTTCAACTGGCCGTCGGAATTTACGGCGGCTATTTCGGCGCGGGAATCGGCATTTTGATGCTGGCCGCGCTGAGCATTCTCGGGCTCAGCGATATCCACGAAATGAACAGCCTCAAGGTGGTCTTCGGCGGCACGATTAACGGCATCGCCGCGGTCTATTTCGTGTGGGCCGGGATGGTCTACTGGCCCTACGTGCTGATCATGGCCGTGGCCGCAATCGCCGGCGGCGCGGGCGGCGCCGGCGCGGCGCGGCGGCTGGGGCGGCGAACGGTGCGGCGCATCGTGATCGCGATCGGGTTCGCGATGGCGATTTCGCTGTTTGTTAAGAAGTAGGGGAGTCAGGAGACAGGAGTCAGGAGGACGCCGGAGGGCCGCGGTTTGCTTCTATTTCCTGACTCCTGACTCCTGTCTTCCTCCCTAACCGCTCACTCCCCGCGCAGTCTAAGCTAAAGCATGCCTCGCATCCGCTACGCGCTCCGCAGCCTGGCGAAGGCCCCTTTGCTCAGCCTGGTCGTTGTGATCTCGCTTGGGCTGGGGATCGGCGCCAATACTGCGATCTTTTCCCTGCTCCACCAGGTCGTGCTTGCGACACTTCCGGTGCCGCATCCGGAAGAGCTGGTGATTTTGACTTCTCCCGCGCAGTTCAAAAGTGGCCGCAGTTCCGCGGACAACTCCGGAGGGCAGCCGTACATCTTCAGCTATCCGTTCTTCCGTGAGCTCGAAAAGCACGGCCAGGGCGTGGCCGGGCTGGCGGGATTCCGCCAGATGGGCGCCAATATCGCCTTTGCGCACCAGAGCATGTCCGGCGGGATGCAACTCGTTTCCGGCCGGTATTTCGAAACTCTCGGCGTCCAGCCGCTGATGGGCCGCGCGATCACCCCGGAGGACGATCGCCCCGGCGGCGGCAACGCGGTCGCGGTACTCAGTTACGGCTACTGGCACGACCAGCTTGGCGGCCGCGCAGATGTGCTGAACCAGGCGATTCGCGTCAACGGCCAGCCGTTCACGATCGTGGGGGTCGCGCCCAGGGGATTTAACGGTCCAACCCTCGGCCAGGAACCCTCGGTGTTCGTGCCCATGTCTTTCAAGCCGCTCCTTACGCCCAACTGGAACGGCACCGATCGCACGGACGATTACTGGATCTACGTTTTCGCTCGCCTCAAGCCCGGCACGACGCGGCAGCAGGCGGCCGCGGCCCTGAACGCGACCTACGCCGGGCTGGTGGAGGAGGATTCGCGCCGGTCGAAGAACATACGCGATCAAAACCGCGCCCGCTACGCGCAGTCCCGCCTCAGTCTGGTGGACGGCAGCCAGGGAAATAGCAGCGTTCGCACCGAGAGCCGCGTGCCGCTGCTGATCCTGATGGGCGCCACCGCTATGGTGCTGCTGATCGCGATGGCGAACGCCGCCAACCTTTTGCTGGCGCGGTCCGCCGCGCGGCGGCGCGAACTCGCGATCCGCTGCGCCATCGGCGCGGGCCGCGGCGAAATCATGCGCCCGCTCCTCATCGAAGCCCTATTGCTGGCCGCCGCCGGCGGCCTGGCCGGAATTGCGCTCGGGGCGGTGACGCTGCGGGTGCTGGTGGCGCAAATCGGCGGCGGCGATCCCATCCATTTCCTCACGCCGCAGCTCGAATGGCCGGTGCTACTGTTTTCCGCCGGGCTCTCGGTTGTGACCGGCCTGATCTTCGGGCTTTATCCGGCGTGGGACGGCGCGCGCGCGTCCGTCGCCTCCACCCTCAAGGACGAATCCGGCCAGTCCTCCGCCACAGGCGGCTCGGCGCGCATCCGCAAGGGCCTGGTGTGCGCGCAGGTGACGGTCTCGGCGATGCTCCTCATCCCCACCGGCCTGTTCCTGAAAAGCCTGGTCAACCTGCTGCACGTAGACCTGGGGATGAACACCGAGAATCTGATCGGGTTCGGCATTTCGCCCGCGCTCAACGGCTACAACCTGGAGCAGAGCCGCGCGCTATTCGAGCGAGCCGAAGCCGAGCTGGCCGCGATTCCCGGCGTGCGCAGCGCGACCGCCTCGCTGGTGCCCCTGATCGCCGGCGACAATTGGAGCAACAGCGTCAAGATCGAAGGCAGCAAGCAGAGCAATCGCGAGCAGTCCATGTTCGACGAGATTTCGGCCGGCTATTTCGGGAAAATGGGCATTCCGCTGATCTCAGGCCGCGAATTCACCGAGGCCGATAACGCCTCCGCGCCCCTGGTGGCGATCGTCAACCAGGCCTTCGTCCGCAAGCTCCTCGACGGCCGCAACCCCATCGGCCTCCACTTCGATGCCGATGTCGACAACATCCAAATCGTCGGCGTGGTGCGCGACAGCCACTACTCCTCGGTCAAGCAGCGAGTCCCGCCGGTGTACTACATGCCGTGGCGGCAGGACAAGCGGCTCAACAGCCTGACGTTCTACGTACGCGCCGCCCTGCCGGCGGCACAGGTGGTCCCGCAGATTCGCCGCGTGATGCATCGCCTCGACCCCGACCTGCCCCTCGAAGACCTGCGCACCCTCGACGACCAGATCCGGCTGAATATTCGAAACGACCGCCTGGTGCTGCAGCTCGCCGCCATCTTCGCCATCCTCGCCACCGTGCTCGCCATGCTCGGTCTTTACGGCGTGATGGCGCACAGCGTGGCGCGGCGCACGCGCGAGATCGGCATCCGCATGGCGCTCGGCGCGCAGCCGGCCGGCATCCGCGGCATGGTGCTGCGCGAGATGCTTTGGATCCTGCTGGCTGGCCTCGGCGCCGGCATTCCCGCGGCGCTGGCGATTTCCCGGCTTACGCAGAGCCAGCTTTATGGCGTCGAGGCATACGATGCGGTGGTAATCACTCTGGCGGCGCTGGCGCTGGCGGCAACGGCGGTCGCAGCGGCGTATATTCCGGCGCGGCGGGCGTCGCAAGTGAGTCCGATGAGCGCGCTACGTTACGAATAGCGGCCTATTCCCGGCGCTCGGTCCGCCGGGGGGCCAGCGGCGCCGGCAGCCCGGATTCCATCGGCCGCCACTCGGTCTGAAAGTACCCGCGATAGCCAAACAGCCGCCCCCAAACACGATTCGTGACCGCCACTTCGATGCGGAAGCAGCGTGCCGCGTCATCGTACCATTCGCAGACGTCCGCAACACCCGAGAGCAGCATCGGAAACGAAAACCCGATGGGGCCTTCATAGAAGCGCTGCGCGCCGGATCGCAGGCGCAGCCCGCCATTGGCCGCAACGCTGAGATCGATCACCACCGCCAGGTGCTGGTGCGTGCCGAGATAATCGACGATGCGCTGCCGTTCTTCGCTGTAGATCATGTACGCATCGAAGCGCCGCGGCCGCGGAGTCTGAAACATGCGAATCCAAGTCACCGTCTCCCTGCCCAGGGGGTCCACATAGGCGTAATTCAGAATTTGAAACGGAATTTTCCGGCCGCTCTCGGGGATCAGAATCCTGCGCCACGCCCCCACGTACAGGAAGGGCAGCGTATAAATCGGGCCGTGCCAAATCTCTTCCATCACTCCAGTGCCGATCGCGGCCGTCCGGTCCGCGCTCGAAAAGCCGAATCGTCGCTGGATTTCAGGATGCAAGCGGGCGAAGTCAGAGCCCATGGCCCTCTGATAGATGGAACTCATCACTCTCCTTTGGGTGGATGCCGAAGGCAGCGCGCCGCCGAGGGCAGATCGGCTGCCGCGAAATAGCCGATCGCCGAAAGCGCCACCATCCCGGTGTTCAAAGTTACCGGGTTAAACGCAGCTCCGAGATACCGCGGCGCATAGAGGGCCACCGGCACAATAGCGGCGATCATCGCCGCCCCGTTCCATAGGAACCACGGCCGCCATCTCCATAAGGCCAGTGTTGCTGCTGCCGCCGCGAGTTCCGCCAACCCGACTATCGGCAGCAGCGAAGCCGAAATCCCCGACCGCGCCAGCAGAATCCGCTCATCCGCGCTGGCCAGCAGCAGCTTCGGCACCAGCCCCTGCCATGCCCAGGTGAAGGCGATTGCCAATCGCGCCGCCCCATGGATCATCGCCAGCCGCATGCTGATCCGCGGCGGCATGCCCTTCTCGATCCACAGCCGCAGGCGGTCGAAGCTCCACGCCGTGGCCCAGCCCATGAGCGGCCGGAAGAGGAGCCGGTCGAGGATCCGGCCTGCGCGGCCGAATCTGGTTCGATAATCGTACCAGGTAAGAAACCGGACGCCCCCGCTGAGGGGCACGTACCGCCAATAACCCGAACCTTCCCGAATCAGCGATTTCGCATCGCTCGACCAGAACTTCAACGCGGAAGTACGGGCGCCCGCTGCGTCCTCGCGAGTGCCCGTGCTTTCGCCCTCGCCCTCGATTCTCAACCCGAAGCCGATTCGGGTTGCATAGCGGAATTGCTGCGGCTCTTCCGCGGAGCCCCTCGGCAGATAGTCGATGGCGCTGAAGCGCAGGTCCCAGCGCTCGTGCAGCTCCGGGTTCTGCGTGTAACGCCAGATCTCGTCGACACCGGCCCGGATGAGAATTTCGACGTAGATCGGGCGCTCGCCTTCCACGGCCGTCGATTCTACACCCGCTCGACCGGTATCCCGGCTCCGGCCAGCGCCGCCTGCACGTCGGCGGGCCGGAGCCGCGTGGCGTCGTATTCGACCGTCATGCCGTCCATCTGCGGGCTCAGGCTGATGCGCTGAAAGCCGTAGTGGGCGCGGGTATCGCTCAGCCGCTGGAGTTGAACGTCATCGAGCGGCCGGGTGAGGCGGAAGCGGACTTGAACCTTGGTCATCAGTTTCAGAATAGCGTTTCGACGCTCATTCCGGCAGCTCCGCCGAACCCTCCAGCTCGGCCAGCAACTGCACCGCCAGCGCGCGGTAACCGGCGTCGAATTCGGTCTCCGAATCTTCCGGCACGTGCGCCGCGATCCACGTTTGCAGCAGCTCGGTGACCGGCTTGGCCACCGACTCCTCCGCGCCCGGCTCGAAGCGCAGCGGGATCTCCGAACGCCGGATGGCGCCGATCAGCAGTTCCTGGAATTGCATCCGTCTTCTCCGGTAACGAAACTCTCCGCGTGGTGGTTGACTGGTCCGCGTCCGCGGCCGAGGCCCGGCGCTGTCCCGATCGCCGCATGAATAAACCGCTTCGCGCGCCGGACCGCTTCGCCGAGAGGGAGCCCACGGGCGAGGCCCGCCGCGATTGCGGCCGAATACGTACAGCCGGTGCCGTGAGTGTGGCGCGTCGCGAGGCGCGGCGCCGCAAACTCGGTCCATTCCGCGCCATCGAAAAGGAGGTCGGTGGCGTCGCCTTCGCGGTGTCCGCCTTTGATCAGCACCGCGCGCGCGCCCATGTCGCGCAGGCGGCAGGCGGCGCGGCGCGGATCGGCGGTTCCCGTGAGCGCTTCGGCCTCCGGCAGGTTGGGCGTCACAAGCGCGGCGTGCGGCAGCAGTTCCTCCCATCCGCCGGCGGCGAGCGGCGCGCCGTGGGTCGCCGCCATCACCGGGTCGACGACCAGCGGAAAGTTCCACCCCGCCGCCGCCCGCGCCACCGCGCGCAGGGCCGCTTCCGATCCCAGCGCGCCGGTTTTGGCCGCGGCCGGCGGGATATCCTCGATCACGGCTTCGATCTGTTCGGCAATCAGCTCGGACGGCAACAACTCGACCCGCGAGACCCGCACGGTGTTCTGCACCGTCACCAGCGTGATGACGGCTTCGCCGTAAACGCCGAACTGCTGGAACGTCTTCAGGTCGGCCTGGATGCCCGCGCCGCCGCTCGGGTCCGAACCGCCGATCGTGAGGGCCACCGCGCGCATTGCCTCATCGTAACCCAGGCGGCGGCATCGGAGCCGCTTCTCGCGCACGGTGCACCATCGCACGATCCGGCGCTCGCGGACCGGGCGCCGGCATTGACACCATTCGGTTCTGTCTTATAATTCTCGGTAACTCCTGATCCATCGCTGAGTTCCCGGCGGGATAAGATGCCGGCTTGGTGGCACCATTTCTTTTTTCCGGGTGCGAACTTGCGGCACGAAGAGTTCCTTCAGCCGCTGCGAAACGCTGGAATTCACTCGTCGCCTTACGCGCCGGAGCGTGCCCGCGGCGGCGGCGTGTGTTTCTTCAATCAAATCAGCTCCCATCTCCTCGATTTCATCCGGCTGGAGAGCCGGGGCGGCGTAGAGCGGATTCTGGCGGTCGCGGCCCCCGGGACCAGAATCGGTGACGGCGCATGGCTGCTGCTTCAGGCAGGCGCATCCGACGTATTCAGGTGGGACCACTCGCCCCAACCCGAATTGGAGATCGCCGCGCGTTTCGAACGGTGGCGCTTTGTCGACGATACGATCGCCTCCCCTCTGGTGCGGGAGAACCTCGTCGGAAAGAGCAAGGCCTGGATCTCCGCGCTGCGGCGCACGGTCGAAGCCGCCGCCTTCACGGAAGCACCGGTACTCATCACGGGCGAGAGCGGCACCGGAAAGGAACTGGTGGCGCGCCTGATCCACACGCTCGATACACGGCCCGAGAAACGCGACCTCGTGGTTCTGGACTGTACGACCATCGTGCCGGAACTTTCCGGGAGCGAGTTCTTCGGGCACGAGCGCGGGGCGTTCACCGGCGCCGTTTCCGCGCGCGACGGCGCTTTCGCGCGCGCCGATATGGGCACCCTGTTCCTGGATGAGGTCGGCGATCTACCTCTGGGCTTGCAGGCCGAGCTGTTGCGCGTCGTGCAGGAACATTCCTATAAGCGCGTCGGCGGCAATCAGTGGCAGCAGACCCGGTTCCGGCTGGTGTGCGCCACCAACCGGGACCTGCAGCAGGATCAGGCGGAGGGCCGCTTCCGCCGCGATTTCTACTACCGGATCGCGGGTTGCACCTGCAAGCTCCCTCCGCTGCGGGAGCGCACGGAAGATATTCTGCCGCTGGCCGAATTTTTTCTCCGTCAGCTTCGTCCGGACCACGAGGCCGCCATGGACGAAGCCGTCCGCGAATATCTTCTACAGCAGACCTATGCGGGCAACGTGCGCGATCTGAAGCAGATCGTCACCCGCATCAGCCATCGCCACGTCGGACCGGGGCCGGTCAGCGCGGGCGACATTGCCGAAGAGGACCGGCCTGCCGTGCCTCCGTCCGCGGGGCAATGGAACGGGGCGGAATTGGAGGCGGCGGTCCGCCGCGCGCTGGCCGGCGGCGCAACCCTCAAGGAGATCGGCCAGGCGGCCAGCGCCGCCGCCATTCGCATCGTCACGGCAGAAGAGGACGGGAATCTCCGGCGCGCCGCGCAGCGCCTCGGCATCACTGACCGCGCATTGCAGATGCGCCGCGCGGCGCAGCGCGAGAACGGGATGGCCGATGGCGAGGCGATCGCCTGAGCGTCAGCAGCAGGACCCGCTTCCCGCGGGAAATTGCTCGCCCACCCACGGATCGCGAATTTCCTCGCGTGCCTCGCCCTGCGACCACGCGGCGGCCACCGCGGCCACGGCGAACCGCGGCCGGGACCGCGCGCCGGCAATCAGGCGCAGGAAATTCCCGCCCAGGATCTGCGCCTCCTCATGCCTCGCCAGGCCCAACACCCGCACCTTGACCAGCTCGACCGCCGGGTGTAGCCAGGGCCCATCGGAGCCGAACAGCACCTTCGATGCGCCCGCCCGCCGCACGGCTTCCTTCAGGATGTCGAAACGGCGTACGCCGGCCGTGTCCGTATAGATGTTCGGATGGCGGACCAGATGATCGATCAGCGCCGTCTGCGCGCGCCAATCGTCCGCGAAGCTGCCGAGGTGAGGGATGATGAACGCGACATCGGGATACTCGCGCGCAAGCAGCTCGACGGTGGAAACCTCGCCCATGACGTCGTACAAGACCGGCAGCGAAAACGCGCGCGCCGCCTCGCAGATCTCGCGGCTGATGCGGCCGTCGTAGCGATGCACCTTGATGCCGCGAAAACCGTATCTCTCCACCGCTTCCTTGACCATCGAATAGATGCGGCCCCGGTCGCGGTCCGGGTGCACAAAGGCGAAGCCGTAGAACCGGCCGCGCCCGCGCGCCACGATGCGCGCCACCTCGCGGTTGGCGGCGGAGTAATCGGAATGGAACGCCGCGAACAGAACGGTGCGATCGATCCCCGCGTCCGCGGCCCGACGGAGATAGTTGCCGAGCGGCGCTTCCGTGTCCCACGGGCCCGTCAGGCCGTCGCCCTTCCCGGCATGGCAATGGGAATCGATGATCATGGGGCTCCTCTCAATTCGTCGCGCACGGAGTGAGCGGCGGCAGGGTGCAACTGAGAATGTCCGAAATGATATTCCGGTCGTCGCTCTCGGGCTCACTGCATGCCGTGTCGGTCGTGTCCTTGAAGCACGAGCTTCCCTGTTGACCGGCGGTAGAACCCGTCGTGACGGGCGTGGTGCGGCCTCCGCCGGACGCCGACTCCACCTCCTTCTGGTGCCCGAACGCAGTCCAGCCGCTGGTATCGGTCGCGGAACGGCCCGGCGACAAGCGCCACATGCGGTCCACCTCAATATGCTTGTGAGCGAGCAGTATGGCGGAGGAGGCGGGATCCGCCTTCTTCTTAACGGCGAGCCAGATTTCAAACTTGGCTTTAAAGCAAACCAGCCGCAGCTCCTGACTCGTCTGCTGCGGATGGTTCACCCGTACTTTGATGAACGGCGAATCCTCGACGACCGAAGTCTTGCCGTTGCAGAGCTCCTGCACGGCCCCGGCGCATAACCAGGGCGGCATGTCCGGCTGCCCGGGCCCGATCAGGGCGTCGCGCGCGTTGTTGACTACGCACTCCTGCGCTGCTCCGCCGCTATAGACCGCCAGCCAGCGGGAGCTGCGGACGGTTTGGATGAAGCCGAAATGCCAATCCGAGCTCTTGCCCAAGCGTGCGCCCGAGCCGGCCACCGCGCCTTCGTACTTCCAGGCCGGGGTAGGGCGAAGCTTTCTCCCCTCCGGACACGCGATCACTCGATCCTGCCGGCAGCTAAATCGCAGGAAGTTACTGCCGACCAGATCGACCTGGCCTCTCGGTTGGAAGTTGAAGGCGAGGGTCGACCAGCAGAAATCGAACACAATCCCGGCGGCCGGCCTGAGGGTTCCACTGAGCGCTCCGGAGGGGCAGGTCAAAGCGCCGCAATCCGTTTCGACCGGAACCACCTGGCAGGGCAAAGGCAGGCGGCCCACAAGAGCGAGAGCGGAGACCAGGGGTTGCTGGATGTTCAAGGAGGGCGTCAGACGGTATCTCGTCTGAAAGGACAAGAGCGCATTCCCGGTTGCCGGATCCATCCGCCCGGTAACGGGCAGGCGAATCCCAAGCGCCTGGTTAAGGGATCGCTGCAGCCACGCGGTAAATTCCGGACCGGAGGTGAGCGGCACGCTACACAGCAGCTCCGCGGAAGGCAGGATTTCCACACGCCGGTTGCGGGCGCGGTCCTGTTCGCTCCTGGGGAATGGCGCGAGCATACGCGTAGCGCCGGCGGCATGGATCTGCCAGGAGATGCCGCTGGTCAAACGGGGATTGCCGATGGCGCGGATCAGCGCCTCTTTCACCTGGAGGGCACGATCGCCGCTGATCTTTCTCTCGAATGCAGGACCGCGCTGGACATCGTGATCGGCGTGGCCCACCAGCCGCACCGTCCGCACTGGCCGGCAGCCCGGCTGAAAGCTCGCCCGGATGCGCCCGGCAAGCAGGCGGATCTTCGCGCGTTCCTGGAGCGGGAGCGCGGCCGGAGAGTGCTGGTAGCGAGGAAATCCGCTCACCGTGATCTGCTCCAGTGAGGGACAAGGCCCCGCTCCAGGAGTGAGCGCGCGGAATGTAATGCGTGGCGCCATAAATGCCTCTCTTCCTCACCATCCCGTAAAGCTGCCGTGCCGGTCGCTCAGCCCGCTTCGCCGGATGGCGCTGGCCCGCGCCACGGCGTCGTTCATCACGCGGTGATTTGCATAGTTCGCCGTGATCGCGACGTCCAGCGCCGCCAGGTCGGGCCGCGATCCCACGCGGTCGGCCGCGCGTTGCAGGTCCCCCGTCCGTCCCCTCCGGCTCGCCAGATTGCCCGGCGCATTGATATGTTGATCGAGGATCAGCGCGACGCCCAACTGCGAGGTGATCACCTGGTTCGTCGGGAGGCTCCGGCGCACTCCGTTCAGCGTCACGTTGAGGGTCGGCACGGTCCGCAGAATGCGGTCGAAGCGCGCCGCGCCTTCCCGGATCTGCGCCGCCCGGAACGCGGCCGAGGCGATGGCGGCCTCGCGAAAGCGCGCGGCCCATGCGCTGTCCCGCACGATACGTCCGCCGGCCGGCGCTTCGATGAAGAAAGCGCCGCGGTCGGCGCTCGGCGGCAGCGCCAGGTCGCGCACGACAATATCGACGCCCGCCGGCTTGGCCGCCTGGTTCACCAGCCGTTCCTGCAGCGTGGCCCCGAGCGCTCCGGCACCGCGCACGTCGAGCCGGTAGATGCCGAAATAGAGCTCGAATTCATCGGGGTTTTCGGCCTTGAATCGCCGCAAGAGTCCCGAAAGCTCGGGGTCCGAGTGCGCGCCCCATTGCTGAATTCCGGCGGAGACGATCGCCGCATCCGCCCGGTTCATGCCGTCCAGCCGGCCTTCATTGGGTGCGATGGCGCGCACCACCGCCACGCGCGGAAGGAACTGCGGGTTGGCGCGGTCCGGCGCGAATCGCGGGTCCTGGCTCACGTCCGGAAACGCCAGGCGGCCCGCGAAATCCGGGCCTTCAAATCGCGCATCGATTGCGTGAGTCATGCAGCCGGCCAGCACGTCCCGGCCGAGGACCATGCGGTGGATTCCGCCCGGCGGATCGCTGGCTCGCACGCGGGATGGGCACCCTCCGCGGCGCGAAACGAGCTGGGCCGCCGTTTCCGGCACATCCCGCGCTGTAGTCAGCCGCGCTCCAATTCCCAACCCGCGTTCGATCATGCCGAGCGCGCGCCGCCGCTGCGCCTCAGCGGCCGGCGAAAGACGCGCGGGTGGAGCGCCCAGAATCCGGCGCAGCAGGAACAGCGCGCCCGCTCCGGCGGTCAGCGAGGCCAGCAGATTCACCTGATGGTTGACGGCGTTGTTGCAGAACTCGAGCGCGGTCTGGAACGGGTCGACCGCCGCCCGAAACGCCGCGAAGAGGAGGAATACGGCTTCGAACGCGTTCGCCAGCATGCGCGCCTGCAGCGCGATGCTCAGGGCGAGCGGTGTGCTGTGCGCCGCGATCAGAGCCTGTGCTTCCCGCGTCACAGCGGCGTCATCGGGCTGGGGCAGGTGGTCCGGCCGAAGGTTCAGCGCGTCCCCGCAGCCTGCCGGAAACAAGCCGGCCCACTGCCGGATCAGCTTCGAGTTGAGCACCCAATCGCCCGTCGCCTGATCGATCTCGATCGGCAGCGGAATGCGCAGACCGTCGCGATAATTGCGCAGATCGGGCAGCGGCAGGTAGAACTGGCTGTAGATGAGAATTCCGCGCGCCAGCTCCTCTGCCGTGGGCGCCCGCGCGCCTCCCGGCTTCGGCGCGGCCCGGTAGAGAGGCAACAGGCTTTGCGCCAGGCCGAGCGGGGTCGCGCCCGGGCCGACGATCGCGGAGACGCGCGGGCGCAAGCTGGAATCGGTGACCAGCCCGCCTTGCACCGCCGCGAGCGGGCCCTCGACGATCCGCGGCACGCGGTCGGGAAAAAGGCGGACGTTGCCAGCCGAATCGGCGGTAAACCAGGGATCGCGAGCGGGCCGCGGACGCGGCTGGCAGACCGCGGGAACGATGTTGCCCGCCCCCGATCCAGCGGCAACTTCGGCCTGGACCACACCGGACGGGCCGCAGAGCTGGCACGACCGCCATGCCTGAAACGTGGTCCACGCCTTGCGCAATGCGGGATCGAGGCGGGCCGGTATTTGGCGCACGGCATCGTGGAAGTCGATGATCGGCGGCCCGTCCGCAGCGGGTCCGTTCAGAATGACCGCGGCATCTTCGCCTGCTGGAATGACCTGCCGCGGGTCGGCGCTCAGCTTGCGGGCGTACGCGACTGCGGCCGCATCGTCCTCCTTGTAGATTCCCGCGAGTTGCCCCGCCTTGACCGCCGCAACCATGCCGGTTGCATCGGAGCGCGCCGAGGCGTCGCCGGCAAGCATGCGCCGCAGCGCCTGCCGCGCAAACACGTTGATCCGCGGATCGTCGACGTCAGGCCCGGGTCCCGGCCCCGCCAGCGGTGCCACCGTGATCTCGACGCGGCGATTTTGCGCCCGCTGCGCCTCCGTCCGCGGAGATGGCACGACAAGCTGCGACGCCCCCGCGGCCTGCACGTCCCACTGGATTCGCCCCGCGATCGCCGGATCGGCAATCGCCTGGATCAGAGCCAGCCGCGCCTGCTCCGCGCGGTTGCCGCTGATTTTCCGTTCGTAATCCGGACCGCGCTGGAAATCGCGATCGGCGTGCCCAGCCAATCGGACCGACCCCAGGAACTGGCAGCCCGGCGCGGCGCTCGCCCGAATCGCGCGCGCGACGGCGGCCAGCTTCGCCCGCTCTGCCGCAGGCAGCCCCGCGACGGACGACCGGTAGCGGCCGAAGCCGCTCACGGTGGCGCCGGCCGGACTCGGACAGACCGCGTCGCCCTCCCATTCCAGCCCGTCGAACAACGGGAACAGCCTGCCGGCTCCCGCGCTTTGCGTTTCAAAGCTGAAAGCTTCGTTCATACTCACCCACCTGCCGCGAACGGCCGGCCGCGGCCCGCCTGCGCCAGAGCCTCGACGGCGCGATCCACGTCCCGCGGCTCGTGCCGGGCCGTGATGAGAAAGCTCAACCGTGCCGCGGCGCCTGCCCGTGCCCAGAGAGGAACGGCCCGGATGCCCAGCTCCGCCAGCCGCCGGTGCAAGCCGATGATTTCATTCTCCGGCGCCGGCCCCAGGGTCTGTACCGGAAAAATTCCGCCGCGGAAACGGAAATCGGCGCGCGCCGCGCCGGCGCGGAAACGCGCCACCAACCTCGCGAGGCGCAGCCGCAGCGCATCCCCCGCGCTCCGGTTCACCGCCAGCGCGTGCGCGGCCGCATGGATTGCCGCGGCGGAAGGCGGACTGCAATGCGTCCGGGTCTGGCTCTTCCGCTCGAATTCCGCGATGGCGGCCGCGCTGCCCGCCAGCACCGCGAGCGGCGCGCCGAAGCCCTTGGCCAGCGAACTCACGGCCAGCACGCCGTTCCCCGCGATGCCCGCCGCCCGCAACATTCCGCCTCCTCCCTTGCCGTAAGGCGCCGCCGGCCCTGGCGCCGGCCCGAAGATCCCGAGCGCCTGTGTGTCGTCGAGAATCAGCGCTCCGCCGCACTCCCTCGCGCCATCAAGGTACTCCCGAAGCGGCGCCGCGCGCCCGCACGCGGGGCAGAAGGTATCGCTGACCACGATGGGCTCGCCTCCGCAACGGTGCAATTGCCGCCGCAGCGCCCCGGCGTCGAGATGCCGGAAGCTCGATACGGCGGCTCCCCGGCCGGCGGCCCGCTCCACGCCCCAGCGCGCGATCGGATACGCGCCGGAATCGACGTAGATCCTCGTCCGCGGCCCGGCCATCATCCCGAACAGGTCCCAAAACAGGTGCAGAGTCGAAGCGCCCGCCGTGCCGCGCTCGCATCCCTGCAGCGCCGCGATTTCCTGCGCCACCCGGCGTGCCTCGGAGTTTTCCGCCAGAGCGGCCGGCACGCCCGCAGTCAGGCTCGGCCACGGCCGCAGCGACCGGCTCGGGTGGCGCATTCCGAGGTATAGAGCCGACGTGAAGTCGAGCATTCCAGCCGGATCAGCGGGCCACCGGACGCTGCGTTGCCAGCCGCTTCAACAGCAGCACCGAAGGAAGGGTGGCGTTGACCGGCTCAGCCGTGAGATCCACGCCCGTTGCCGCGCGATACGCGTAGATATAAGCCTGAATCTCCGGACGCCAGTACCGCGCCCAGTTCGCCGCTTGCGCAGGATTGTTGACCGTGCTCCACGCGCCGTACCGGATCGAAAGCACGATCTGCTCGCCGTAGACCGCCAGATCCCGGAAGTGAATGATCGAGACATCCGTCCAGCCTTTCATGGCCTTGACGGTATCGACCCGGTCCATCCATTCTTCCGGATACGGCACCATCACCTTGCCGCCCAGGAATTCGCGCATCTCCGGCCGCGCCAGCAGCCATTGCTGGATCATCATCTCCTGGCGGGCCGTGGAAGGCAGTTCGCCGAACTGGTTGGCCGCGCCGGCCGCCAGGATGTAGTGCGTGTCCTTGAGCGCGTTCAGCACGGGGAAACCGTCCGCCACCACGGTGGTGTCGTCGTCTTCCTTGTAGAACACCGTGCACAGGTTCAGCAGATTGTGAAAGGCTTCCAGGAACTTGGAGCGGCTATCGGACGGCCGGATCTGCCGCACGGCTTTCCCTTCGAGCATGAGACCGTAATGGTGATTGTACTCATAGGCGCGCCGCACCACGGTGAGCCGGTGCTGCTCGTCCTGCACGTAGCCCCACAGCAGGTTATTGAGCCCGCGCAGCGGATCGATATCGAAGCGCTCCAGCGGATCGCGCTGTCCCGGCCCACGGAAATTCTGGAAGCGCCGGCTGATCGCGTTCAAGGTCTGCACAAGCATGCCCTCTTCCATCCAGTAGGACCAGATCAGCTCGATCATGCACGGGTGCACCAGCTTGCGCTTGAGGACGCCGTAACACTGGATGCCCATCGACCCGCTCGAAACCGCGGGCATCTCGCCGAGCCGGGACCGCACAATGGCGAGATACGGAATCATCAGGTCTGCTGGGTCGCCCGAAATGGCGGCGCCTTTGTTCAGATAGTCGGTCCACCACGAGTCGAGCGTGTCCTCCAGGTTCTGGGCGCCCTGGTTCAGCCGGGCGGCCTCATCCGTCGCGCTGAAGACCGTCGGGTCGCTGAACAGTGCCTGCAGATCCTTGTGCCCGAGAAATACGCCGCAATGCGTCATCAGGAAGCATTCGGTCGCAATCTTCAGGATGCGGTAGGCGTCCATATCGTTGAACGGCAGGGCGCGGCGCGAGCTCAGTGGGCGCTGATTGGGCCGCAGTAGCTTCGGATCGTCGCAATCGACGCCTTGGCCGCACATCGCCGCGTCGATGGCGTTCACGTAATTATTGAAGCTGAGCCGGTTCGTGCTGTTGCGGATCACCACCCAGAGCGCGGCGTCCGAGGTCACGTTCTCGGCCGCACGCGACATGGTCACGGTGAGCGGCTCGCCGCTGAGTAGCGGCCTGGGTTGGACCGCAATCTTCTCGGGCGCCGGAGCGGCCACGCCTGTCCCCAAGTCGGCCGTGACGGTGTATTCGCCTTCCGGAACGCCGCTGGTGTCCCATTTGAACTCCATCGGCGGGTTGCTTTCGGTCGGCGCCACTGGCGGCACGATCGGCACGACCTGCGGCCCGAAGTCATAGTCGCCGAAAACCACGTGCCAGGTGGGCGACACACCGGCGGGCGCTCCGGTCAGAGTGAAGACGGCCAGCCCTCCGGCATAGACGGTCTCCGGAGCGATGGTCAGCGCCAGTCGATGCGACGCCGGCGTCGGATTAGCAAGCTTTTGAGCCATATGAGTTCTCCTTATTGCAAAGTCCACTGCGCCACGGCCGCCAATGCCGGAGGTCCTTGCGCCAACTCCAGCTTTGGCTGCGTCGAGCAAATATCGAGAGTGTCCAGGGCGCTGCGCATCGCCCAGTAACGAAGCAGACCGGCCAGCACCTGGCTTTCGCGCTCGGGCGTAATCCTTCCGTCCGCCCGCGCCTGGCCGATCACCGCGAAAATGAGGCTGGGCGAGGCCGCCCGCATCCGCTCCGGAGACGATGCCCAGCTCCGGTAATACAGCGCCAGCCGCGCCGGCTGCCGCTCCTCCACCGGCATCACTTCGCGCAACGACCTGCCCCGCAGCGCCGGCGGCCGGAAGTGGAGCAGCAGGCTCACGAACTCCGGAATGCTCGCTTCCAGCATGGCCAGTGTCGCGCTCGTCTCCGCGCTCACGCCGCTCACCGGGTACAGCGACTCCCAGTGCCGCGCGAGAGCCGCCCACTGCGGGTGAGGAAACAGCGCATTGCCCATCGCGCAGCTCAGCTTCACGCGAATCCACGGCGCCGGGTGCGGGTCCTCCGCGGTGATGCGAAACACGAACGCGCGCGGCAGGCTCACCAGGCTGATGAGCCCGAGGGTCGAAGCCATCCCGACCTTCGCCACGCCCCAGAAATCGGCCACAATCTCCGAGATCCAGCGCTCCCACAGCCGCCACGCCACGGCCAGCTCCGGCCGCAGCCTTCGGCGCATGCGCAGCGCCTGGCGCAGCGGCGGAATCAGCCCCAGCAGCTCCGCCGCCTGATGTCCCGTCTCGTGTACCAGCGACGACGCGATCCCCGCGCCCACCATCCGTTCATGCGGCACGCGGATGATCGCGATGGGATTCGGGTCCCCGCCCGGCAGTCGCGTGCGGGCCCGGCGGATCGCGCCGCCGTGGCCGCGATCGATGTAGCAGACCACCGGCGGCGGCCGGTAATATCCGCCGGGAAGCGAGATGGCATCGGCCGCGAGGTCGTCCAGACCGGCGATCCAAACGCCGGTTTCGTGCTCGCTGCGCTGCGTCAGAACGGCGGCGAAGATGTAGAACTGCGAGATGACGGCGTTGAACCGCAGCTTGAGCACCACCAGCCGTTTCTGTGCCTGCGCCGGAGTGGATCGCGCTCCCTCCCGCCCGAGCCAGAGCAGGAACGCCCCGATCCGGCCGCGCAGCCGCCGCCGCCCTTCGAGCAGATGGTTCTCCATGGCCGCTTCCGCCGCCGGCGGGACCGCCGCCGCCGGCACCATGGGCGTGGTGACGGCGAACGGCTTCAAGCGTTCGAGGCGCGTCAGCAGCGACCGCGCCTCCTGCTCGATCAACCATATCGCAGCCGATTGGCCTTTCACGGTTCAGACTCCGAGCAGAATGATGTGCCGCCCGCGGCGCACCCACTTGCCGTGATGCCGGCGGCAGCCCGCCGTCCCGCCGCATGACGGGCAGGAAGGCTCCGGCTGGCCCGCTGCGGGTGAAGGCTCCGGCGCGGCATAGATGTTCGTTTGCGGCCCGGCATAGATCGGCGGCGGTGCCGGCGGCCGGTACCCCGGCGCGCCCCCGATGCCCGCCGCGGGCGCCAATAGCCCCGGTGCGAACTTCTTTGCGGCGTCCACCACGGCGTCCTTGATCACCCTCTGCGGGTCGGCCTGCGGCGGCGCCATGGCGGCTCTCCGGGCGGCGTGGCCGGCGAACCGCACGTAGCGGCGGGCGATTTCGAAATCGCGATCCTCCGGGCTCAACCCTTCCCATTCGAGGCCGAAGGCGTCGCCCGCCATCGAAGCCAGCTTGCTGCCGATCAGGCCGCCGGCGGGGCCGCCCACAAACGTGCCGAGCGCGCCGCCCGCGATCGGCAGCACTTTCTTCCCGATCTGCCTCAGCACCCCGGTGAGCTGCTGGCCAAGGGGAGACGCGATGGCCTTCTTCACCGTGCTCACGGCCTTGCTGATCAGGCTTCCCAGGAAGTGATCGAGCTCCTGGTCGCTCCGAACCTCGAGCAGTTCGGCCGCCAGCTCGTCTTCCATCATTTCCGGCAGAGGCAACTCCCCGTAACCACTCTCGAATGGGCCTTCGTAGCTGCCTTGCGCTTCGCCGAGAATCTCTCCGAGGACGGTCCCCTGTTCGGCCGAGTATTCGCCCTGCTCCGAATACAGTGGGCTTTCTCCGTACTCGTACAGCTCGGATCCATATTCCAAAGTCGTGCGATCTACGTCGTGCATACCTTCCTCCTGTCAAGACGACGGCCCGTTTTCGAGGAGCGGCCTCTCAACATCGGCGCCCTCGAATGCACGCGCGGTGCCACCGCGGAAAGCCCCGTGATTCCCGCGATGCCTTCCGCGTTTTCGCGAAGCGAACTTCGGAATTTCGCGATGGCGGCGCGAATCCGGCGAAGCCGGCTTCGGTCACGCATTCCGCGCAGTGCCGCGCGCTATGCGATTTGCGATTGGCAGCCCGCATGCTCTCGTGCGGCGCCGAGGTCCGCACCATGGCTTGCCGAATTCCGGTTCTCGCCAATCGGCTCTCGCCGGCGCGCTCCTGGCAACAGGAGGTGCTGCAAGCGCTGTATGAATCCCCGGAACTGCTCAACGAGGGATTGATCAGCTTCCACTACCCGCTGTACGAGGTCTCCGACGAGGAGCTCGACTATTTTCTCGGAAGCCTCATTCATCAGGCCGCGAAGACGGCGGGCGGACTGGCGAAATCGGTCGGCAAGGGCATTTCGACGGTCAGCAAGGTAATTCCCACGCAGGTGCTCACCGCCGGCCTTTCCTGGACCCCCATGGGATTGGCGGCGCGGGCAGGCATCGGCGCGCTGCAGGCGGCGGGCGAGGGACGCAATGTGTTTCAGGGGGCCATGCGCTCGCTCGCGGCCGACCCGGTCAGCCGCTTCTATATCGATACCGCGGCCGCCGCGGCGCGGGGCGAAAACATCCTGAAAGCCGCGCAAAAAGCTGCGCAGGCGGGAATCGGCGACCTGCGGCAGAGTCTTCAGTTCGCGGCGATGGTCGCGCCGTTTATCCCCGGCATCGGTACGGGAGTCGCCGCCGCCTTGAGCGCCGCCAACGCGCTCGCGGCGGGACAACCGATCACGGAAGCCTTGATTGCAGCCGCTCGCGGCGCCGTGCCGGGAGGCGCCATCGCCCAGTTCGCGTTCGATACCGCGATGAATCTGGCGAAAGGGAAGAACATCGGCGATGCGCTGCTCGCCTCCGCCCGCGATAAAATCCCCGGCGGCCCGGCGGCCCGGGCGGCGTTCGATGCCGCGGTCGCACTCGCCAAAGGCAGGAACATACAGGATGCGGCCTTCGCCGCGGCCGGTCGCCTTCTGCCTGCTTCGCCGTATGCCGCCGACGCGCTCTCGTTCGTGCGCAAGGTCGCTTCCGGGCAGAATATCCAACGCGCCGCGCTCTCCACGGCAGGGAACGCGGTTCTCAGCAGGATGCAGGCCTTGGGAGCGCCGGCGATCCCCAGGGCCGCGGTGCCCTTGCCGCGGCTCGCCTTTCGCCGCCCTCTGCCGATGCCGTTCCGGCGGCCGCGCTTGCAGCGCGAGATGTATGAGGCCGGTTCCGGTTCCGGCCAGCGCAGCGCGACAGCGGCGGCGCCGCCCAGCGTCATCGGGCGCTTCACGTTCAACGATATCACCGCGCCTTCCGATGAATGGGCGAAACTGGAGCCACTGGCCCGCAGAATTCTCGCTGGGGATACGAACGTTATCCTGGTCGGCCACACCGATCCCGTCGGGAAGGAGCGCTACAATTACGACCTCGGGATGCGCCGCGCAGCCGAAGCCCGGCGGCGGCTCGACGCGATCCTGGAGCGCCTGCGCCCCGGATCGTCGCGGAGCGTCAACTATATTCCGTTCAGTGCGGGCGCTACTCGCCCGGTTGCTTCCAATCGCACGGAAGGCGGGCGCGCGCAGAACCGGCGGGTCGAGGTGTTCGTCTACGGCCGGATCCCTACCGTTTCGCCCAAGCCTCCGGTCCCGCCGCCCGTGCCGCCCAAGGGTCCGGTTCCGCCGCCCAAGCCTCCCGTGACTCCACCGTGGCCCGTGTCCAAGCCGCCGGGACCCATCATTCCGTGGCCGCCCAAGGATGTGACCATCCAGCCGCCCCCATCCGGGCGGCGGCACTGGGTCTGGGATGCGCTCAGCAGCGCTGCCGCCATGCTGGGCATCGTCCTCACCGCGGGCGTTACGGCGATCAGCGCGGAAGTCCTCGCCAAGGCGATAGCCGCCGCCGAGGCCGAGCTCCGAAAATACGGTCCGGGGACGAAGGGGATCGGCAACGCGGGTGAAGCCGCGGCACGCGTAATTCTGGAGGACAAGCTCGGCCACGGCAAGTATGTCTACGATCTCAACAACCTTAGCGATCGTTTTCCGCTGCTCGATCTCATCACACCTGAGGATTGCGCCAGCGTGAAGACGTACGGAGCGTTGGGGAAAGGGGATCTGCCATCCATTGTCTCCGGCCTCCGCCGCGCCTATATACAGGGGGCAGGCCAAGATTATCCGACCTCGGGCCCCGGCAGCAAGTTTCGAAAAGTAACCCAGGCGGCGCAACTTCTTTGGAACAATAAGAGCCGCATACCCAGCGACGCGCTGCCCGCCGCAATCCGGCGGGCGAGGTCGGTCGCGGCTGTGGAGAGCTATCTCCTGGATTGCTTCAAGCTCTATGTTCCCAGCGATCTCGTAAAGCCCACCTGCGAAGCCATCGTGATGTACCTGGCGGAAAAGATGGGAGTCGCCATCACGATCGGCGGCAAATCTCTGCCGGGCAAGCGCATCAGCCGCGCTCAGGGAGAATTCCTCGCGCGCGAATGCCGGAGAGTTCAATCATCCGGTCCGTCGTTATCGGATTTCAGGGCCATCGTGGAGGCGGCGCGATCGAGGGTACAGGGGCAGCACGAATTCTATGAGATCGACACCAGCGAGCGCGGCCTCGTATCGTCGCAGATCGCCGCCAATCAGCGCGACGCCTACCGGCTCACGGATTTCGTGTTCTACCGGCGCCATCCCGAAATGCGCGGGCGGCGCATCGGCGCGAACGAGACGCAGCTCAGGAACGAATGGCTCTCGATTCTGCGCGACATAGTCCAGCCCGCGTTGCGCGCCGCTTCGCCGTCGGCGCCCGTCCGCGACGGCATGGTCGCCGGAGCGCTCGCCATCGCCGCCAGACCGGTGCCCGGCATGCCGGGTGTGACCATTCAGCAGTTGATCGAGCAGTGGCGTCCGCGAATCGCTCCGGAAATCCCTCTCTCCGTCATCCTCGCCTTCCTGCCGTTCGAATCCGGCGGCAATTTCGACGACGCCACGCACGGGTTACGGCGGAACAATTTCACCAGTCCGCCGTTTTACGAGCTGGGCCTGTTCCAGACCCCCGCCGGCCTCCACGGCAAATGCACCACGGAAAAGTACCAATCGTGCGAGTACCCGCCTCCTGGAGTCGAAAACCCGCGAGACCTCTCGCCTTGGTACCTGCTATGCCGGAAGGTCGGCGCGGACCCCGCGCACGATTGGCAGAACCCGGCGAAACAGGTGCGGGTCGGCCTGTTGAGCATCGAGTGCCCTGCCCGGCGCATCCGGAAGCTCTTTCCGGAGCTGTTCCCCATGCCGGGCACCGATTGGGACCTGCGAATGGCCGTGCTCATGGCGTTCGCGCGCGGCGGCGGCTTCGCGCAGGCGTTCTTGAGCCATTACCGCAAGGATCTCGCCAGCTTGCCCGAAGACCGCCGCTGGGACTTCCTGCGCGGCAAGACCGTGCCGTATCGTGCCGGGACTTATTGGACCTTCGACACCAACAATGTCGACAGCAAGATGGACCTGGCCGCCAAGCTTGGCTACCTCCCCGGCGCCGGGGAGAGATCGGCCATCGGCCTCAGCATGACGTGTTAGGCGTCGCCGGCGGCGGTGCAAGGCTGTGAGCACGGCCGCCGGCCGGCCTCGATCGCGCCGCCTCAACGCGAGCCCCGATACACCTACGCCGTCATGCGGAGCAGCAGGCAGGTGATATCGTCGTGCTGGCGCGTGGCGCCAACGAAGGCGTCCACCGAGGACATGAGCCGCTTCAGGCCCTCGTTGGCGGTCGCGCCACCGAGAGATTTCACCATCGCCAGCATGCGCTCCTCACCGTATTCCCATTCGTGCTCATCTTCGGCTTCGACCAGGCCGTCGGTGAAAATCAGCAGCAGGTCGCCGGGAGCGAGGCGGGTCGCGCCGGACCGATAGGGCGCCGCGGCGCTGATACCGAGCGGCAGGCCGCCGGTTTCGAATCGCTCCATGGCGCCCGAAGCGCGGCGCAGCACCGGCCAGTTGTGGCCCGCATTGACGTATTCGAGCGCGCCCGTGGCGGGGTCGAGTTCGGCGAGGAAAGCGGTGGTGAAGCGGCGGCCCTGGTTGCTCTGCTCGCACGCGTAGCGGTTGATGCGCGCCGCGAGTTCGACGAGCGAGCCGGGGAGATCCGCGAGCGTGCGCAGGCTCGCCTGCAGCGTCGCGGTCAGCAATGCCGCCGGGATGCTCTTTCCGGCCACGTCGGCGACGACGATCAGGAGACGCCGGTTCGGCCGGAAGAACGCGTCGTAATAATCGCCGGCGACGGTGTTGGCCGGCCGCGTGGCGAAGGCGATATCCACGCCGGGCACATCCGGCGGCCGGGCCGGCATCAGCCAGCTTTGAATCTCGCGGGCGATTTCGAGGTCGCGCTTCATCACGATGCGGTCGGAAAGCTCGAGCGCGAGCAGGAGGAGCAGCAGCAGGCTGGAGAAGAAGCGGAGGCTGGTGGTGTCGAACTCGCCGCCGTCCTGCGTATTGACGTGAATCGCGGGAATCGCGAGAAGGATCAGGGCCAGGACCAGGAGGACGCGGCGGCCGGGCGAGAGCTTCATCGCCATTGCCCAGAAATAGCCGCGGACGATGCGGAGGAAACGCCGCATGCGGCGTTCGCCTTCGCGCGGCGCGGTGTCGACCTCCTTGGAATAGAACTGGTAGCCGGCGCGGGCATCGGCGCGGAACTGCGCCCAAAGGTCCTGAATGGCAACGCCGTCGCTGATGCGCTGCCAGAAGTCGTAAAGCTTGCGGTACATCCGGCTCAAGTATAAACCGACGGCGATGCTTCTCCCGGCGGACGCGAGACGCGCGCGAGCGTCACCCGCCGCTGCTCCCGCCGCCCGCACCGGCAATCCCAGCCGCCCTCACCGCTGCGCCGGCACGAAGCGGTAGATCTCGAACGTCGGACGGCCGAAACCATCGGAGATGGTGTCCACCATCTCACGTCGATAGCCCGCCGCCTGCGCGGCAGTCACGATGCGCGCAGTGTTCCCGCGGAAGATTTCCTGGTCCGCCGTGCGGCCGACGAACAGGTAGCCGTCGCCCGCAAGGATGCCGGGATCGGTGAGGCCGCCCGTGAGATCCCAGGTGGGCAGCCTGCCGCGGCTCACCAGGCGCAGGCTGTCCTGAATGCCCCAGTCGGCGCAGAAAACAGCGGGCGGGTGCGCGGACTCCAGACGCGACGACAACGGGAAGATGGCGTCGCTCCAGCTTTCCGAACCGCCGTCGCGCGACATCATCACGTAGTATTCATTGGCGACCAGGAGGTTCGATGCGAGAAGCACGGCGAGCACGAGGGCGCAGACGGGACCGGCGGCGCGGCGCAGGCGCGTGGCGGCGGAAGCGAACGAGATCGCAATGATGGCCTGCGGCAGCGGCCAGAGCAGGATGGTGTGGTGGACGCTCGCGCCGGCATTCGCCGTCATAGCCATCTGGAGCCAGGCGATCGCGCCCGCCATCAGGCAGAAGGCGATCGCGCGGCGGCCGCCGGCATCGGCCAGCGGCGCGAGCGCCAGCGCGAGCAGCAAAGCGTAGAACATCAGGGTGCGGCGGGGATGGCCGGTGATTTCCGCCAGGGCGGCGGAGGCGCGCGCGGGCGCCGATTCGGGCAGGCGCGGATGGGGAGTTTGCCAGTCCTCGTCCGTCAGATAGCCGAACAGGCCCTGGCCGTTGATGGTGTTCATCAGCATGGGCGCCTTGGCGGAAACGGGGGTGGTATCGCGCTTGACGTTACCGCGGAACGTGGACCAGTGCGTCTTGAAGTTGAAGATCAGCAGCGGCGCCGCGCCCACGGTGAAGGAAAGCAGCGCGATGGCCGCGCGCCGGCGGGTGAAGAGCCGCGCGATCGGCCGCCAGTAGAAAGCTGCGGCGGCGAGCGCCATGCCGGAGAGCATCCAGACCGCGAGCGCCTTGTCCCAAACCGCAAGACCGAGGAGGAAGAATCCGCCGGCCAGCGCGCGATGCGCCGTGCGCGATTTCGGCTCCTGCGCGAAGCAGACGAGGAAATAGCCGCCGCCGAGCAAAAGAAGGTGTTGCAGCGCGACCGGGCCCCAGTCGAAAACTGAAGTGAGGAGATAGCAGGAATCGGTGGCGAGTAGAAGCGCGCCGAGAACGGCCGCGCGGCGTCCGGCCACGCGGCGAAGGAGCACGTAGAAAATCCAGATGGAGGCGGCTCCGGCGAGCACCATGGGCTCGCGCGCCGACCAGACGCCGGGACGGGCGATCCGGAACACGGCCTTATAAAGAAGCGTCTTCAACGTGCCGATGTAGCTCATGACCATCAGCGGGAAAGTGGAATGGCCGATGCGGATGGCGTAAAGCCAGGAGCGCGGCGCGAGCAGCGGCGAGGCGAATAGGGATTCGTCATCCTCGATGCCGAGCAGGGGGAGGAAGAACTGGCCGGCGAGGAGGAAGAAAGCGCAGGCGAAGAGGGCGAGGAGATGTTGGAGTCGCGGGCGCAAATTCGAGGCTAACATGGAGCGCCAGCGCAGACGGCCGGACCCTCTCCAGCCGCGAAAACCGCCGAGCCTCGGCGGTTTTCGGGAAATCAACCCACGCAAATTCAATGACTTACCAACCCAAAACCGCCGATTTCGGCGGTTTTGCCTGCGCCGCGAACGCTACCTCAACACGACTTTCGCCAGCCCCGCGTTGTTGGCGCTGTCGGCGGCGCGCAGCACGAGCAGGTGCTCGCCCGGAGCGAGTCCGTTCAGGTCAAGCACGAACTTCTCGCGCAGCCCGTCGATCACGCCATCGGCGGCCTGCACCGGAATCCAGCCCGAAGCATCGAGCGAGTACTCGCAGTGGCGCAGCGGGGAGGCCGCATCGGCTGCCTCGAACTCGACGTGGGCGGCGCCGGCGGAGTAGCGCACCTGGCCCACCGCGATCGTGGGCGGGGTATTGTCGATCATCACCGGGGCGCTGGTCATCTGCGCCTCGCGGGCGCTGGGCGGCGGATTGGCTTCGCGGTCCGAGGCCACCACTCGGAAGAAGTACTTGCCGTCGGCGAGAAGATCGCCATCGAAGGTGATGGAACTATCGTGCAGTCCGCTCTTGAGTAACAGCCATTGGCTGGCATCCTCGCTGCGGAAGTAGAGCGAGTACACGAGGCGGTCGCCGTCCGGGTCGTCGGCCTGCCAGGAGACGGTGATCTGCTGCGCGGCGGCGCGGGGCAGGGTCTGGGTGGAGGTGCCGGCGCTCGTCGAGGCGCTCGAATCCCCGGAATCGGAGACGGTGACGCTATAGGCGGCGCTGCTCCCCCCGGTCAGGCTCTTGGCGGGCTGAGCCGGGGCGGATTGCGTGGTCACGTTGATGCTCCGCACCACTGGCGGCGAATTCTGCGGCAAATAGGCGAGTGTGACGCTGTGGAGGATGGGGGTCGCGCCGTTGGTCCCGGCCATTTCCGCCTTCCACTGGATGTAGCGGGCGTTGGGGCTGGTGATGCGGGAGCCGGCCGGATTGGTCAGGGGCTCCGACCACTCGCTCCAGGTGCGGTCCGGGCGGGCGGAGTTGCCGGAGCGGGTGCGGAAGCTCAGCGAGCAGCCGGAGGGGAGATCGGCGCGCCAGCTGACGCTGCCCCAGCGGGAAGCGGTGCCGGAATCGTGCACGGGGGCTTCGTAAGAACCCGAGGGGCCGGGCGTTTCGCCCAGACGGAAGATGCGGCCCATGTTGCCGGTGGCGGCCAGCACGGAGTGGTTCGAGGGCAGCAGCCGCGTGGCCTCGGCCTCATGTGTTTCCGTCACCAGCGTCAGGCGGCGGTCTGGCGAGAGGCCGTAGATGCGCCCGTTGTCGTCCGTGGAGAAGAGAACCTGGCGCTCCAGGGCGAGGACGTCGTAGATGTTTTCGTCCTTTGACGTCCAGAGCGTTTCCACGGTGTTATCGGGGTTGATCCGGTAGAGCGCGGATTTATCCACGCCGCTGACTTCCACCGCCGGTGTGAATTGCGTGCTGACCTGCGGTGCGGCGGAGACGGTGGAGGCGGGCGACGATTGCTTGGGGTCGGGCGGCTTGATTTCACCGCCGGGATTGGCCTGAGCCTCGACGGTAATGCTGGTCGTGACCGTCGGGACGGAGCCGGCGCCGCTCGAGCCCTGCGTCGATTGGCTGGCGCTCTGCGCGCGCTTGGCGATCGAGCCGCCGAGCGCCGCGGCGTAAACCGTGCCATCCGGCATGGGGACGATGGCGCGGATCTCCGGCAGGCTGGCATCGTAAAGGACGAACGCCTGATCCTTGGCCGAGATGCGGTAGAGAATGCCGTTGGGCTCGCTGCCGGCGAGCAGGCGGCCCTGGTTATCCAGCGCGAGGCCGGTAATGTGGCTCTGGCCCGTGTCGTAGTAAAGCTCGCCGTGGCCGGAGGCGTCGACGCGGTAGATCTTGCCCTGGCCGCCGGTGCCGACGTATAGCGCGCCATCCGGGCCGGCCGCGAGCGACCAGATATAGCGGGCTCCAGGCGCGAAGTACTCGGCGGCCTTGCCGTTGACGATTCGATAGACCTTGCCGTCCGGCGAAGTGCCGGCGTACACCGCTCCGTCCCGGCCCACTGTAATCGCAAAGACTTCCGGCTGGTCGGCGGTCCAGAGGAGCGAGGACTTGCCGGAGGGCTCGACGCGGTAGACGCGTCCGCGGTGGCCGGTGGCGGCGTAGAGCGCGCCGTCCGGTCCCTCGGCCACCGCCCAGATGACCGGCTGGTCGGTGGAAAAGATGGTATCGATTTTCGGAGCGAGCGAGAGGCGGCCCTCGCGGCTGAGCGAAATCCCGTCGAAGCGCCCGTGGACGAAATCGGCGTACGAGTTCATTTCCCAGGCGGTGGTGCCGCTCGGGAAAAGCGCGGGCGCGAGCGCCGCGGCAACCAGGATCGCGGCCCCCACGGGCCGGGCATATTCGCGCAGGAGACGGAGCATTCTTATTCCTTCACTTCCACCTGAATCGTTTTGACGCCGGAGATCACCATGCCGCCTCCGTCGAGCTCCATTTCCGCGATCTTCGAGTTCTTCACCTGCGTGATGCCGGCCAGTGACGACTGCGAGCCCGCAAGCACCAGGGCCACCGAGGCGGGCGGATCGGGCAGGTCCGCGCCCGCGAGCTGATAGGCCGGGTCCGCGCGCCAGACGCGCACGTAGGCCTTGGTGTTCGGGTGGAGATGATTGACGGTGCTGATGATCTGGGCCGCCGAATAGGGCGTCGCGGTGAGAATCTGGCGGAAGTCGGAAATGTTCGCCGTGTTCGCATCGGCCACGGTGAAATTCAGGGTGCCCGGAGGTGCGCCGATCGGAACGGCATAATCGATGCGGCGCACGGTCTCGGCGCCGTCCTCGCCCGCCAGCGTCACGTGGAGTGTCAGGCGGTCGCCGGGCCGCACCTCGTGCCGCGACGCGGTGACGTTTTCGATGGAAAGCTGCTTCTTGCGGTCGAAGGCTTCGATGCGGATCGCGGCGGACTTCAACTGAAGCGAGGTGAAGCCGCTTTGCATCACGTACGCCACCGGGACCGCCGCGGAAAGCGACGCCAGCATGGCGGAACCGTTATCGGCCGTGTACATGTTGTCGAGCCGGACGGGCGCCGGTGCGTTCTGGAACTCGACTTCACCTGAAATGCGCAGCGAACCGGCGCCGGTGGTGCGCTCCGTGGCGTCGATGCTGGAAAATACGGCCATTTGCAGGAGAAGCGGCGAGAGCAGCGCGTCATTGACCATCTGCACGCGGTAGGTTTCGACCGGCGTGCCGCCGCGCGCGACGCTGATGGTCACGGGGACGAGCGGCACGGAGCGGCCGAGCTCGCCGGCAATGGCGGTATCGCGATCCTGGTAGATGGCGCCCATCCACTCGCGCGCGGCGCTGAGCTTGAACGCGGTGTTGACGTTGGGGATGAGGGCGATGACGTCGGCACGTGCGAACGGGAGCGCGGTGGAGCCGACATCGAGGAAACGGTGGCCGAAGGCGTAAATGCGGTTGCCGTCGATATAGGTGACGGTGCCGTCGGCGGCCACGCTGAAATCGCCAGAGAGGAGCTGGACGCTGATCATCGAGCCGGGCTTGAGGTCGGCCGGGTTGCCCATGCCGGGCTGGATACGCGCGCCGGCAGTGACGGCCTGCCGTGGTTCGAGACCGAGCGGCCGGAGCTGCGGCGCAAAGGCATCCAAGGTGGCGCGGGTGAATCCGCCGAAGGAGAGCGGGGTGGAGATATCGATCATGCGGCCGTCGCCCGCCGAAACGGGCTCGGGATGGGTGAAGGGGCGGGTGAGATCGGCGCGTCCTTCGGGTCCGGCGAAGGCGAGGAGCGGGCGGCGCGAGAGATCGGCATCGCCCAGCGGATTATTCGCGGGCCGCAGCATCTCTTCGATCGGGCGAATGCCGGCGATCGGATCTTTAGAAAAAGGAAAAGCGAGCGCGACGGCGCCGGCAAGGCGGCCGTCGAGGTAAACCGGGCTGCCGCTCATCCCCTGCATGACGCCAGTGTGTTCCAGCGGGCCGCCGGAAAGCCGCGCCAGGATCAGGGATTCCTTGGGGCCGAAATTTTCGAGTACGCCGAGTATTTCGACCTGGAATTCATCGATGCGGGAGCCGGAAAAAACCGTGCGCCCCACGCCGTGCATGCCGGGGCGGACGTCCTTCAGCGGGAAAAAATGCGGAGCCGCGGTTTGCGCGGGTAAAACACCGGCGAGCGCGAAAACCGCCGGCACCACGGAGCGGAGCACACAACCATTGTACTCGGGCGGAAAGAGCGGAAGAGATGTAACGCGCTGTTGACCGAACCGGAGCCGTGAGCTAGCATAGTGTTGCGGGGTGGAGCAGTCTGGTAGCTCGTTGGGCTCATAACCCAAAGGTCGGTGGTTCAAATCCACCCCCCGCAACCAAGATTCTAAAGCAATTCTTGGTTTCGCAGCCCTCCAGACCCCACCGATTCCTAACACATTCCTAACGAAAAGTTCGGCAGCGCTGTGCCCGTTCTTCTACCGCAGCGCGTCCATCTAATTCTCCAGCCCGGCCCGCTCCTCGCGCGCCTCCGCCGGCTCAATCCCATTTGAGTTCTCGGACGGCACAGTCCGTCAGGTCAACGTTCGCCTGATTGCGAGCTACTGTTGCCGCCGGATCCAGGCTTTCCGGACGGTCACCGTGGGGGATCTGCTCTTTTCCGAGCAAGTGTTCCGGTCGCGGATTCGGCAGCGGAAGTTCAAAGGCGTCGACGTTAACGGGGCGCCGTTCAAGGCGTATAGCACCAGGGGACCCTACTACTTCTATCCGAACCGGGATGTCGGGCCGATGCGGGGCGAGCGCGCGACGCCGGAGATCCGGCAGGCGCGGAAGACGGCGGCCGAGAACCGGCACAGAAAGATCGGGCGCAAGGGAAAGCGGACGCCATATGGCGTCCGGTACGACAGCTACGCGGCGGCGAAGGCGGCGCACGGCGTTTCGGTGGTCGAACTAGAGGCATCTCCCGGCGCGGACTCGTGTCCGCTTGCCCTGGTATACCTTGGAATCATCGAACGATTCCGCCGCTTGCCGAATCGCGGACTTCACGCGGAGAACGCATGATTTCAACAAGAGCCGCGACGTGGCTGCTGGTTCTGATGGCGGCTGTCATCGCAGCCATCGCCCTGGCGCTCCCGCCGATACCGCAGCCCCAGTGGTATCACACCTTCGCCGACCAGCGGAGGTTCTGGGGGATTCCCAATTTCAACAACGTGGTTTCCAATCTTCCCTTCGCCGCGGTTGGATTCTGGGGCCTCGTGTTCCTGAAACGCGCCGGGTCGAGAAACGAAATACACTTCCTCGACCGGCGAGAGAGCTGGCCGTACTGGCCCGTCTTTGCCGCGCTCATCCTTACGGCGGCCGGGTCCTCTTACTATCACCTGCATCCCGATAACAGGACGCTGGTGTGGGACCGGCTGCCGCTCGTGATCGCGTTCCTGTCGCTGTTGGCGGCGATCATCGCTGAGCGCATGAGCTTGCGGGCGGGACTGCTGCTCATGCCTTTGCTCATATCCATCGGCGTGGCCAGCGTATGGCAGTGGCGCATCAGTGAAATCCGCGGCGCGGGCGATTTGCGCTTTTACTCGGCCGTGCAATTGTACTCCGTGCTCTTTCTGCTGGTCGCGCTCTTTCTCCCATCCCGATATACGCGGCGATGGGACTTGGCGACTGTGGTGGGCCTCTATGTCCTGGCCAAGATTCTGGAGGCGCTGGACCGGCCGATTTTCAAATTGGGCTATGTCGTGAGCGGGCACACGCTCAAACACCTCGCAGCGGCGGGCGCCGGCTACTGGATCGTTCGCATGCTGCAGAAGCGGCGGCCTCTGGACGCTAGCTAGTGGCTAAGTGCGGCCGCGGATTGCCGTGGCGGGACGGCAGCGCGAATTCGCTCGGAAAAATCCGGGGAGTTATCGGCGGCGTCGGCCGCATCGTTGATCCTGGACCGCGGACGGAGATCCCGGAAAGGCAGATCGGTGTCCAGCAAGCCGAGACTGTAGAGGTAGCTATCGACGAAGCCATTGAGGACGTAACGGAAGTCGAAACCTCGCACCTTGCCTGCGATACGTAAATACCGCACGATGTTGATGGTGCAACTATTCGTCAGCAAATTGTAGAACTCCGGCCGGCCGGCAAGCTGGTTGATCCTGTCGAGGTAAATCCGGAATAGCTTTCGCGCCCTGTCTGGCGTGGTGCGGATGTGGTAGAGATAGACGTCTTCGCGCCGGAAATTGGTTCGCACCCGCACCAGATCGCGCTCGTTGCCGACGACGTAAATCAACTCGAATTGTTTGAAAAGCGAAGCGATGGGCGCGAAACTTTGCCCTACTTGCGGCCGCGTTTCGATTGAAACGCAAACCGGAGGGGCGTTATCGAAGTTGAAACTCAGAAAGGTGTGCGCCACCGGCCCGATCAGGAAATAGGAAACGAAGAAATCGATGGAGGTCAGGTGCGAGACCGAGACCTCACGCTCCTCGTAGCGGACCGTGAAATCGTCCCGGCCGCGGTAATCGAAATCGCGAACGCCCGTGATGCTCACCCGGTCGCCATCGATGGCCGCCCGCGGCATCACTTTCACCTCGGGGCGCCATGGACGATCGTGCGTGGGACGGATCGAAAGGAACCAAACCAGCACGCAGGCAAACAATCCGGCAAAGAGCAAAAGCGAACGCCGCTTGCGCGCCAGCCATAATGCCCAGATGCTAAAGGCCGCGAAGGCCAGAGCCAGCCCGAACAGCAGCCAGTGCCATGGCAGATTCGAGTAATAGATGGCAAGGCTTGCCCAGAGCGCGACTCCGGCTCTGAAAATCGAGCTGACACTGGCGAGCAGCCATCTCAATGGCTTCATGGGCCACTGCGCGAAGCCGGCCCGGGGCGCGATTCACTGCGGCATGCCGGCGCTGTGGCTGTTTCGTCCGGGTCCTTCTGCTTCGATTCCAAGGATAGCGCCGCCACGCGCCGCGTTCCAGCCGGTTTGTGGCTCCGGACACTTCACGCCGGGGCGATGCAGCCCTCAGATTCCAAAATGGCCCCAGGGCGATTTGCGTGTTTCGGCCGGAGGTCCGGACCGGTGGCGGGGCGCCTTGCGCGCATTGACGCGCTGGGTGTCGGCCAGTGCTTTGGCTTCGGCGTAGGCGCGAACGTCGGCAGAGGTCAACTCGTGCTCACCGTCCCAGCCTCGTTCCAAGTCGGCGGTCAGTTTGTTTCCGGAGAGGACAGGGCCTTCCTGAATGCCGACGCTATGGTCGCGGAAGACGGCGATATCCGCGGTTACTGAGACTTCCTTCTGCTGGCGTCCGTCACTGCGCACGTCGAAGCGGTAGACGCGGGAGTTTTGCCTCTGGTCAAAGCCGAGATACCGGATCTCCACAGTTGCCCCTTTCAGACGATCGAGGATGCCTCAATCTCCAGCCGACTGGTCTGCTGCCGGATCAGATGCCACAGCGTTCTCGCTCGTATCGGCTGCATCGGCATCGCCATCTGAGCCGCTGGCGATTCCGAGAGCCTTGCGCGCTTTGATTTCCTTGCGCTTGGCTGCCTTATCCCTTTGGCGTTCCAGCCGCCGCATTTCCTTCTGGCGCTTCTTGAACGTCTCCATCGTGGTCCTCTCTTCGAAAGCCGTACCTTAGAGCGCGCGGCCGCACCTTCGATGGGCGGCCGCCGCTTGAAGCGTTACCAGCGCGGTTCGCGCCGTTGGCGGGCGAAACCGCCGCCGTTGCCGCGGCCGCCACCGTTAGGGCGGCCACCGCCGTAGCTGCGGCCACCGCCACCCTGGACCTTGGGGCGGGCTTCGTTAACGTTCATGGCGCGGCCGTCGAGGTCTGCGCCGTTCAGGGCGGCGATCGCCCGGTCGGCCTCCTCGGTGTTGCTCATCTCGACAAAGGCAAAACCGCGGGAGCGGCCCGTGTCACGATCGGTCACCAGGTTTACGCGATCCACTGTTCCATACTGTTCGAACATCGAACGCACGGAGGAATCGGTAGCGGCAAAATCCAGATTGCCTACGAAAATATTCTTCATTTCTACTCTTCTTTCTGTCTTTCAATTGTGCGGGCAAAACGAGGCAGATCAGGACAGCCAAGCTCTGGCGGGACTATTAAAAGGCACTTTCAGCATACCACGAGTCAGCGGCGCGAATCCAGGCCGCCGAGTCCATCGCAGAGGTGCTCTCCTTCCGGCGCGTAGTAAAGGCCAGGAGAGCGCAGCGCCTTTGCGCGGTAGGACACAACGTAGGGCGGATGACCGAGGGCACCCCTGGGGCGACTGGCTTGGCGGCAAGTGATTCGGGTGAAAACCTGATGAGGTTTGCAGCGTGTTTTCAATCCCTCATGACTTGCCTCTATTTGTTGCCGTGGAGGTTGCCGCCTTCGTTCAGCCCGAAGGCATAGGCGAACGCCGCCGGATTGTAGTACTCGCGGAAGAGCTTGATCTTGCCATTCTCGACTCGGAACAGTCCCCCATACCGTTGGTCGTACACCCGGCCGGTGGGCTTGATCTCGCACACGCCGCGATACTCGACAAAAACGGTATGCGGGTCTTGGCTCGGATAGAACACCAGCTCCTTCGTAAAGTTTGCCTTGCCGCTGTTTTCGGGCCAAGCCGCATAGTGCTTGACGAGGTTAGCTTTCCCCTCGACGCGCTTCGGAAATCCCTCGGGAGAGTACGGCATATCCTGCACGGCGTCCTCTGCCCAGACCGAGGCGAACTTTGACATATCCTGCTCCTCAAGACTCGTCAGGAAGTCTCGCACGGCCTGCTGCGTTCGCTGGCGCTCCAGATATGACACCGGCCGTGAATTGGCCGCGTTTGCGGCGTGCCCGAGCACCTCGCGCGTGCCGGCTTCGTTTTTCAGGTGAAACGTCATGGCTGTTATCCGCCATTCGCCGCCAATGTTGGTGAAGCTATAGTCGTAGCTTCCTGTCACCTGCCAGTGCCGGCCTGCGATCCAGTGATCAGCGGTCACCTCAGCACTCGCCGCTGCCATGCTACCGTCCACTTTGACCTGAACATTCGAGATCGCGTGGCGGGCGCGGTCGAAACCGGGGAGCAGACCCGCCCAAGCGGTCATAAGCGCCTGTGGAGTCTTGACCTCCACCTCTCCCCCAAAGGCCGAGGTGTAATCCACGCGGACCCGGCCGGCGTAGAGCTTTTCCAAGCTCTCGAAGTTACGGCTGTCTGCCAGTGTTGCTACGCTTTCGACGGCAGTCTTGATGGCGGCTTCGTCCGGAGTGCCGGCGACCGCCGCAGTGGTGGTGCTGAGGATGAGTGACATTGCCATGGCTCCCGTAATGATCGATTTCGTGTTGGCTGTCTGCGCCTGCCCCGTTTCGTGAGACAAACCGCTAAGACACTGTTGGCCATTCGCTGCCATTTCATTGTGCCCCATCCCGGAACGGTTTTAGGATGAAGCTGCCGGCAAAGCGGAGACGGGCTCTGCTGGCGACGCCGATCCTCCGCTCCAGCTTGGCTGTTCTGTATCGTCCAGCGCCGCTTTCCGAGTCCCGGAAAGGCGTTGCCCGGTCCTTCGCGGAACTCGCGGCGGCAGCGGTGCAGGAGATGCGGATTCACCTCGAATGCCCGCGCCACTTCGGCGATCGAGGAACCCGGCAAGCTCATGGCGTGCATTCCGGAACAGTTCCGGCAGATTCCCCGGAGTCGGGGCGTTTCATTTTTTTCTTGACAGCGATTCGGGGCGGCTATATTCTGATCCCACGCTTTTCCTTGAATCGTTTCAAGGGTCCGGAGAGCCGCTATGCCGCGACGACATTTCCGAAAAGTGCCTGCCAGCGCGAGCGTTCGCGGTCTACCCTCCTCTGATCCTCCCCCACTGCGAAATTACGGAATGCCGCTCCCGTCGGGTTCGGGAGCGATGGAGGTTAGTCGTGCAGAAATTGCGAGCCGTCGGTAGTGTAGTCTTTCTGCTGCTGGCCATCGTGCCTGTAGCGAAGAGCCAGAGTGTAACCGGTCAGGTTTCCGGAATCGTAGTCGATTCGGCCGGCGCCGTCATCCCGGGGGCACTGGTTCAGTTGACTCACGATCTATCGCAAACCACTCACGTGTTCAACACGCAGACCAACGGTGAGTTCATCTTCACCGGTCTCGTACCCGGCACGTATAGTCTGCGGGTTACGCAGAAGGGATTCAAGGTATTCAGTCAGCGCGGCATCGTCGTCGCGGCCCAGGAGCGCGTCGATCTCCACGAGATCCACCTGGAAGTCGGCGAAGTGACCACCTCCGTCGAAGTACAGGCCGATGCCGTGCACGTCGCCACCGACAGCTCGGACCGGTCGATCGCCATGAACCTGAAACAGATTCTCGACGATCCGACGCGCGGCCGGAATCCGGTGAGCCTCATCATGATGATGCCGGGCGTCCAGGCGTTGGCGCAGTCGTATGACTACCGCGGCTGGAACGGCGGCGGCATTCCCGGCGTCAACGGCGGGCAGCAGGGCCAGATCATCCTGAACATGGACGGCGCAGCCAGCCAGGACTCGGGCAACCTCAACACCGGCTATATCAATCCTTCGATTGATTCCATCAGCGAAGTCAAACTGCTGGTTTCCAACTACACCGCCGAGTATGGCGGGCGCACCGCCGGGCAGTTGACGCTCACCACGAAAAACGGCACGACCCAGTTCCACGGCAGCGCTTACGACTACTACCGGGACGAGAGTCTGAACGCCAACGAGTTTTTCAACAACCTGACCAACGTGCCGAGGCCCCGCTACCGCTACCAGAATTTCGGCGGCACCATCGGCGGCCCGCTGATCGTCCCCGGCACGGGGTTCAACAAGTCGCGCCAGAAGCTGTTTTTCTTCTTCTCTTACGACAAGTTGTTCAATACTACGGTCACCAACAACACCTACACCATGCCCACGGCGCTCGAGCGGCAGGGCAATTTCTCGCAGACCGTAACCACGACCGGCGTCCTGATTCCGGTCTACGATCCCACCACGCAGGCGCCATTCCCGGGGAACGTCATTCCGGGCAGCCGTATCAGCCCGCAGGGGCAGGCCATGCTGAACCTGTTCCCCATGCCGTCTCCGCTGGGCCTCGCGCTCGATCCCACGGGCAACCGCGGATACAATTTCCGCGCCGTCATGCCGCAGTCGCGCCCGCTGGACGATAAAATCCTGCGCATCGACTACAATCTTTCTCCGAAGGTCACGACCTTCGTGCGCCTCCTCCAGGACTACCAGGCGCAGAACGGCTACAACACGACCGTCGGACCTCCGGGCGGCGCCTGGGGCCAGTTCCCCGACAGCTACCACGTCCAGTCCGCCGGCGCGTTGGCTACGCTCGTCTACACGATCAGCCCGACTCTCATCAGCGAATTCAGTTGGGGCATCAACCGCGGCAAGCAGGGCGTCGAACCCTTGTCGGATACCAGCGCGAACACCTCGACGGGCGGCGCCCGGACCTACCAGCAGAGCCTGCTGCCCTTGAAGGACGCCAACGGCAATCCGCTGCCGCTGCCGCGGATCAACCAGGGCAGCAACATTCTCAACCTGCTGCCGGCGGTCAACTTCGGTCTCCCCTCCGGTTTCAGCGCACAGTCCTCGGGGCAGGGTGTGACGGCGGCTCCCACGTTCAGCCTGGACAGCCGGTGGCCTTTCACCGGCACGGACCAGTTGCAGACCCTGCAGGACAAGGTGACCTGGGTCAAGGGCGCCCACACGTTTAAAGCCGGCATTTACTACGAGAGAATGGCCCGCAACGTGAGCGTGTACTCGGTCTACAACACCGCCGGAACCTATTACTTCGGTTCCGACCGCTCCAACCCGCTGGACACGGGATATCCGTACTCCAATGCGATGCTGGGCAGCATCTTCGCCTATGGCGACGACAACACCAAGCTGGTGAACCACGCGCGGTATACGCAGATCGAATGGTACCTGCAGGACACGTTCAAGGCCAGCCGGCGCCTGACGATCGATTACGGCGCGCGATTCAGCCGCGTAGGCGACCTGAACTCCAAGGGCGCCACCCTGGGATTGTTCAACGCCGCTTCCTACAATCCGGGCCAGGTCGGCCAGTTGCTCTACCCTGCCTGCTCCGTCGCGGTCACCACCTCCACCTGCCCCACGGCCGACAAGATTGCGGTCAACCCGAAGACCGGCGCCGTGTTCCCCTATGTCCGGCAGGGCACCTTCGACGCCTCGTCGTATCCCGCCAATGCCTTGCCGTATTCGGGCATCAAGTATTACGACACCCATTTCTTCAACGTCGCCCCCATTCAGGTCGATCCCCGCGTCGGTTTCGCGTGGGACATGTTTGGAGACGGCAAGACCGCGCTGCGCGGCGGGTTCGGCATTATCACGGGCCGCAATTGGACCGTGGACTACATCGGCGCGCTCTCCGCGGGCCAGGGCCCGCTGATGGTGCCCCCCAACTTTTTGGCGCCGACGATTCTCTATACCAACTTCCAGGGACTGAGCGGCGCACAGGCCGTGTACACTCCGCAGAACCTGATCGGAGGCAGTCCGAACGAAATTCCGCAGTCCACCTACAACTGGAGTTTCGGGATTCAGCGGGAGTTGAGCCACGGTCTGATCGCCGACATCTCCTACGTCGGCAACGCGCTCAAGCACGGTTACGGCGAGACCTACGATAGCAACGCCGTCCCGCTGCTGACCACCTGGAAGCCCTCTGGCTGCGCCAACCCGATCCAGGGCGGCTGTCCGCAAGCTCAGTTCATCGACCCGACCACCAACCCCGCCAATCCGGGCTTCTATTCCACCAACCTGATCCGCGCCATGACCGGTTACGCCGGAATCGGCAACATCATCGACTACACCGAAGGGTACAGCAACAACTACAATGCCTTGCAGGCCCAGTTGAACCGGCGTGTGGGCCGGATCCAATGGAGCCTGAATTACACCTTCTCGCGAACCATCGTCTACAACAACGACAGCCAAACCGCCCTGTTGCAGATGGTCAACGCGCAGTTGACCAAGAATGTGACGAACCGCCGCCACGCCGTCAATTTCAATTTCGCGTACGACATTCCCGGCGGCAGCAGACTGTGGAGCAACCCCTTCACCAAGGCGGTGCTGGACGGGTGGTACGTGAATGGGAACGGCTCGATCTTTGCCGGCACTCCGTACACGGTGAGTTGCGGCGCCACCGGACAGCCCGCCCAGTTCTGGACCGGCACTCCTACCGCGTATCTCCCCTTCCGGTGCGAGATGGGAGACAGCATGTTCCTGCCGGCCGGGCAATTACCTTCGAAGACGACTTCCGCCGATTTGCAGGTGCCTCTGAATGCCGCCAACTTTACGCTCCCGCCGGCGAACTCGCTGGGCATCGGCAACACGCCCCCCACATTGTTCTACGGTCCGTGGCTGTGGAATCTGGACCTGTCACTGGCAAAAACGAACCACATCAAGGAACGGTTTACGACGGAGTTCCGCGTCGAGTCTTTCAACACGTTCAACCACTTCAACCCGAGTAACCCGAACACCTCGCTCACCTTGAACTTCGCCAGCGGCGCGAATACCAACGCCGCGTTCGGGACGATCCAGAGCGCTCAGGTCCAGGCTCGCCACCTGGCGCTGTCGGCGCGCATCCGATTCTAGAATGGCCGGGGCCTCTGGCGCCGGGGGCCCCGGTGCGTTTCAGCGATTAAATTCGATACAAGGGGCCATCATGCAAATTGCCAAACTGATCGCTGCGGCGGGCGTCGCCTGCCTCCTCGCTCCGGCCGCCGACTGGCTCACCGACGGCGGGAATCCCAAACGGGACGCCTGGCAGCGCGACGAAAAGCTTCTTTCCACCTCCAGCGTCAAGGATATGAAGCTGCTGTGGAAGATCCATCTGGATAACGAACCGCGCCAGATGCACTCCCTGTTCCCGCCGCTGATCATCGGGAAGCTGAACACGAGCCGCGGTGTACGCGAGGTCGCGATCGATGCGGGCGTCTCCGATAACATCTTCGCCATCGATGTCGAAACGGGCGAGCTCCTCTGGAAAAAGCATTTCCAGAGCACGTGGACGCCTCCGGCCAATGGCGGACGCGGCGGCGGCATCCTCTGTCCCGGCGGCCTTACCGCCACACCGGTCATCGCGCCAACGGGCACACCGGGCAAGTACACCATCTACGCCGTTTCCTGGGACGGCATGCTGCACCAGCTCAACGCGGCCGATGGCGAGGACGTCAAGCCCCCTTCCAAATTCATGCCGCCCAACGGCAAACCCTACGCCCTGAACCTCTTCCACAACGTCATCTATACCCACACCGCACAGGGCTGCGGCGGAAACCCTAATATGGTGTACGCCTATGACCTCGCCACCGACAAGGTCGGGAGCTGGGGGCCGGCGGGCGGCGGCATGTGGGGCCGCACCGGTCCGGCGATCAGCTCGAAAGGCGTGATGTACACCGGCACTGGCGACGGCCGCTGGGATCCGGAAAACGGCACCTACGGCGACGGCATTATCGGCGTCCAGCAGAATCCCCAGACGAAGGCGCTGGAGCTGGTCGATTACTATGGCCCGTCCAATGCCGAATGGCTGGTGAAACGCGATCTCGATATGCAGGTCACGCCCGTCATTTTCAACTACAAAGGCAAAGAGCTGATGGTGGACGCGGGCAAAGAGTGCCGCATGTACCTGATGGATACCGAATCGATCGGCGGGGACGACCATCGCACGCCGTTATATCGCAGCCCGCTGCTCTGCAATGAGGACGTGAATTTCGCCTCGGCGGGAATCTGGGGCTCGCTGGCGAGTTGGGAGGATTCCAAGGGCACCCGCTGGGTGCTGACGCCGATCTGGGGACCGAAGCATTCCAAATTCAAGGCGCCCATCGAGCACGGCGAAATCAAGTACGGCGCCATCGTTGCTTTCAGAGTCGAGGAGAAGGGCGGAAAGTGGCAGCTTACTCCCGCCTGGATCTCGCGCGATATGAACCGCGCCGAGCCGCCGGTCATCGCCAACGGGGTAGTCTTCGCCTACGGCAGCGGCGAGGATACGGATCAGGCCTACCCGGACGTCGGATTGGCCGATACCGCCGATCGCCGCATCCCCGGTTCCACCCACGCGGTGCTCTACGCCCTCGACGCACAGACGGGGGCCGAGCTCTGGTCGAGCAAGGACGAAATCAAGAGCTGGAATCACTGGAGCGGGCTCTCCATCGCCAATGGACGCGTCTACATCGGCACGTTCGACAGCATGCTCTATTGCTTTGGGATCAAGAGGTAGCGTCATGAAAAACCGGCATGCGGTTCTCCTCATCGGGCTCTTCCCTGCCCTCACCTACGCGCAGTTCGGACGCGGCGGCGGCGATTGGATGACCGCCGGCAGCGATGCCCAGCGATCCTCCTGGGTCCGCACAGACGCCAAGATTTCCCCGGCCAGTCTCCTCAAGGGCGGTTTCGACATTACATTCAAGATCGCCGCCGATCCGTCCGCGCGGGAATCGCTCGCGGCCCCCCTGACGCTCAACAGCTATATCGGTTACCGCGGTTTCCGTTCCCTGGTGTTCCTCGGCGCCACCGCGGATAAGGTAATCGGAGTCGATACCGACCTCGGCCGCGTCGAGTGGCGGCGCGAGCTTCCGGTATCCGGGGCTTCGCCGTGCGCCTCCGCCGCCGTCGCCATCACCCGCCCCACCACGGCGGCATTCCCCGGCCAGCCCGGCGGGCGGGGCTTCGGGCCACGCGGCGGCGCGGCGAAGTCCGGCGTGGGCCAGCCGCTCGAAGGCGCGGTCACCATCCGGGAGATCGCGGCGAACATGCCCGGACCCGGCGGGCCGCCGCCCGGGCGCGCGAATACCGTACGCGGCGCAAATGCCGGACGTGGGCCGCTGCCCGGTTTCGGACGCATGCCCTCCATCCTCGACGTCGTGGGACGCGACGGGATGCTGCACTCCATCTACGTTTCGAACGGCGAGGGGCCGAACCCGCCCCTCCGCTTCGTCCCTGCCAATACGCGTCTGATTGGCCTGATGAACGTGGATAACGTCGTCTATGCCGCGGCGGGCCAGGGCTGCGACGCCGCACCCGGCGAGCTGGTCGCGCTGGATCTCGAATCGAAGCAGCTCGCCGCCTTCCGCCCCGATTCCGGCGCCATCGCCGGCACCGACGGCTTCGCGATGGGTCCCGATGGTACGGTCTACGCCGCCACCACCGGCGGCGATCTGATCGCCCTCGAGCCTAAAACGCTCCAGCGCAAGCAAACCTACCGGGCCGGACAGCCGTTTGCCACCTCGCCGGTTCTCTTTCAGCACGGCGAGCAAACCTGGATCGCCGCCGCCACACAGGACGGGCGGATTCACGTTCTCGACGCGGCGGCTCTTTCGACGCCGCTCGCCAGCTCGGCGGCCACCGGCTCGCCGGTCCGGTCTCTCGCCACCTGGCAGGACCCCTCCGGCGGCCGCTGGATTTTAGGGCCCGCCGCGGGCGCCGTAGTCGCCTGGAAGGTGGCCGATACGAATGACGGAGCCACGCTCCAGCCCGGCTGGACCTCCCGCGATCTCACCGCGCCGCTCGCGCCGATCGTGGTCAACGGCGTCGTTTTCACCGCATCGACGGGCGCCTCGCCGGTGCTGTATGCTCTCGACGGCGCCACCGGCCAGGAACTTTGGAATAGCGGCCGCAAGATCGGCTCGGCGATCCGCGGCGGCGGCCTTTCGGCGGGCAATAGCCAGGTCTTTCTGAGCACCAGCGACGGAACCTTCTATGCCTTCGGTTTTCCCATCGAGCACTAATCCGGCGCTCCGGGCCGCCCTGCTTCTGATGGCGTGCCATACTAGGCTGTTCAGCAACTCGCCCGAGGATCACCAATGAAAAAACTGAACATCGGCATGATCGGTTACGGCTTCATGGGCCGCACGCATTCGAACGCGTTCCGCCAGGCCAACCGCTTCTTCGATCTTCCGTATGAACCCGTCCTCAAGACCGTGTGCGCCCGCAACCGGGCCCGCGCCGAGGCGTTCGCCGGCCAGTGGGGCTATGAGCGCATCGAGACCGACTGGCGCAGCGTCGTCGCCTCGCGCGAAATCGATCTCATCGACATCGCAAGCCCCAACGACACGCATGCCGAGATTGCCATCGCCGCTGCGAAAGCCGGCAAGATGGTGATGTGCGAGAAGCCGCTCGGCCGCAACGCCGCCGAGGCCCGCGCGATGACCGAGGCCGTCGAAGCCGCCGGCGTCGCCAACAGCGTCTGGTACAACTACCGCCGCGTCCCCGCCGTAACGCTCGCCAAGCAGTTGATCGACGAGGGCCGCCTGGGCCGCGTGTTTCACTACCGCGCCAAGTTCCTCCAGGACTGGACCATCTCGGCCGACCTGCCGCAGGGCGGCGAGGGCCTCTGGCGGCTCGATGTGGCGGTGGCCGGCAGCGGCGTCACCGGCGATCTTCTCGCGCATTGCATCGACTCCGCCCTGTGGCTGAATGGCCCGATCGAAGAGGTTTCCGCCGTCACCGAAACCTTTATCAAGTCGCGCAAGCACAATCTCACCGGCAAAACGGAGCCCGTCGGCATCGACGATGCCAGCCTCTTCCTCGCGCGGTTTCGCAACGGCTCGCTCGCCACCTTCGAAGCGACCCGCTACGCTCGCGGCCACAAGGCGCTCTACACCCTCGAAATCAACGGCGAGCACGCTTCCATTTTCTGGGACCTCCACGACCTCCACCGCTTGCAGTACTTCGATCACCGCGATCAGGGAACGCTGCGCGGCTGGCGCAGCATCCACATTACCGATGGCGACCACCCGTACATGAAGCACTGGTGGGTTCCCGGCCTGCAGATCGGCTACGAGCACACGTTCATCCATCACGCCGCCGATTTCCTCGCCGCCCTCGGCCGCGGTGAGAGCGCTCCGCCCACCTTCCGCGACGCGCTCCAGACCGATTTCGTGACCGATGCGGTGTTGCAGTCCGCCGGCAGCCGCGCCTGGGTGAAGGTCGGAGCGGCGGAATCCGCGGGGGTCTCCTGAAAATTGTCGACGATCAAGCGAGTGGCGAAGCTGGCCGGAGTCTCGGTGGGAACCGTCTCGCACGTGATCACCGGGGCCGTCCCGGTCACGGACGGCCTTCGCAGCAAGGTGGAAGCCGCGATCCGCGAGCTGAACTACCACCCCAACCACGTCGCACGCAGCCTCAAGACGAGCAAGACCCGGACGCTCGGCATCGTCGTGCCCGACATGACGATTCCGTTCTTTCCGCAGGTGATCAGCGGCGCTGAAGCCGCCGCCCGCGAGCGCGGATACGTCGTCATTGCGGTGAACAGCGGCGACGATGGCGAGCGGCAGAAGGAACTGCTCTCGCTGCTGCGCTCGCAGCGCGTCGAGGGCATCCTGCTCGTGGTTGCCTCCGCGCCGACGCCCCAAACCCAGATCTCGCGGATACTGGAAGCCGGCATTCCCATCGTTTGCTGCGACCGCGTCCCCGAGCGCCTTCGCGTCGATTCCGTCTCGGTCGAGAACCGCGAAGCCGGCCGGCTCGGATTTCAGCATTTGCTCGATGCGGGCTACCGCCGCATCGCCGTCGCCACCGGCCCGCTGGCGCTGCGCAATGAGCGGCAGCGGCTGCTCGGGTGCCGCGAGGCCGCGGACGAGGCGGGTATCGGCCTCGAACCAGACCTCATCTGGGAGGGAAACCTGCGCGTCGAAGATGTGACCGCGCTGTGCCGCGATCATCTGGCGCGCCCCGGCCGCCCCGAAGCCATCCTCTCCACCAACGGACCGACCGCGCTCGGCGTGCTGCGCGCCTTCCGCGCCCATGGCCTCAGTACCCCGCGCGACATGGGCTTCGCCACCTTCGACGAGCTCACGGTGGACGAAATCTTTCTCCCTTCGATCACGACCATTGTGCAGCCGTCTTACGAGATTGGCTTCCGCGCCGCGGAGCTGCTCCTCGAGCGCATCGAAGGCGGATCGGCGGCGGCGGAGCCAATGATGGTCCGCTTGCCGGCCGTCCTCAAAATTCGCGAGTCCTCCCGCCCGCCGGATGTGCTCGCCGCGAGCCTGAAACAATGAAGCACACCGTACTTCCGATCGCCGCTTCTGCCGGCCTGCTCCTGCTGCTCGCCGGTTTCGCCCCCTCCCAGCAGCCTCCCGCCGCCACCGGCACGCCGCCGGCGGCGGGCGGGCGAGGCCAGCCCGGTCCCGGGTTCGGCTTCGGCGGCTTCGCCCGCGGCGGCCAACCGTTCGACTACAACGACAACGAAGGCTGGATCTCGCTGTTCGACGGCGAAACCCTGAACGGATGGGACGGCGATATCCGGTTCTGGAGCGTCAAAGACGGCGCCATCTACGTGGAGCCCTCCTGCGAGAAGCCCACCGGCACCATCTATCTGGTGTGGCGGGGCGGCGACGTGGGCGATTTCATGCTCAAGTTCGAATCCAAGGGCACCGGCAACGTCAACGGCGGCGTGCAATACCGCAGCTATATGACCGCCGAAAACGACGTGGGGCTGAAGTATCCGGGCCGCGGCGGCGGCGGGTTCCTCGCCAATGCCGGGAGAGGCGGACGCGCGCCGGGCGCAGCCGGTCCGGGCCGCGGCGCGAACGCCGGCCGCGGCGGAACCGGCCGCGGGCCGCAGTGCGCCAACCCCGGCACGCCTCCCACCGCCGCCGAGCGCGCCAAATGGGACATGGCCGGTCCGCAATTCGATTTCGACGCCAATAACCGGTACGTCGGCCAGTATTACGAGCAGTTGTCGAGCCGCGGCATCGCCGCTCCGCCCGGCACGGTGGTGCTGGCCGAGCCCGGCCAGCGGCGCGTGTTGAGCACGTTTGCCGATAAAGCCACGCTCGATTCCTGGTTCAAGAAAGACGACTACAACCAGTTCCTTCTGGTTGCCAAAGGCAACGTCAGCAGCATGTTCATGAACGGCCACCTGGTATCGGTCTTTATCGACAACGACCCGACCCACTTCCGTCCGAGCGGCAAGCTCGGGCTCGAAGTGGAATCGACCGGCGCCTATTTCACGCGCCATATCTGGCTGAAGAGGTTGTAGCCGTGCGCTGGCTGATCGTGCTCGCTTCGTGCGCCGCCGCTTTCGCGCAGGGACGCGGCGGCCGCGGTCTGGCCGGCGCTACGCCCGAACAGACCGCCGCGATCGCGCGGCTGAACGCGGAGCTTGCGCCGGAAACCGGCCGTCTCGCCGCCGCTCGCCAGGAGGTCATCGCCGCCTCGCTCTCCGGCGCGCCGGTGGCGGCGAAGATAGAGGCGGTCCGCGCCGCCGAAATCGCGGTGGCCGAGGCGCGGGCCGATGCCGTGGCGCGGTTGCAAGCGTCTCCCGCCCATTTGACGCCGGCGCAGCTTGCGGCCCTGCCGCAAGCCCTTGCGGGCGGCCGCGGATCCGGCGCGCGCGTCTACCGGACCAGCATGCCGCACGTCACGGGCGCGCAGGCGCGCGCCCTGCTCGATCTCACCGCAGCTCTTCAGCCGCAGATTCAGGCCCTCAATACCGCCCGCGCCGGAGTTGTCGCGGCATCCGCCGCCGTTCCGCGCGATGATAGCGCCATTAGACGGGCGGCCGATGCGGTTGCCGCGGCCGAACTGGCGCTCGCCGAGGCGCGCGCCGCCTCGCTCGCACCGATGCAGTCCGGCGCGGACCGGCTCGACACGGAACAGCTCTCGTGGCTGGCCGCGGCCGGCGGCATCTACGGCAACGGCTTTACCGAGCCGGAGCCGATGGACTTCAACGACCATCGCGGATACGTCTCCCTGTTCGATGGCGTCAGCCTGCAGGGTTGGGACGGCAATCCCAAGTTCTGGCGCGTCGAGAATGGCGCGATCGTGGGGGAATCCACGCCGGAAAATCCCAGCGGCAACACGTACATCGCGTATCGCGGCGTCGTGGCCAAGGATTTCACGCTGAAATTTGAGATCAAGGTCGAGGGCAGCGGCGGCAGCGGCCTGCAGTATCGCAGCAAGACCGGTCTGCCATGGCTTCGCCCGATTCCCGCCAATGTGACGGCGAACGTGGGCCCGGTAAATCTCGCCTGGATGATGACCGGGCCGCAGGCGGATTTCTGGCCCAGCCAGATCTACACCGGGCAGTTCTATTCCGAAAACACGCCGATGGGGATCATGGCATTCCGCGGCCAGGTCGTCGAGGGCGCGGGGCTCGGCGCGAAGCGTCTGATGGGCGTCATCGGGGACCGGACCGCGCTGGGCAATCTCGTAAAGCAGAATGACTGGAACCAGTACACCGTAATCGCGCGCGGCGGCACGTTCCTTCACATCGTGAACGGCCAGTTGATGGCCGTGATGGTCGACGACGACCCGGAGTCCAGCAACAACCAGCCGGGCATCTTCGGCATCGAAATCGAGGCGACCACGAAGGTCTCGGTGCGGAACATCTGGCTGAAAAAGCTGAACTGAGCGCGCCGCAATCAGGTCCGGACCACGAGGACGGGGCGGGACCCTAATTGGATGACGCGGTGCGTGGTCGATCCAAACAGGGCCAGATTCACGGCGCTCCGGCCCCGTACACCCAGCGCGATGAGATCCGCTCCCGTCTCCGCCGCATGCGCGAGAATCTGCTCGTACGGCTTCCCGGCGCGCACGGCCGGCTCCACAGGCCCGCAGGTCTGAAGCGGAATGGCCGCCTGAAGCTGCTGGAGAGCCGCCTGCTTTTCCGGCTCCAGCTTCTTTTCGTTCGAGCCCTCCACAACGTGAAGCAGCGAGAGCCCCGCTTTGTAGCGGCACGCCAGCAACAGGGCGTATTCGAGCGCGCGCGGAGAGTCCTCGTTGAAATCGGTGCAGTACAGGATCTGGTGGAATTCGCCCGGCTCCGCGGCCGCTTTCGCAGCCTCCTGCGCCGGCCGCGGAACCACCAGCACGGGACAAGGCGCCTTACGGAGCACGCGTTCGGTAACGGAGCCAAGGACGAGGCGGTCGAGTCCGCGCTTGCCGTGTGTCCCCATGGCGATGAGATCCATCCTCTCCGCGGCGGCGAGTTCAAGAATGGAATCCGCTGCGGCGCCCCGCTCCAGAATCACTTCGTGTTCCACGTCATTCAGACTGCGCCGCTTCGTCATTTCGCGGATTTTTTCCTCGGCGTCGGCCACTTGTTGTGCGTAGACCTGATCGATCACGGGCTGAGAGACGTATCGGGGAGAAATGGAGATGAATGGTTCGGCCACGTGCTGAATGAAGAGTTTGGCGTTGTAGTGGCGGGCCAGCGAATGAGCGTACTCGAACGCCGTGGCGGAGAATTCGGAAAAATCCACCGGGCAAACGATTCTCTTGATTTCCAGCATGCTTGTCTCGGCTCCTGAACCTGCCCCCAGTGGGGGCAATCGGCTGGCCATCCGCCCGAGCCGGTGTTGGCGAGCGCGCCGTTAGCGGGTTAGCCTCGGCCGTAGGTCATCGAGCGGCTCCAGTCTTACTGATTCCCCTGTGTTACGAATCACCCGGCTCCCGGAAAGGCCGATCGAGTGCATGGGCGCAGTTCTTGCGGACACGGATGGCAAGGAGCACTTATGCGAAAATCGCTTTCGATTGGAGCGCTCGCAGCCGCTTCTCTCTCCGCCATCTGGCAGCCCGCGTTGGCACAACAGGTGTCCCTAACTACCGTGGGGTCCCGCGGCGGTTCACGCGTTTACGTCTTTCACGGCCGCCCTTATACCCGTCGCGTCTGGATCAGCCCTCATTGGCGGCGTGGGCGTTTCATCCCGGGCCATTGGCGGTATTTCCGCTAGCAGCCAGAGTCCGGCCGGGCAGCGCCCTCCCGGCCATTCTTCGTGCCTGCCAACCACCCGAGCAGAGTGAATAACTCACCCATCTGGGACTTGCGGCGAGGAGACGCCGATGACAACCGCACCAGCCCTTATGGACGCGGCATGCGGAGCGTCGTTTTCTCGGCCGTGTTCGACTTCAACATCCTGAAGGCCTCGATGAACGTCCTGGTTCTGATCGTTGGGCCTGCTTTGCTTCTGGGTGTCGCGCCATGGGCAGCCGTATTCCTGGCTCGCCTGACGCTGCAGACCGCAAACTCCCGCGGAGGCCACCCGGTCCTCGTCGTGCTCTGGCTGGCAGCTCTGGCCGGCGCCGGTTTCGTAATCGGCCGGCCGGTTCTATCGAGGGCCGTCGATTCCTTCTGGCATCTGCATTACACGCTCGTGTTTCCGGCGATCGTGGTCTTGCGCGAGATGTTGCGGATGATCGCGGAGCGTATGCCGCGCCGCGCCCGAACGCCTCAGGAGCTCCATCGCAGACGCCGCGCCGGCTCGGTTGTGGCGGCTCTGATTTTCGCGCTGGCCGGGGCAGCGCTCGCGTACCGGATCGGGGCGTCGCCCGGCTTCCAGTTTCTACACTCCGGGCAGGCCCATCCATGGGCGGCTGCGAGGGCTGCGCTGGGCAATGCGGCGCTGGTGTTGGGTGTATCGATGGTGTTCGAAAGCGGCTATTGGCTCTGGCGCGAACTCACTCTGAACGACCCGGTTCTCAACTGGTATCCCAGCGGCGCCGGCGCTAACGGCGCGACCATGCACGTCGCCCACCTCTCCGATTTGCACGCTGTGGGAGGCCGCTACGATTACCGCATGGAATCCGGCCTGCAAGGCCCGCAGGGCAATGAATGCATTCGCGAGGCGCTGCGCAGGTTGTCCGCGATTCAGGCGCAGGCGCCGCTCGCTCGAATCTTCCTGACGGGAGACGTTACGGATGCCGGCACGCGGGCCGAGTGGACGGAGTTCCTCGACCTTCTTCAGGAACACCCCGGGATTCGCAGCCGCCTCTATTTTGTGCCGGGAAATCATGATGTGAATGTCGTGGACCGCGCTCACCCGGCTCTCATCGACTTCCCCTGGAGCACCGGGCAGGCGCTCCGAAAGCTGCGCGTCATTCTCGCCCTGGACGAAGTTCAGGGCGAGCGCGTTCATTTAGTCGATCGCTCCTCGGGCGCCCTGGCCGCATCGCTCCGTGACTATTTGCGGGAAGGCCGGCGCGCGGAATTGCTCCGTGAGTTCGCACAATCCGGTTCGGCACGCGGGCGGAGGGAGGTCACGAAGATCTGGGAAACGATCTTTCCGCTGGTCGAACCGGCCGGCGGCACAACACCGGGGCTCATCCTTCTCAATTCCAATGCCCGCAGCCACTTCTCCCTGACGAGTGCAATCGGCGTCATCGACCGGCCGCAACTGCGCGCCTTGCGATCGGTCCTGCGGAGTTCTGCCGGACATACCTGGCTGATCCTGTTGCACCACCAGGTCGTCGAATACCCGCTCTATTCCATCGGCCTGCGCGACCGGATCGGACTGGCGCTCATCAATGCCCCGGACGTGCTGGCGGCGATCGCGCCGCATGCCCACCGGACGCTCGTTCTGCACGGCCACCGGCACCGGGATTGGTTGGGTATCTGCGGCGGCGTGATTCTGTGCTCCGCGCCATCCGCCGCCTTGGGATCTTACGGCGGCGAAATGTACCAGGGAAGCTTTCGCCTTTACGAACTCGACACCGGCCGTGACGGATTGCTACGGCTGATCACCACGGAACGGATCAAGACGTCGTAATCCAGATGGACACTGGGCGGCATTGCCGGAGACCGGTCTTACCAACGCAAAACCGCTAAAGATTAGCGGCAGCCGTCTGTAAGTTGCTGATTTCATGGGACCGCAAAAACCAAAACCGCTAATTTTAGCGGTTTTTGGTTTTCCAGCAGGCAGTCGAGCCCGTCCGTGGCCCGAGCCGGACCGCGCTTCACCGCGTCCCCCGTGACCTTCGCGGGCGCACCTCCTGCCCGCGAAACTCCAGTCTAGAAATTCAGCCGGGCGACGAACTCGAGGCTGCGCGCTCCGGGGTCGTTGGTATTGTTCAGATCGCGGAACGCCGAGGTGGTCTGCCCGAAGGAGGAGCCGATGGTGGTGTTGATGTTGCCGTTGGTGGCGGCGCCGCCCGGGACCATGATGTTCGGGTGGTTGAAGACGTTGAGCGCCTGCACGCGGAACTCGAAATTGAGGCGTTCCTTGATCTGCGTCCGCTTCACGAGGCTGACATCCCACTTGGAAAGCCATGGCCCCCAGAGGAACACGTGGTCGCAAATCTGCCCCGCCGAGTTGCACGGCCCGATGTAGGGGGCGTTCGGATTGAACGTGCCGCTAATGTTGAAGGCGGCCAGCGTGTTCTGAATCAGGGATTGCGGCAGATAGTACGCCGTGCCGGTAGCGACGCCGTTCGAATTGATCTGGCTGGTGAAGTTCAGGGCCATCATGTTCTGAAGCTGCCCGGCCGTCAGGTTGTGCAACACGACGCCGCCATCATTCTGGTTGAAGGTATTGCGGCCGCTCAGAATATTGATCGGCGTGCCGCTTTGCAGCCGGCCCACGCCCGCGATTTCCCAGCCGCTGACCAC
>DATGMB010000034.1:0-21897 GCA_035293845.1 Bryobacteraceae bacterium
TTCGCAGGGATGCGGCGTGCGGATGGTGCCATTGCCGCAGCACATGTCGTCCGCCGGGCACAGCTTCTCGCAGCCCCAACAGATGCGCTCGGGATGCGCGGGATGAATCGGAAATTGGAACATTGGCCTCAGCGGCTCCCACTTCAGGGTCGCGCCGCTTACGGCCGAATGCCGTGACCAATGTCACACCGCGGCGGCGAGGACCTTTTCCGCGGCGGCGCGGCCATCGGCGGGCGGCTGATAGCCCGCTTGGCGCAGGGCGGCGGCGAGCGCCTCCAGGATCAGGAAGACGTTTTCGCCGGTCGAGCCGTGGCCCATCAGTCCGATGCGGAACACCTTGCCGGCGAGCGGGCCGAAGCCGCCGGAGATTTCGATGCCGCGATCTTCGAGCAGCCACTCCCGGACCTTCGCGTCGTCGACTCCCTCCGGGACACGCGGGGTGTTCAAGGTCCACAGGCGGCGCGCGGGATCGGCCACATACATCGACAGGCCCATGGCTTCGATGCCGGCCACGAAAGCCGCGTGATTGCGGCGGTGCCGCTCCCAGCGGGCTTCGCGGCCTTCCTCCTTCACCATGGCGAGGCCTTCGCGCAGCGCATAGAACAGCGTGGCGCTGGCGGTGTGGTGATACTTATGGCCGCTGTAGAACGTGTCGAGTAACTGGAGGTCGAGATACCAGGACTGCACCGGCGCGGTGCGCGACTTGAGGCGGTCGAGTGCGCGCGGCGAGACAGTCATGGGCGCAAGGCCGGGCGGGCAGCCGAGGCCCTTCTGGGTGCAACTGTAGGCGATATCGATGCCGTTGGCGTCCACATCGACGGGCATCCCGCCGAGGGACGTGACGCAATCCGCGATGGTCACGGCATCGGCTTCGTGAGCGGCCTCGCAGATCGGCTTCGCGTCGTTGAACATGCCGGTCGAGGTTTCGGCCTGCACAAACGCGACCACGCGCGGGCTCTCGCGGCGGATGAATTCGCGGGCTTCCTGCGGGTCGAACGGCTGGCCCCAGGGCTTCTCCAGGCGCACGACCTGCGCGCCCTGGCGCCGCGCGATCTCGCCGATGCGGTCGCCGAAGAAGCCGTTGGTGAGCAGCGCGAACTTCTGTCCGGGCTCGGCGAAGTTGGCGACCGCGGCCTCCATGCCGGAACTGCCGGTGCCGGAGACCGCGAGGTTGAAGCGGTTCACGGTGGAATAGGCGTAGCCCAGCAGGTTCCGGACCTCCTCGGTCACCTGGAAGAAGAACGGATCGAGATGCCCGACGACAGGCTGCGCCATCGCCTCGTAGACCCGTGGAGCCACCATGCTCGGCCCCGGGCCGAAGAGGAGACGGTGGGGCGCCTGGAATTTGGAGATCATTTTTTCCCTTTCACCTTCTGATACTCATCGCGGATCGATTGCAACTGCCGCGCGTGCGACTCGGCGTGGCCGGCATAGCCCTCGAGCAGCTCGCGCAGGGTGACGCGGCCGCGCTCCGTGTGGTTGCCGGCGCGGTCGAAGGCCTCGGGCGGGAGCTCCTTCAACAGCTCGTAGTTTTCGGCGCGGACCCGGCGGAAGCTTTCGAGCGACTGCTTAGGCTTGCGCCGTGCATAGTCGAGATTGCGCGTCCAGGCATCCTGATCGAAAGCGACGAGCGTGGGATTGTCCTCGGCGATCACCTGGCGAAACCGGTGCGCGCCGACCATCTCGGCATCGGCGAGGTGCGCGACGATCTGCCGGATGCTCCACTTGCCCGGCGCGACCGAAAAATCCTCTTCTTCGCCGTACACGCCGGTAAGAATCACGGCCAGCAGCTCCGGACCGCGGCGGTATCGTTCCAATAAGGCAGCGATATCAGACATGATGCTCTCAATAGTAGTCGGCGCAGCTCATGTAATAGCCGCATTTTTCGCAGATCAGCTTGCACTTTCGCACGGTCAGCCGGGTGTTGCAGACGGGGCAGTAGAGCATGGGCTCTTCCGCCGGCTTCGGCGGCGGCGGCTCGGGTTCGCGCGTGTCCACGAATCCCGATTATAGCGCCGGAAGACTCTTCATCGCGGAGAGACGTGTTCTCCGCGTCTCCGCGTTGGGCGCCGGCCCGCGGACTACAATAGAACCAATGAAAATCCAACTCGCGGCCCTGCTGCTGGCGGCAGCCGCTCCCGGGTTCGCGCAGCGCGGACCGTCCACTCGTCCCATCCGGCTGGCTTCGCGCGGCACGCACGGCGCGGTCGCGGCGGGGAGCGAGTACGCGACGGAAGCCGGAATGCGCATCTTCTTCAGCGGCGGCAATGCCGTGGATGCGGGGATCGCGGCGATGCTCGCGGCTTCGGTCACGGAGTTTTCGCACTTTGGCCTCGGGGGCGAGTCGCCGATCCTGATCCGCACCAAGGATGGCAAGGTGCACGCGATCGCGGGGGTCGGCACCATGCCCAAGCTGGCGACGGCGGATTTTTTTCGCAGCCACAAGCTGCAGCCGGACGAGATTGTCGACCCGCCGGAAGAGCACGGCATGAAGAACTGGGTGCCGGTGGCGGGCATCCTCTCCGCGCTGGTACCGGGAATGGTCGATGCGGCGCTGGTCGCGCTGCGCGATTACGGCACGAAGTCGTTCGGCGAAACGGTCGAGCCGGCGATCGAGCTGGCGGACGGGTTCCCGCTCGATGAGCTGCGGTCGTTCGCGATCGCGAGCGGCGTGAAATATTTCGAGCAGTGGCCGAGCTCGAAGCGCGTGTTTCTGCCGAATGGCCGCGTGCCGGAGCCGGGCGATATTTTCCGCCAGCCCGACCTCGCCCGCACCCTCCGCGCCATGGCCGCGGCGGAGAAGAAGGCTCTGGCGGCGGGCGCGAGCCGGACCAAGGCGATCGATGCGGTGCGGGATTATTTCTACCGCGGGGAGATCGCGCACAAGATCGACGAGTTCTCGAAAAAGAACGGCGGGCTGCTGCGCTACGACGACATGGCGGCGTTCCACCTGGAGCCGGAGGACCCGGTCTCCACCACGTTCCACGGCTACACCGTTTACAAGCCCGGCTTCTGGAGCCAGGGGCCGGCCATGATCGAGGCGCTGAACATCCTCGAAGGTTTCAACCTGTTCGAGATGGGGATCAACTCGGCGGACTACCTCCACACGCTGGTGGAAGCGCTCAAGCTGGCCTACGCGGACCGCGACACCTATTACGGAGATCCGAAATTCAGCAGAATCCCCTCCGAAATTCTGCTCTCCAAACAGTACGGCGCGGTGCGGCGGAAGCTGATCGGCGAAAAAGCTTCGCTCGACTTCCGGCCGGGCGAAGCGGAGCCGAACCCGCCCAAGCATCCGTACTATGCCACCATCGCGCATTACCCGGTCGACCCGGCACTGCTGGCGAAGGACACCACCTGCGTCGATGCGATCGATAAGGACGGCGTGGCGATTTCGATCACGCCCTCGGGCGCGTGGGCGCCGGCCGTGATCGCGGGCGACACGGGCATTCCGCTGACCGAGCGGGCGCAGAGCTTTCTGCTGATCCCCGGGCATCCCAACGAACTCGCGCCGGGCAAGCGGCCGCGCGTGACGCTGAGCCCGACGCTCGTCACGGGTCCCAATGGCACGCTGATCACGCTTTCGACGCCGGGCGGCGACGTGCAGGATCAATCGCTCCTGCAGGTATTCCTGGATGCGACGGTCTGGGGAATGAACGCGCAGAACGCGGTCGAGGCGCCGCGCTTCCAGTCCGAGCATCTGGTGGAGAGCTTCGACAACCACGTCATGAAACCGGGCGGGCTTCTGATCGACGAGCGCACGCCGATGAACATCGTCCAGGAACTGCAGCGCCGCGGGCACCTGGTGGAACGGCGCTCGCGGTATCAGAGCGGGTCCGCGCCGGTGTTCATCCGGATGTTTCCGACCGGGCTGATCGAGGCCGGGGCCGACCCGTTCTATTTCCGGTCGGCGCAAGCGTGGTAGGGCCGCTCTTCGAGGAGCCCGGCGGTTTCGACCGCGAGGCGCTCGCGGCGCGGCTGCGCGCGCTCGCTGCGGAGCACATCTACATCGGCGGGAGTTCCTGGAAGTACGAAGGATGGATCGGCCAGATCTACCGGCGGGAGCGCTATCTCGCGCGCGGCCGGTTTTCCCGCAAGCTGTTCGAAGCCGAATGCCTGCGGGAATACGCGGAGACGTTCCCGACGGTGTGCGGCGATTTTGCGTTCTACCAGTTCCCCACGGACGAATTCTGGCGTCGCCTGTTCCAACAGACTCCAGCGGGCTTCCGGTTCGCGTTCAAGGTTCCGGAACAGATCACCTGCAAGGCGTTCCCGCGGCACGCGCGCTACGGGCCGCAGGCGGGCAAGGACAACGAGGCATTCCTCGACGCCCGCATGTTCCGCGAGATGTTCGCGCGGCCGCTGATGCCCTACCGCGAAAAGACCGCCCTGCTGATCTTCGAGTTCGGTGCGTTCGGGCCGCGGAGTTTTGCTTCGCTCGGAGAATTTCTGGACCGTCTGGACCCGTTCCTGGCCGCGCTGCCGCCGGAATTCCGCTACGCGGTCGAGATCCGCAACCCGCAATTTCTCGAGAAGGACTACTTTTCCTGCCTGCGGACGCATCGCGTGGCGCATGTGTACAATGCGTGGTCGCGAATGCCGGAACTGCGGTCGCAGATGGCGATTCCCGATTCGGTGACCGCGGATTTCCTGGTCTCTCGCGCGCTGCTGCGGCGCGGCCGCACGTACGAGGACGCTGTGGCGACGTTCGCTCCGTACACCGAGATTCAGGACCCGAACCCGGAGGCGCGGGACTCGATGCGGGTGCTGATCGGCCGGGCGCGGGAGGATCAGAAGCCGCTGTTTCTGTTTGTGAACAATCGGCTGGAGGGGAATGCGCCGCTGACGATTCTGGCGATCACCGAGCCGTAACGTATCAGCGGGTTTTGGGTCGGCTGGCCTACTCCTCGCGCAGCACTTCCATCGGGTCGAGGCGCGCGGCGCGGATTGACGGAACCAGCGACGCGAGCAGCGCCACCGCGAGTACTCCTGCCAGCACGGCCGCCATCGTGCCCGGGTCCCACGGCGAGACGCCGTACAGCATGCCGGCCAGCACGCGCGTGAATGCCGCTGCGAGCGCGAGGCCCACGACGGCGCCGGCCAGACCGATCCGCAGTCCGGCAAAGACGAAGTGCCCGACGATACGCGCCCGCACGGCGCCGACTGCCAGGCGCAGTCCGATTTCGCGGCGGCGCAGGTAGACGAGGTAGCTGAGGGTGCCATAGAGCCCGACGCACGCGAGCACGATGGCCGTGAGGGCGAAGAACGACAGAAGAACCGTGCGAAGCCGGTTCTGGGCGTACGCATCGGAGATTTTGCCGGCGAGAGGCGTGAGATCGTAGACGGAGCGATTCGGCTCGATTGTGGCCAGCCGCCGCCGAACCGTCTGAGCCATCGATGCCGGATCGGCGTGCGTGCGGACGAGGAAATACGTCCCGGGCTGCATCGCGCTGGTGCACCAATACACGGTGGGGACGGGCTCGCGATCGAGGCCGGTTTCGCGGGCGTCGCCGACGATGCCGCGGATCTCGCTGACCGGTGTGTAGGGGTCGCCGGGAATGAGGAGGTGCAGGCCGATCCCGCCGCCGCCGAGGTAAGCGTTGGCGAAGCTGCGGTTCACCACGACGTTGGCATCCTTGAGGTCGTTGCGGCAGAGTTCGCCAGTGAGTAGAGGGATGCGCAGCACGGTGAAATAATCGGGCGTCACCACGCGATCCTGCGCCAGCATCCTGGGTTGCGTCCCGGCGCGGCCCTCGCTGGTTTTCAGCTCCACCTGGTACTGATCGGGAATGCCGGGAAGCACTAAGGCGGTGGCGGCGGCTTCGATTCCGGGAATGGCGCGCAGGGCGTCCAGCACGCGCTCGGTCCGCTGGCGTGAGCCGGGCCGGTCGTTCGATTCCGCCCAGCTCGTACTCAGGTGAAACGTCAGGACGTGATCCGGCTGAAAGCCGGGCGACACGCGCGCCAGCGCTTCGAAGCTGCGGACCAGCAGCCCCGCACCCGCCAGCAGCGTGACTGCGAGCGCGATCTGCACGCCGACCAGAATCCTCTGCGCGCGGCCGCGACCTCCGACCTGCGCCCGCCCGGCCTGTGCCAGCGCGGCGGCCACCCCGCCGCGGGTGGCGCGGACCGCGGGCAGAATGCCGCAGAGCAGCGTAGCGGCGAGTGCGCACGCCAGGGAATAGAGCACGATGCGCCAGTCGAGCGCGATCTCATCGAAACGCGGCAGGTCGTGGGCGAACCCGCGGAACGCGCGGACGGCGGCGCCGGCCATGGCCAATCCCACGCCGGCGCCCGCGACCGCCAGCAGCAGCACCTCGCAGAGCAACTGCGCCCCGACCGAGGCGCGCGAGGCCCCCAGGGAAAAGCGCACCGCAATTTCGCGCTGCCGGCCCGCGGCGCGCGAGAGCAGCAGCCCGGCAATATTGGTGCAGGCGATCAGCAGCAGCAGCGTCACCGCGCCGAACAGAATCCAGAGCGAGCGCCGCATGCCGCCGGCGGCCTTCTCCTTGAGCGGATTTACGGTCACAGTCAACTGCGCGTCCGGCTTGGGGAACTCGCGCCCCAGGTTCGCCTGCACGGCGGCGAGGTTGGCGCGCGCCTGTTCCACCGTGACTCCCGGCTTCATCCGGCCGACCGTTTCGTACCAGGTAAGCTCGCGCGACTGGGCGAACGGCGCGTCCTGCGGGCTGGGCGACCAGATGTCCGCGTCCCGGTCGGGAAACAGAAATGACGGCGGCATGACGCCGACGACGGTCACGGAGGACCGGCCGAGCCGCAGCGGACGGCCGATCGCGTGCGGGTCGCCGCCGAACTTCCGGCGCCACAGGCGATCGCTGATGAGCGCGGCCGGAGGACCGCCGAAGTGTTCCTCCTGCGGGGTGAAATCGCGGCCCAGCTCCGGCGCGACGCCCCAGACCTGCAGGAAACGCGGCGCGACGAAGGCATGCCGAACTTTTTCGGGCAGCTCGCCCGAGAGCTCCGTGTCGTCCTGCACGTAATAGCCGGTGATGGCCTGCAAGGTGCTATTGAGGCGGTTCCAGTCTTCGAGACGGACGGGCGCCACGAAATGCTGCTGCGGGGATTTAGGATTGAATTGCGCCAGCCGGACCAATTGGTCGCCCTCGGGGAACGGCAGCGGGCGCAGGAGTACGGCGTCAATGGCGGAGAACACCGCGGAATTGGCCCCGATGGCGAGCGCCAGCGTGAGCACCACCGCGGCCGTGAAAACCGGTGTTTTGCGCAGCGAGCGCGCGCCGAGACTCAGATTGCGCATCAACGATTCGGGCATGACCCCTCCCTGGCCAAGGTTAGACGGCGCCGGCACGAAACCGATAGCAGGAAAGCGCGCCCAGCGGCAGACGCCCCCGCGAGCTTGCAATTTCGGACTCTAATGCCTTATAATCGGATTGCCGATGCGGACAGCGATTTCGGTTGCGCTGGTGCTGGTTCTGGTCGGGGTCGTGGCGTTATGCCCGGCGCTGGCCTGCTTCACTCCGGTTGCGTCTCATCCCTGCTGCCCGGCGCATCCCGCGCCCGCTGCCGTTCAGCATTGCCCTTCCCTGGTCCTCGAAACCGGCAAGACCGCGCCGCTGATTTCGACGGCCATGGCGGGCCCGGTTCCGGCGGGTTGGCAGCCTCCGCTCATCGCCGCCCTTCCGATTTCGACCGATGGGCGCAGCGCGGATTCCCAAGACCTTCTCCTTTTCCTCCGAGTGCTCCGGATCTAGTCCGGGACTTCCCTGCTCCGGTTTGCCGGCCGGCTGCATCCGTGCGCGCCGTCCGGGTGTCACTCACCATTCTTTATTGCAAGGAGAACTCATATGACGAAGAAAATCACTGCCGCTATGCTGAGCATCGCGACTCTGGCCATCCTGACCGCGGGCGCTTTGTTCGCTACCTCGAAGGCGGACTGCTGCAACGGACAGGAGTGCTGCAAGACTGGCTCCTGCTGCCGCAGCCATCATCACGTGAAGTAGCCCGAAGCGGGGCCGGGGAACTCCCGGCCCCTACACCGCCGCGGATTTCATCCGCAGGCGCTGCGAGAGCCGGGCGATGGCATCCATCATGGCGCGGCGGGCTTCCGCGAAAGCCCGCACTTCCGGCTTTCCGCCCTTCAGGTAATCCAGGACGATCGATTCCGCGGCGACATATTCGGCTGCGGCGCCGGCAATTTCCGATGCGATTTCGAGCGGAATGGTCGTGACGCCGTTGGCATCCGCGTGGATCAGGTCGCCGGGCTGCACGGTGATGCCGCCTACGCGCACGGCGCGATGCAGATCCACGATGTGGCTGTAGCCGTGGGAGCAGATGGCGCCATTGCTGAACGCCGGGAAGCCGATGCGGCGGACCTGGTCGAGGTCGCGCGCGGCGCCGCTCGTGATCAGGCCGGCCGCGCCAAAAGCCTGGTACGTCGTGCACATGATTTCACCGAACGTGGCCGCGACGCAGGGATCGTCGAGGTCCTGGAATACGACGACCGGCGGACCGGGCAGCTCCGCGAAGCGCGCCACCTGTTCATCGAGCGAGCCGTAAACATCGCCGTCGCGCCGCGCCGCGTCGCACCGCATCGTGGCGGTGGAGGCGTAGCCCGCAATGGGCGGCATCTCCGGAAAACAGGCGCGGATGCGCGCATCCATGTAGCCCTGGTTGCGGGGGCGGACGGCGAACAGCTCGATGGTGTTGCAGATGGTGGGGGTGTCGAACCGGGTAAGGGCCGCGAGATCGAGGGGCATGGATGCCATTCTAGCGAACGCCCGCGCGCTTACACCAATTGTTCCATGAGTGCAATCAGGTATTCCCGGTCGAACGCGCCGGAGCGGTAGGTGCGGGCATCGAAATAGCGCCAGGTCTTCTCGCGGCGTTCGACGGTATAGAAGATATGCTGCTCTTCGATCAGGTCCTTATCGAGCAGCGCCTGGTTGAAAGCGCGCACCGAGCCCGCGAGCGTATACGGAACGCGGAAGTCCTCGGTCGAGAGCAGCTCCGCGGTGGCGTGAAACTCCACCTGCAGCACGCGCCCGCGCACGTTCACCTGAATGAGGTTGGCGCTTTCCTCGTTGAAGGATTCCGGCGCGAAGGACGGAGGATCGAGCGTGACCACGGGCTCGGCGAGCAACTGGTTCAGCTCGTCGACGAACGCGGCGCAGACGGCAAAGAGCGCGGCAGCCGCGTGGCGCCGGAGCGTATCGATCTCGCGCGCCTGCCGCAGCGTGCGGTCGTCCTTTTCGGCTAGCGCTTCGATGCTCCGGGCCAGCCGCTTGAGGCGGGGATCGGTGGCCTTGTCGTGATCTTTCATGGGCGCGGGATCATTCGATGGGCACCGCGCGATCGAAGACCACGTCGATGGTGCTCCCCTGCTTGAGCTCGACTTCGCGCCCGCGGGTCAGCAGAACCGTGGCCAGCCCGACGCCGCCGCCTACGCCCGCGCCGATGCCCGCGCCTTTCCAACTGCGGTCGGCCAGCCCGCCGATCGCGGCTCCGGCGCCGGCGGTCTCGGCGATGCGCCCGGCGTCCACGTCCTTCGATCCGCCCTGCCGCACGCCGCCTTCTTTGTCCACGTGCTGCGTGGTGTCGTTGGAATCGACCGAGCTCAGGTGCGGCGCGATCCGGATGACCTGCCCGCCGGGCAGCGTCAGCTTTTCAATCCGGATGCTCAGTTCGGCCCGCCCCTTCACCCTCCCGCTGCGGCGTGAGGAAGTGACCACCCCCTGTACGTAGCTGTCCACGGGAACCACAATGCGCCCATCGGAAGCGATCGGGCTGGCGGTGCGCATGTACACATAATCGCCCTCGCGGGCGGTGCACGTGCTCACGGAGTTCTCCATTCTGAGCAGCGCGTGCGCACCGCGCGGGATTTCCGCGGCGGAAAGGCTAGTGGCAAGGAGCAGGGTCCATAGCCGCATACCACTATGATAGCGGCGCTATGCGCCAAACGCATCCGGCCTGAAGTTGTGGCTCAGCGGAATACTCACCATGGTCCGGCCGGAATGGGCACCGTGAATCCGCACAAGAGCGCTCCGCCCTGCTCAATCCTCGGTCACGGGCGAACGCGCTGACACACTGAAAGCGCTTTTCAACCCGGTGCCTTCGATCTCCACCACCCACCGGCCTGGTTCGAGAGGCAGTGGACCGGGAAAGGGCGTGTAGCTCACTGTCCACTCTCCGGCGATTTGGACTTCCTTCGCGAATACCACGCCCGAAGGTGACGTCCAACGCCAGCGGGCGAGGTGCGGCATTCCAAGCGGCACCCAACTCGTCCACGCGACCGGCCGCTCGTTGACGCTGAAGACCGCAGACTCGGCGAACCGGTCCGCCGTTTGGTGCCCGGTGCTCAGAATCTTCGGTCCGGGTTGACGGAATTCCACTGGAAGGAGCGTCCGGCCGCCAACTGCACGGTAATTCTCCAGCCTCGCCGTGAACTCCGCGTCCGAGCGCACGAACCATTGCTCGCAGAGAGCCCCATACTGTTCCAGGCGCGCCGGCTCCCTCGCCGCGAGGTTCCGCGTCTCACCGGGGTCTTCTTCCAGATCGTACAACTCCGCCTTGCCGGTCCGGATGTCTTCAATGTATTTCCACTTCCCATCCCGCAGACCCCACTGCTCCGGAAGCGCGAGCTTATAGAAGAAGACCTTGCCTTGATCGAAATTCTCGGCCCAGAGGCTGTGGCCGGGCAGCGAAGGATCGCGGGCGCCCAGGTAATCGAGGACCGTCGATGCCACGTCGCCGTTGCTTGCGATCCTGCCCGATCGCACGGGCGCCGCCAGCCTCCACGCCGCGTCCGAGATGGTCAGGAATCCGCGGACGTTCTCTTCGTACAGGAAGCTCTTATGCAGGTAATTGCCGGCATGCCGGTCGCCGAAGCCCTCGCCGTGGTCGCCCGTGACCACGATCAGGGTATCGTCGAGAACGCCCATGCGGGCCAGCATCGCCACCAGATACCCGATGGCGCGGTCGGTGTAGTGCAGCGCGTTGAGATACTGCGACTGCGCATCCTTCCCCGCAAACGGCGCCGGATACCCGGCCGGCGCGCCATAGGGATGGTGCGTGGCCACCGTCATGTACTCCAGGTAAAACGGCTTGCCGCCCTCACGCACTCCGTTAAGCCACTCCTGTATCAGCCCCAGCGTGTATTCCTCTCGCGCGCCCCAGGAGTGAATGAGATTGCGCGGGTCGCGGTTGGCCAGGTCCTGCTCGAAATCCTGGAAATGGTCGTAGCCTACCTGGCGGAGAAAGACGTCGCAGTCTTCCACGTCCAGCCGTTCGCTTGAAAAGAGGGCGGTGGTGTAGCCGAGCTGCTGCAGTTCGCGGCCCAGCATCGGCCCGGTGTAGCGATTCTCCAGGCCGCTGATGACTCCCTCCGTCATCTGACGGCCGCCCGTGTGGAGAGAGACCAGCGAGCGCGTCGTGGCGGGAAATGGCACGTAGATGGAATCGAAGGTGACACCCGCCTGCGCCAGGCGCGCCAGATTCGGCGCGTAGAGCGGCCGCGGCAGTCCGGCTTCGTTCAGGAGATTGACGGCCCCCACCGACTCCATCACGACCATCACCACGTTGGGACGCCGTTTGCGCCGCCGGCCGATCTCGCGCAACCGGGCGAGCTCCGGGTCGCGATTCACCGCCACCATCTCCGCAGCCGGCGGTTTCCATTGCTTCCGGGCCATCGATCCCGCCAGACCTCCGGCCCGCCAGTCCTGGAGCGCCGCAACCAGGGGATGTTCGTTGAGGTGGTAGTAGCGCGCCGAGCTCATGCCCGGAATCCCCGCCACCAGCAGCACGGCGGCTGCCGTAGCCCACGGACGGAGGCGCACGGGCGACGCTTTCCCCTTTGCCATCGCGACCCATAGGCCGGCGGTTCCGGCCACCGCCACGATGGCAGCAAAATAGAATGGCGCATCCATCTCCTTCACCAATGAGCTCAGTGCGACAGACAGGCTCCAATGGCTGCCGACTTCGAAGAGGGATGGCCGGAGATGGTCGAAGGAGATCTTATAGAAGAGCTGGTCCGCGAGCAGGAACGCGGCGAGCGTAGCATGAAGCGGCAGGAGCAGCCAGCGGGCATAGCGAATCCCCGCCAGGAGGTACGCCAGAACGCCGAGAGCTGCCGCCACCACCAACGCCTGTCCTTCGAGAAAAGGCATCGTCGTGAGATACCGGACCGCATCCCATGCCGGGACTCCAGCCGGCATCAGGTAGGCGCAGAAACACCCCAACTGGATCGCAACTGCCAGTGCCCAATGAGCGGCCGCGGCAATCAGCGCGACCCGTCGCCGGTCCATAACGTTTGATTATCGCGCGCGGCGGCCGCGTCGCATCCTGCGATAGGCCTCCAGCCCCGCCAGGGCTCCTCCCATCAGCCACAGCGCTTCCGGCTCCGGAGCGAAGGTCTGGGTAGTGATCGCGATCGAGTTTACGCCGGACGGCAAGCTCCCGATGGTGTTGAGCGTGGGATTGGCATTGAAAGTCGGGGCTTCGAACGATACCAGTTCGTCCCCGCCCGCCTGCGGGTTGTATACGCCGTAGAAAAACCCGCTGGTGAGGGTGGAAATCGCGAGCAGAGAATTGCTCCCCGAAACGCCCGAGCCGGTGGAGACGCCTGAGCCGGAGACGCCTGAGCCCGTGGAGACGCCCGAGCCCGTACCTGTGCCGGATCCCGTGGAGACGCCGGATCCCGTGCCAGTTCCTGAGCCGGTTGAGACGCCGGAGCCCGTCGAGCCGCCCGAGCCGCAACGGTATCCTTGGGCATACTCGGTCAGGGAGGTTCCGCTCGCTACCCAGGGCAAGCCATCAGGTCCGATCGCCATGCCTGTGCCCGAAATACCGCAAGCCCAGAGCCCGATGGTATTGTTGTTCGACGGATCAACGACCGAGATGGCACTCCCGTCAAAGTAGAGGATGTCGCCGGTCGAACTATCGTAGCTTAATCCAACTGCAGCACCCGTAGGTGTATTCGGCCCGCCAAGCGTTACGACGCCGGTTGTCGGGTCGATGGTGCCGAGCCGGGTGCCTGTATTGAAGGCGCCATAGAGGGTTCCGTTTCCGACCGCAAGAGCAGTCAGTGCGGTAACGGAGAGGTTGACGGTGGCCAGCACGTTTCCGTTCGATAAGTCGATGGTATATAACTGCGTTCCATTGCTCGCGTAAGCCGTGAGCGCGGATGCGCCCAGCCTTCCGGCAAGGATCATCAGGGTTGCGATAACCAGTCTCAAGCTGCTCCTCCGGTCCGAGTATCGGCCGCTCCCGGTGCGGCGCGCACCCCCCGAAAGGGTGGCGACTGTTGCGGTGCCCAATTTGCAGCGGCGTGCGAGGCCGATTCCGGTCTCGGTATCAGTACCGTCCGAGCCCCCTCATCCCCCCGAAATGGTTGTATTCTTTACAAATAGAGTTCAACGGGATGCGGATCACCTGGTTTCGGAGAACTGTAGCCGCTACGGCAGTGGTCTACGGAATCGCTCTGCTGGCTACGCTTTCGGTGGTTTGGCAGCGCGGCGGCGTGGCTCGCATTAAGGGGTGGGGGTGCGAGTCGACTGAGCACCCGCGAGTGACATGGGTCGATCCGGGGACTCCGGCGGCGGGCGTACTGCAGCCGGGAGACCGCATCCTCTCCATCGACGGCGAGAGCCGCTATCGCGGAGTGTTTGGGCCGATCCAGCAGATCTGGAGCTATCCACCGGGCAGAACCTATCATGTCAAATTCCTGCGCGCGGGAACCGCGCGGGAAGCCGACCTGCAGATCACGAGCCGCCCTGACCGTTCGAAGATTCCGCTGATTGTGTGCTTTCTCTTCGGAAGCCTGACCTTTTTTGGCACGGCGTTCCTGCTGGGATGGCAGCGGCCCGAGCTGCGCACCGCGCGCATCGGCTGGATGGCGTCGCTGTTGACCGCGTTCGTCTATCTTTGCCTGATGCTCGAGGTCACCTATTCGTTGGGCTGGGAACCCACCGCGCTGCAGGGGATTCTGGTATGGCCCGATCGCATCAACCTTTGGTTCGCCTGGTGGTTCGTGGCGGAGTTTCCGGTGGCCACCGCTCTCAGCCCGTTCTGGCGACGCGTTCGGATCGGGCTGGCGGTCTTGTGCGCGGCGGTCTGGCTAGACCTGGCCGCCGGGAAGCTGCCGTTCGTGATCCGTCCCTGGCAGCGGCAGATCCGGACGGCGCTGCCGGCCTGGTGGTTTGACGTCGGAAGTTACCTGGACTGGGCATATCTTGCCTGCATCGCCGTTGCCATGGTTGCCGTGGTGGTGCGGAACTACCGGGCGGCGCGCGATCCGGGGGTGCGTCGGCGCATCGAGCTTGTGGCGGGAGCCGTGTTGGCCGGCACCGCAGGCATGGTGGCGGGCAACTTCGTGGGCGCCTGGCAGGGGGAACTCCTGCACTGGCGCAACCTGGCCCCCTTGCCCATACCGATTTGCTTCGCCTATGCGGTGGTGAAGCACCGTGTGCTGGACCTGCGGCTCGCCGTCCGGAGAAGCTTACCGTATCTCCTGGCGCGCCAGCTTCTGCGGGCTCTCATGCTGGCCCCATTGATCGTCCTGGGGGTTCGCGTCTGGCGCAATCCGGCGGCGCCGGCCGGCAGCCTCGGGAATCTGGCCTGCATCGCGTTGGTCGCCGCCGCGATGCTGGCCTTGGAGTTCCGTAACCGCATCCTGGCGGCAGTGGACCGCTGGTTCTTCCGCGAGACACTGGATCGGGAGAAGCACATCCGGGTGCTGCTGGCCGAAATGAGCCGCACCGACTCCTGGCAGGGCGTCGTCGATCTGGCTACGACCCGACTGGCGGCGCTGTTCGGCGCCGAGTCCGTCGAGGTTTCGGAGGTCGAGGAAGACAGCCCCGCGCGGGAGAAAGCGCCGGGCGCGGCTTTCCCGATCGCGGCGCCGCATGGCCGCGTGCTCGGCCTCCTTCGCATGGGTCCCAAGCGCTCCGAAGAGGCCTACACGGCAACCGAGCGGGAACTGCTGGCCCTGGTCGCGGCGCAGATGGGCCTGGTCGCGGACAACCTTCTGCTGGCTACGGAGCGTTTCGAGGCCGTGGTATCCGAGCGCAAGCGGATCGCGCGCGAGGTGCATGACACCGCCGGTCACGGATTCGCCGGCATCTCGCTGTATCTTGAAGCCGCACGCAAGAGCCTGCGCCGGTCGCCGGAAGAGGCCGCGCAATATCTGGAAGAAGCCCGAACGATCGCCAAGCAGAGCTTGCAAGCGACCCGGGACTCGGTGGCGGCGATGCGTGCCCCGTCCGGGCTGGACCTGGAGGCGCGCCTCCGATCGCTGGCCGATGCATCCGGTGCGGGGCCGTCCATCTCGGTGCGCATCGCAAACGGTGTGTGCCGCGCCGCATCTCCCGATGTGCAGTGGCATCTGGCGCGGATCGCGGAGGAAGCGGTAACGAATGCGCGCAAACACGCATCGGCCCGGGAAATCCAAATCGATCTCGAAGCCCAAGACAGTACCCTGCTCCTGCGAATCCACGACGACGGCAGCGGGTTCGATACGCGCGCGTCAGGCGCACGCGGCTACGGCCTGGCAGGCATGCGGGAGCGCGCGGGTGAGATGCGTGGGAGTATCGATATCGCCTCCGCCCCCGGAAAGGGCACAGAAGTGCGCGTCACGGTTCCGGCGGCCCTTTCCATGGTGGGAGAAACGGCTTGATCTCGGTGCTGCTGGTGGACGATCACAGAGTCGTGCGAGCCGGCCTCACCGCTCTGATCCATCTCGAACCGGATATGCGCGTTGTGGGCGAGGCCGCTGACGGAGAGGAAGCGATTCGGCGGTACGAGGCTCTGCTCCCGGACGTGGTCCTGATGGATCTCAAACTGCCTGGAATGCCGGGCTGGCGCGTGACGGCCGCGATCCGAAGCCGCTGGCCCGATTGCCGGATCCTGGTATTCACGACCCTGATCGGCGACGAACATGTGTATCAGGCCCTGCAAGCAGGCGCCCTCGGGTACATCCTGAAGGATGCCGACGATACCGAATTGACGAACGCGATCCGGCGGACGGCCGCGGGCCAGCGTACGATTCCCGCCACGGTCGCATCGGCCCTTGACCAGCGCCTCGCGTCCGATCCGCTGACGGCTCGCGAGCTCGACATTCTCCGCCTGGTTGCGGCGGGGTTCAGCAACCGCGAGGCTGGAGAGCGCCTCGGCCTGACCGAAAACACGGTGAAGGGTTATCTGAAGAGCATCATCTCCAAACTGAACGCGCCGGATCGGACCGCGGCGGCGATGATCGCGGTGCAACGCGGGCTCATCGACGTCTGCGGTAACCCGATGTAGGCGGCCGGGATGTGGCGGCCGATCCGGCTCAAGCTACCGCGAAAACCGTTTCAGCCGGAACATCTCAACAAACGAAATCCAGAGATTCACCGCGCCCACGCCGCTGACCGCGCCGCGGACGTACAGATTGCCCCAGTACTGGTGCCACTCCGGAACGACTGTGGCGAAATAATTGTTGTCCCAGCCGTCCGTCCACGGAAAGATCAGCAGGAAGAAGCCCATCGCCAGGCAGAACGCCACGAAGAGCACAGCCCCGGCCTTCTGATACCAGCGGTACCGCCGGCGGATCGTCGTCACCGGCTGGGGCAGCGCCGGCTCGTGTTCCTGCCTCTGAAATTCGCTGGGCATCATGCCGCGCCCGCCGTGCCGAAAAGGTCCATCTGAGGATCGTATTCCAGGGGAAACCGCGAGTGCGCGCGAACGGGCTCGAAGCTCAGGCGATGCAGCGGTGTGGGCCCAAACCGTTCGAGTGCGCGAAAATGTTCCGGGGTAGCGTAGCCTTTGTTCTCCGCGAGCCCGTATTCGGGAAAGATTTCGTCCCAGGTGCGCATACAGGCGTCCCGGTAAACCTTGGCGATAATGGATGCCGCGGCGATCGCGTGGCACCGCGCATCGCCATGGATCAGCCCGCGCTGCGGAAGCGGCAAATCGATCGCCACCGCATCGACCAGCAGGAAATCCGGCGGCGGATCGAGCCGGCCGACGGCCACCCGCATCGCCAGCCGTGATGCCTGGTAGATGTTGATGGAATCGATCGTCGCCGCGTCCACCGCGGCGATGGCCCATGCCACGGCGCGCTCCCGGATCCGCTCCGCCAGCACTTCGCGGCGCGCGGCATCGAGCAGTTTGCTATCGTTCAGCCCCCGCACCGGGCGGTCCGGGCACAGGACGACCGCCGCGGCCACGACGGGTCCAAACAGCGCCCCGCGGCCCACTTCATCGACCCCGGCCACCGCACGGTATCCGCGCGCCTGCAACTCACGTTCGAGCGTCGCTTCGCAACGGATTTTGCCCGAGGCCTCGGGTCGCATGAAAATCGTACCTGCCTGCGGTCCCGGAATAATTATTCGCGTTCGCGCAGGCGGGCGGCCTTGCCCTTGAGGTTGCGGAGGTAATAGAGCTTGGCGCGGCGCACACGTCCAGTGCGCACCACATCGATGTGATCGATGACCCGCGCATTCACGGGAAAGATGCGTTCGACGCCCTGGCCGAAGCTGACCTTGCGAACCGTGATGGATTCGCCCATGCCCGTGTTGTTGCGGGCGATCACGGTGCCTTCAAAGGCCTGCAGCCGCTCTTTATCGCCTTCCTTGATCTTGACGTGGACGCGGATGGTATCGCCGGGCCGAAACACCGGGACGTCTGTCCGCTTGTTCTTGTTAATAAACTTCGTCAACAGCGCATTCTGCATGGAAATTTCCTGGAAACTACCAGTGTACACGAAGTTGGAGGCGAAAATCTCCCGGCGTTACGGTTCATTCAGCAAATCCGGCCGCAGCCGCCGCGTCTTTTCGAGCGCCGCCCGCCGCCGGAATTGCCGGATCTCCTCGTGGTTTCCCTTCAGCAGCACTTCCGGCGCCTTCCAGCCGCGGAAATCGGCCGGGCGGGTCCAATGGGGACAGTCGAGCAGCCCTTCGCCGTGGCCGGTCTCCTGGAAGGATTCGAATGCCGCGGAGGTCTCGTTGCCGAGCACGCCCGGCATCAGGCGCGCCACCGTATCCACCACCACGGCCGCCGCCAGCTCGCCACCGCTCAGGACGTAATTGCCGATCGAAACTTCCTCATCGGCGAGGTGCTCCGCCACGCGTTCGTCGACACCCTCATACCGCCCGCAGATCAGCAGCAACTCGGAAGCCTGCGCCAGCCGGTTGGCCATGGCCTGGTCGAACAGGCGGCCCTGCGCCGAAAGCAGCACGATTCGCTGCTCGGGACGACGCTCCGGCCAGATGCACTCCACCGCATCGAAGATGGGCTTCGGCTTGAGCACCATGCCTTCGCCGCCGCCGAACGGCCGGTCGTCGACCGTCTTGTGGCGGTCGTGCGTCCAGTCCCGGAGATTGTGAATGCGGATGTCGAGCAGGCCCGCGTCTTTGGCGCGCTTCACCACGCCGAAATCGAATGGCCCCGCGAAAAACTCGGGGAAAATCGTGAGGATGTGGAAAATCACGCGCGGTTCAATTCCTTGAGACCCGGGGGTAATTCTACGGCGATGCGCCGCGCGGCCGGGTCGATCGCGACGCAGATCTCGCGCGCGAACGGAATGAGGAGATCGCCGACCACCAGCAGCCCCGCCCCGCCGGCATCCTCCCACCGGGACACCCGGCCCAATGTCTCGCCCGTCGCCCGCTCGATCACTTCGCAGCCGATGAGATCGGATTCGAAGAACTCGCCCGGCTCGAGCGGCATGCGTTCGGCCAGGGGAATGCGCACCTCCGCGCCGCACAGCCGCTCCGCGTCCGAAATCGAATCCACGCCGCGGAATTTCAGGATCAGCGTGCCATCGTGGAACCAGGACGTTTCCACTTCCAGCCGCTCGCCCTCCGGCGCCAGTCCGGCGCCGAACAGATACACAGCAGAGAGGTTCTGGTACCGCTCCGGCTTGCTACTGAGGGCGATGGCCGTCAGTTCGCCGCGATTACCTCGCGTCTTGCCGAGCAGGGCAATGGCAACCCACTCGGCATCGCTGGAACTCACTCGAGAATTTCCAGGGTGAAGCGGCGGTTCAGCTTCATGCCGGCCGCGCCCAAAATCGTGCGGATGGAGCGGGCGGTCCGTCCCTGCTTGCCGATGACCTTGCCCAGGTCGCTCGGAGCGACTTTCAGTTCGAGCACGGTGACCTGCTCTCCCTGTACCTCACGCACCGCGACCTCCTCCGGGATGTCAACCAGAGCTTTCGCGATGTCTTCGATCAACTGTTTCATCACCCCGCCTCCCTCAAGCTCATAGTACCCGATAGGGATGGCACTCATTACGGCAAATCATGCCGCACGACGGAAGTAGTCGTTCTGTTCGTTACAGTTAACGAGAGTTAGGCAACCGGCGCAGCGGCCGGGGCGGGGTTCTGCTCGACCAGACGCTTCACGGTGTCCGACAACTGCGCACCACTTTTGGTCCAGTGCTCGACGCGGTCGTGACGGATGGTGACCTGCGCGGGCGTCGTCAGCGGGTTGTAATGGCCCACCACTTCGAGCGCGCGCCCGTTGCGGGCCCGCTCCTTTTCAATCACCACGATGCGGTAAAACGGCTTCTTTTTGGCGCCAAACCGCGCCAGACGAATCATCAGCATTCGATCTCCATTGTAGAGGAATTCCGGAGACAGAAGTCAGGAGTCACGAGCCGACGCGCCGGCGTAGTGCCGAAGCATTCTGGCTCCTGTCTCCTGACTCCTGACTTCCGTTACATACCCGGCATGTCTCCGAACGGAAACCCTGCCGGCAGCTTCATCTTGCCCAGCTTCTTGCCCATCAGGCCGCCGGAAAACGTTTTCATCATCTTCCGTGCCTGCGAGTACTGCTTCAACAACTGATTGACTTCCTGCACCGACGTGCCGCTGCCTTTCGCGATCCGCCGGCGCCGGCTGCCATTGATGATCATGTGGTTGGCGCGCTCATGCGGTGTCATCGAATCGATGATCGCCACCACGTGATTGATTTCTTTTTCGTCGACCTTGACGTCCTTGAGCTCTTTCAGGATGCCGACCTTCGGCATCATACCCAGAATCGATTGCAACGGCCCGAGCTTCCGGATCTGCCGCAACTGGTCGCGAAAATCCTCGAGCGTGAAGTCGTTTTCGATGAGCTTGCGCTGCATCTCGACGGCTTTTTTCTTATCGATCGCCTCCTCCGCCTTCTCGATGAAGGAGAGGATGTCGCCCATGCCCAGGATGCGATTAGCGGCCCGGTCGGGATGAAACGGTTCGAGCGCATCGAACTTTTCCCCTACGCCCACGAACTTCAGCGGCTGGCCGGTGACGTGGCGGATCGAAAGCGCCGCGCCGCCGCGCGCGTCGCCATCCATCTTCGTCAGGATGACGCCCGTGATGCCCAGGCGCTTGTGGAACTCGTCCGCCGATTTCACCGCGTCCTGCCCGGTCATGGCGTCTGCGACGAACAGAATCTCGACGGGGTTGAGCTGGCTCTTGAGCTCCTGCAGCTCGACCATCAACTGGTCGTCGATGTGGAGCCGCCCGGCCGTATCGACCAGGACCACATCGCGGCCCGTGTTCGTGGCTTCCTTGCGCGCGCCTCTGGCGAGCTCGAGCGGCTTCGTCTCGCCGGCGCCCTCATAGATCGGCTGGTTGATCTCGCGCGCGATCACCTTCAACTGCTCGCGCGCCGCCGGGCGGTACACGTCCACCGAAACCACCATCGGCCGGTGGCCGTTCTTCCCCAGCCACCGGGCCAGCTTGCCCGTGGACGTCGTTTTTCCCGAGCCCTGCAGGCCGACAATGAGGAATACGCTGGGCGGCTCGTTGGCGAAGCGCAGCTTCGATTCGTGGCTGCCCAGAATCTTGATCAGCTCTTCGTGAACAATCTTGACCACCTGCTGCGACGGGGAAAGCGCGGTGAGCACCTCCTCGCCCATGGCCTTGACCTTGATGTTCTCGATGAGCTGCTTGACAACCCGGAAGTTGACATCGGCCTCGAGCAGCGCCATGCGGATCTCGCGCAGCGCGGACTCCATGTTTTCGGCCGTGAGTTTTCCCTCACCGCGCAGGTTCTTGAAGACCCGTTGCAGTTTGTCGGAAAGGTTGTCGAACATGATGGAAATTCTAGGCTCTTACCAGCTTACCGCAGAGCAAACAGAGCCGCGACCGTAAGGGAGCGTGTGCCCCGCTTGCGACCGCAGCTCTGATGTCTGCTGATTATTTCTCCGGCGCGATCCGGACACTGCTGGCGGCCATTTTGCCGGTGCGGTCCATGCCCAGTTCATAGAGCACGCGCGTGCCGGGACGCAGGTCGGTCGCCAGGCCTTCCACCAGGCGCGATACGTGGAAGAAAATGTCCCTGCCGCCGTCATCCGGGCGCAGGAAACCGAAGCCCTTGGCTTCGAAGTACGTGACCACCGACCCGGACTGCTCGCCCGCCGGCGTCTCACTCGCCTCGCCGGATTCGGCCGAAGCCTGCGAAGGCCGGCTGGTTTTATCGCCGACCCCCTGCTTAATCAGCGCGAGATCCGCCTCGGTCAGATCCGTGGGCGGCTGGGTTTCGGTGGGAATCTGGAGGTTCGGATTACGCTTCCGAGCCTCCTCAAACAACCTCTTCTGGCGTGCGTTCAAGGCGTGAATATCCTCTGCGTTCAGGCTGTCGCCGGCGCGCTCTTCTTGCGCCGCGCGCCCTTCTTCTCGGCGGGGGGCTGCCGGTCGCTCTTCTTCAAACTGCCCATCACCATGCCGGTGACGAACTTCTTTTCGCCGTGATCGTCAAACTTGATCACGATGCGTTCATCGCTGCTGGACAGGACCGTCCCCAGACCGAATTTTTGATGCTCGACCTGAGCGCCCTGTGAAAAATTATTGGAAGCCATAGATTTGCTAAGCGTTGCTCCTCGGATGGATTGCGGGGACCGCGGGATGCGGAAATAGCGCGGTGGAAGTATCGGGGCGAAATACCACGGTGAACTAAG
>DATGMB010000035.1:0-18241 GCA_035293845.1 Bryobacteraceae bacterium
TATCTTTCGATACGTCTACTCTCCCCGCTCCCAGTTCACCGTTTCCTCATCCGGCGCATCGAACTCCTCGGGCTCGATCTGGTGCAGACACAGGCTCTCGGTGGGCAGGATGTTGCGCCACTGGTTCACCAGCTTGCGGTACGCCTCTCCGACCGGGCGGATCTTGCGGTCGAGGTCGTAGAGACCGAGCGGGTTGACGTGGCCGTTGTCCTCACGCAGGGTGGTGTCCCAGTCGACCTGGTCCGTCAGGCTGTACCAGGTGAAGCCGATGATCGGGACGCCGTCCTCCTTCAGCCGCACCATGTTGGCCCACTCCTTCCACAGCCACGCCGGCGCGCGCACGGCATCCCCGAGATTGGTTTCGGTATGCATGACGGGCAGGTGATAACGCTCGTAGTACTGGCGGGTGATGACGTAGTAACCGAAGATTTCGCCGGAGCCCTGAATCGGGCCGTGGCTGGGCACGGCGTGCTCGTTGGTGACGTAATAGTCGTTGCCCATGACGCAGTAGGGGCGCATGTGGGCGGCGTGGCTGAGGAACCAGTGATACTCCTCGCGGGTCATGCCGTGGTCCATGAGGTATTCGTACATCACGCCGCGGACGTCGTGCCCGTAGGAGAGGTCGAGTGAGAGGAAGCGCTTGTGGTTGAGCACGGCGGCTCGGGGGAGGGCCTCGGGCTCGATGGCGTGGAAGTATTCGGTAGATTCGCTCTGGATGAAGAGGGCCTGCGGCTGCACCTTGAGAATCGCCTCTTCGGCCAGCAGGTTGGCTTTGGCGAGGTGCTTGAGCGCGGTGACGAAACCCACATCCGACTTCAGCCGCTCGTTCCACCAGCCGTACTGGCCGGAAAACAGCGCCGTGACGAAGATCTCGTTCACTGGCGTATACAGGCGCACCCAGGGAAAGCGGCGGGCGAAGGCTTTGGCGTAATCGGCGAAGAGGCGCGGCCAGTCCGGGTTCTGGAAGTTGCCGGCCCACGGAGGCACGCCGAAATGGCAGAGATCGACGATCGGGTGGATGCGCAAGCGCCGCAGCTCGGCGAAGGTCTGATCCGCGAAGTCCCAATCGTATCGGCCCGGCGCAAGGTAATCGCGGTAGAGTGGCGGTCCGTAGCGGAGGAAGTCGAGGCCGATCTCTTTGACGAGCTGGAAATCCTCCTTCCAGCGCGTGTAATGGCCGCACTTGGCCATTTCGTCGACGCGGTGGTCGCGGCCATCCTTGCCGGTGACCACGGGATAGCTGTTCTCGATCCCTGTGGCGAACATGAATGTGTGGGGCTTATGGTGCGCAATCAGGGTTGCGCCGTTGCGAGGGATCGAGCGTTTCATTTCCCGCTGGACTTGCAATCGGGGGGCCGGGGGGTGGAGGGGAATGTGAGGAATGGATCGGGGATGGCGGGCAGGCCTGTTCCCTGCCCGCAGACGCGCAGGCCATGGCCCGCGCCACCCTTACTTTGAAGGGCCGAGCGCCGGAATCAGACCGAGGAACTGCGGGCTCGTGAACTGGACCTTGTTTTCCTTGTTGACCTTATCGAGCCATTCCTTGTAGTGCTGCTCCTTAATTGCGGTGAAGATCGCTTCGCGCACCTGGGAAAGCGGGCGGTATGTCACGGTTTCCGCGAGGAAGATGTAAAAGCCGTTGGGCTGCCGCACCAAATCGCTGACCTCGCCCTGCTTGAGCGCGAACACGGCCGTACGCATCGCATCCGGGACATTATCGCCCGGGCTGAGGGTGAGAAAGTCGCCATCCTTGGCGCGTGAGGTTTCATCGTCGGAGTTTTCGCGGGCGAGCTTGGCGAAATCGGCGCCGGCATGGAGCTGCTGCAGGAGTTTCTCGCCCTTGGCCTTGGCTTGCTCTTCCGTCAGCTTCTTGCCGAACGAGATATAAATCGCGCGCAGATGAACCTGCTTGTAGTCTTCCTTGTGCTGGTTGTAGTAGTTCACGATTTCCGAGGATTCGACCTGCTGCGCGCGCAGCGCGCTGCTCAGCTTCGCGTTCATCAGGATGATGTTGCGGTTGTACTCCAGTTGCTCCTTAGTCGGACTCTCCTGATCCAGCCCGTCATCGACCGCCATCTTCGCCAGCTTGCGCAGGAAGGCCCATTGTTCCACGAAAGCCTTGCGGTCCTGTAAAGCCATGCGCTGATTCTCGGCGGGGAGCGCCGCGTAGATCTTCTTGAACTCGCCGAAGGTGAGCTTGGCGCCATCGTCCAGAATGGCGACGACCTGATCGTCCGGCAGATCGGGAAGCTTCGGCGGGGGAGCGGCCGGCTGCGCGGTCTGCGCCCATGCCGCGCCAAGACAGAGAAACGCAACGAGACTCAGGAGTTTCATGGCTGGAAATGACGTGCCCATAGTCTAACATGTGGCAGGCGGGGACACTGCGGCAGACGTGGGTATCGATCGCGACGTCTGCAAACGTGGGGGGATTTGGGGTCGGGGATCGGGGATCAGGGGGCGTCGGCCAGGGGGCACGTCCGCGCCAAACGCGCGCCACGGATCACGGCAGCTGCGAGCACGGCCGCCAGGCACTTATTCTCCGCGGAGCGTCACGGCGGGATCGATGCGCGCCGCGCGGAGCGCGGGCAGGTAGCAGGCGAGCGCCGCCACGGCCATCAGCAGCAGAGGGGCGAGCGCGAAGGTCGCGGGGTCCATGACCGCGGTGCCGTAGAGGAGCGAGCGGAGCAGGCGGCACACCAGCGCGGCGGCGGGCAGTCCAGCCGCAACCCCGGCCAGCACCGGCCGCATGCCTTCGCGCAGGATGAGTCCGGCGACCTCGCGGCGCCCGGCGCCCAGCGCCATGCGCACGCCGATCTCGGCACGGCGCTGCGCAACGGCGAAGGAAAGCACTCCGTAAAGCCCGATGCCCGCCAGCAGCAGCGAAAGCGCCGCGAAGGACCCGAACAGCAGCATGTGGAACTGCTGATCGGCGGCCGACTGCCCGATCAGGTCGCGAACGGTCCGAACGCGGTCCACTGCCAGATCGGGGTTCAACCGGCGCACCTCGGCGCGCACTTGCGCGATCACCGAATGCGGCTCGCCGCGGGTGTGGAGCACCGCGTAGATCTGGTCGGATTCGGTGGCATCCGCCAGCGGCATATAAAAGGTTGGAGCCGGGGGACGGCCGAGTTCATCGGGCACGTCGCCTACAATGCCGACGATCTCATAGTGCGGCGCGGGGATGCCGGTCGCCCGCTCGCGGACCATCGCAGCGTTGGTGTAAATCCGCTTGCCGATGGGGTCCTCGACTCCGAACCAGGTTTTGGCGAGCGACTGGCTGATGAGGATGACGGGGCGCCGCGGGTGTTTGGGATCGGGTCCGACGCCGTCTTCGGGCGTGAACACGCGGCCGCGCAGCAGCGGGATGCCGATCGCGGCGAAATAGGCGGGGTCCGCGTTGCGCTGCAAGGCGTCCATGGTCTGGCCGGGCGGGTTGGGATGGCCTTCGATGTAGAAGAAGTTGTCGTTGCAATGGCCGTCGACCGGCAGGCAGTTGCTGAGGCCGGCCGAGAGGACGCCCGGAATCGAATCGAGCCGCTGGGGCAGCTCGCGGAAGAACTCGCGGGCGCGGGCGTCCGGCATTTCGAGCCACGGGATCATCACCGTGATGGTGTGGTCCGTGCGGACGCCGGAATCGGTCGCGAGCAAGTGCGCGAAGCTGCGGCCCAGCAGTCCGGCGGCGATCACCAGCACGAGCGACAGGGCCACTTCGACGGCTGCCAGCGCGCGGCGGAAGCGGCCGTGGGCGCGGCCCTCCGTGGCGGAACGGCCGCCTTCCCGCAGGCATTGCGCCAGATCGCGGCGTGAAATCCGTAGCGCCGGCAGCAGGCCGGACGCGATCCCCACGGCGAGCGCGGCCGCCACCGCGAAGGCGAACACGCGGCCATCGAGCGGAACGGCGCCGCCGCTGAGCACCGCATCGGCGCCGGGCGCGCGGGCAGCCAGCGCATCGCCGACAAAGGCGGCGAAGGCGAGGCCGGCCGCCGCGCCGCACAGCGCAAGCAGGATGCTTTCGGCCATCAGGAGGCGGACCAGCCGCGGCCGGCCGGCCCCGGCGGCGGAACGGATGGCCAGCTCGACGGTCCGTCCGGAGCCGCGCGCCAGCAGCAGGTTGGCGACATTGACGCAGGAGATCAGCAGCACGCATCCCACCGCGGCCAGCAGGAGCAACAGACCCGGCCGGGCATCGCGCACCAGGGCTTCCTGCAGCGGCAGGGCATTGGCGCCGCGCGCGATGGCGTCGCCGGGATTGCTCCGGCGGTAGCGGGCGCTGATGGCGTCGATCTCCTGCCGCGCCTGGTCCAGCGCAACGCCCGGCCGGAGACGGGCGATCACGCTGAGGAAATGGGTATCGTGGCGCTGCGCCGTGTCGTCACCGATGGCGGCCGGGATCCAGAGCTGCGTGCCGCGCGCGGGGAAAGTGAAGCCGCGCGGCAGAATGCCGATGATGAGAGCGTCCTGCCCGTCGAGCCGGATATGGCGCCCGACCATGCCGGATGCGCCGCCGAAGCGCGATTGCCAGAGGCCCCAGGAGACCAGCGCCACGCGCGGCGCGCCGTGGCGGTCCTCGGCCGCGGTGAACGTGCGGCCAGCGATCGGCTGGACCCCGAGCATGGAGAAGAACTGCCAGGTCACGCCGGCGGCATCGACCCGCTCCGCGGCCAGGCTGTCGTGCGGGCCGGCGAGTGTGATGGGGCCGGTCATGTAACCCGCCATCGCCTCGAAACTATGGGCGAGCTTCTGCCAATCGAAGAACGTGCCGGGCGCAACCGAATTGAAGAGCGCGCCGTTGCTGCCGATGCCCCGCTCATACAGCCGGGCCAGGCGGCCGGGGTCGCGGAAAGGGAGCGGGCGCAGGAGCATCGCGTTGACGATGCTGAATATGGCCGTGTTCGCCCCTAGCCCGAGCGCCAGTACCAGAACGGCGGTAAAGATGAACGCCGGGCGCTTGCGGAACGCGCGGAGCGTGAATCGGAAATCCTGGAGAAAACCGGACATCGTGTCCGGGAAGCGCACGCGCGCGGCCACGCTAACCTATTGAAATTGCAAGCCGCCACCGGCCAGCAGTGGGACAAGCTGTCCGGATGCGGACAGCCGCAGAGCTACCGCTGACTGCGCGCCGCGTCCTGGGACCGGGGCTCGCCACGTTTAACCTGCGCGCGCCGGCGGCCGGTTTCGAGGTTGCCGGCGGCCTTCTGTTTGGCGGCATCGCTGAGCTGGATGTGGTTGTTGACGGCCAGTGCCCCGGCGGATTTGCACAGCCGCGTCGCCACGCCTTTGTGCTGGATGACCTCCGTGTGGCCTTCGACGGTCGCGATGCCGCCCTGCACCCGGACCGTAAACTTATCGGCACTGATCTTGGACTTGGCGAACTTGGCGCGGATGAGGGCTTCGAGATCGCGGTCGCTCAGCCGCGGGGCGGCCTTGGGAGCGGCGGCGCGCTGGTGAACGGGTTCGGCCTTCTGCTGGGCGGCAGCGGGGATGGCGGCGAGAAGAATGGTCCCCAAAAAGCCGAAGAGCATTCGCATGCTCCCTAGTGCGGGGAGGATGCGAATACTCTCAGGAAAAATCGGGTTACGCGGGGTCCGGAACTAGCGGCGGACGAACTTCCTGGCCACCAGAGCCAGACCGATCAGAGCGGAGCCCATCAGGCCCATGGTGGCCGGCTCGGGAGCCGGATTGGGCGTGTAGGTGTAATCGACTTCGGCCTGGTACGTGCTGAGGACGTTGTAATTCTGGCTGTAGTGTCCCGCCTGGCTCGTTCCGGAGATGTTGGCCAGGAACAAGGTTGCCGACTGCCCTTCCAGATCGAAGTTCCCGGTTCCGACATAGCTCGTTGAGATATTCGTGCCTGCCAAGGTGGCGCCGGTGAGGTTGCGGACGCCGGTTCCGACCGTCAGCTTGGTCACGGCGCTCGAAGTCTGATTGGCGGAATAGGCGCTGGCAATATTGGAGACGCTGAAGCCGTTCGGATACAAAGAGCCGGCATCGCCGGCAAAGTCGTACTCCTGCCCGGGGTTGAGGTTGACGGTCGTGCAGTTCCCCGGGGCTACGGCAGAGTTGGACCCGACGTTATAGCAATCGCCCAGAATCGTTTTTGCCTGGTTCGTCGGGGTACCGTTCGTGGAGTACAGGGCCATGTTCTCGTCCGTGAACTGGTCGTTCGCATTGGCCGTGTTCGTATACGAGTTGCCGAACGGATCGACGGCCAACTGCACGGCGAAATCCGTAACCCCGCCCGAACTCGCGGTGTTGGTCAGGTTCAGGGTCTGAATCGTGTTTGAGGTGTAGAAATAAAGTTCCACGCCGGTCAGCGTGCCAAGCGACGGATTGAACAGGGGCAGCGAGATGTCCCAGTTGGAAGACGAACCACTGTTCGAGCCCAGGTATCCAATCACGGTGGCGTGAGCGCCGGAAGCCCCAAACAGGGCCGCCAGGCCAAAAACTGCTCTCAAAACCGTTGATTTCATAACTTTCATCTTGATGGCGTCTTGTGTGCGGAAATGTACCACTGCGAGAAGTATACGACAGGCCCCGTCGCCGTCACCAGAGCCAAAGCTCAAATAAGCGTCCTAGTACTACGACGTTTGTACTATGTTTGCACCGCGTTGACGAGTGTCTTGCCGCTTGCCAGACTGTAACGGTATGGATGGCCAGCAGGGACACCGGTTACGGAGGCGGCGGCCCACTCGATTGCCGCTGCAGCCGCAAGCGCAGAACCTCGGGAGAAGGCCGAGCTATGTGGGTATCTCGATCCCCCGGATGGTGCTGCGGGCTGTTCGGTCCGCCAGTTGGGGCAGGACTCTCCGCGCCGTGGTTTTCTGCGCCGTCCTGGGCGGCGTCGGCCTTGGCGCTTCCTACGGTATATCCAAGCTCTACGGCAACTATCGCGACCGGACACTGGACCTATGTGTAGTCACCGACGCCGACTACCGCGTGGATCACCCGGACTGGGCCATCAATCTGAAGCCGATCTTTGCCGACGTCAACCGGATGTTTCAAAAAACCGGCGTGCAGTGGCGGGTGAAGCAGGGCGGCGAGGCGTACCCCCCGAATACGCAAGGCGATCTTTTCCAGCGCGCGGCCCTTCTGCGGGACGTCGCCTGCACCGCCGATGTGATCCTGGGATTGACCTCGCGGGCGGACCGGCACGCGGATTCCGTGGCATCGCCCTTCTCGCACACGCTGCTGGTCTCGAGCCCTGCCTCCGATACGGAAGCAATGGCGGCGATTACCACCGCCGGCGCACTCGGCAAGCTCTTCGGCGTGCAGGTGAACCCGCGAACCATGATCGTCACCGGCGCTTCCGAGGGTATTTTCGACGCGGCGGCCATCCGCCTCATCCATGAAATGCGGCAATACGATTTCGCCGACGGCATTGACGCTCTCCCAGGCCGCTGGGAGGAGCGGGCGGAAGCGGCGCTCACCGAATCCTTAACTGGTAAGAAGGCGCATCCGGACGCCGAAGCGCGCCGCATTCTGGCGCGGGCGTTCGCCGCGGAGCGGAAACACAGCGATGCGATCCGCGAACTGCGCCAGGCGCTCCAGACTCTGCCCAACGACTTCGGATTGCGTTTCGATCTGGGCATGCAACTGGCGGCCGATTCGGAAACTCAGGCGGCGCTGGGAGCTCTCGCCGACGCGGCGGGGCTGGACCCTTCCAACGCCGAGCCGCACGCGGCGGCCGGAGGGATTCTGCTGAACGCCAACCGCGTCGATGAGGCCGTCGAGGAGTTCCGCAAGGCAGCGGCTCTCGATCCGCACAACTCCACGTATCAGGCGGCGCTGGGGGTGGCGCTTTCGCGACAGTCCGGCGGCGCGCGCGAGGCGGCGGCCGCGTTCCAGGAAGCGGTGCGGTTGCGGCCCATGGAGCCTGGAGCGGCGCAGGGGCTGATGCTGGAATCGAACGTGGAGCAGACGCTGCAGCAGGCCGTCCAGCAGTTGCAGGCACAGCTTCGCCAGAAGCCGGATTCGGCCGAGAATCACTTGAGGCTCGGCATCGCGCACGGGCAGGCCGGCGATTTCCAAGCGTCGGAGAAGGAATTGCGGCGCGCGATCGAATTGCAGCCGGACTTCGGGGATGCCCATCTGGCGCTGGCGCGCACCTACTACCTAATGGAGCGATACGCGGATGCCCAAAAGGAATTGAATGCGGCACGCGCCGCGGGCGTAGTTCCTCCCGGCACCCTCATCGGCGCCGTCGAGCACAAGCTCAGCGCAGGCCATTGAATCCAGGCGCCGCTCTGCAACGCCGCCCGTGCGGTCACCGCGCGCCCGCCCCGAATCGAAGCGGCGAGCGCGGGCAGCCGGGCACAAACCTGGCGCGCGGCACTGAATCGGCGCACCCGGCCACTCTGGACCGCGGCCGTGCCGCGGCGGATGCCGGCCGAACTCGGGAGCGGCGGGCGCGGGTCTGCGAGCGCAAACCGCACCGGCGGCCGGATCGGCTGACCGCCGCTCCGGACCGCCGCGGCGTGGCCGCCGGCCCCGCCCGAGATGGAGTAGCCAGCGCGGACAGCCGAGGCGCGCGGCATTGAATCGGCGCGCCGGGCAACTCCGAACCGCCGCGGTGCGGCCGCCCGTGCGGGCTCAGATCGGGGTGGCGAGCGCGGGCTTCCTGTAGGCCGGCAGTTCAGGCGCGTATGGGCGGACGGAGGCGAGCGCCGCCGCCCGCCGAACCGGGCTCGTCACGGGCCTGCCGCGGCAATCGGGTGGCGGACTTGCGGTTCGGCAACGCGCGTTCTGTGATAGAGTGAGGTTTCTCAAGGCTTTCCGGTTCGATGCCCGAACAGATCCTGTTGCAAGGCAAAATTCTGGGGACGGAAGAGTTCCTGCTCGCCGGCAGCGCGGAAGCGCGCCGCGGCGCTTTTGCCGCGGGCGCGCCGGGAGAGGAACTGCTCACCGGACGCTCGCAGTGGATCACTCTCCTCTGCGAAGTTTTGCCGCGCGCCTTGCTGGCGGAACTCGGGCTTTCCCGCATGCTGCTCGGATCGAGCGGCGGCGGGCAGTTCCTGGTGGTGCTGCCGGGCGAGCAGCGTGAGGCGGCGGAGCGTTTTCTGGACGACGCGGCGCGGCAGATCGCCGAGTTGAGCACCGGGCACGTCAAGCTGATCTGGGGAATCACCGACAATTTGGGCGATTGGGCGGTGATCCGCCGGCGCCTGAACGACGAACTGGAGCGGAAGCGGAACGCGCCGCTCGCCGGCAGGGTGGCCGAGGTCTTCCAGCCGTTTGCGCGCGCCGCAAGGCCGGAGAGCGACGCCTATTTCGCCAAGGAACTCGGCGCGAAGATCCGCGAGGCTTCGCAGGTGGGCTGGTCGCCGGAAAATCCCGGCAAGGTCGCGGCGGGCGAAGGCAAGCACACCTGGCCGTTGACTTCCAACCTTTCACCGGAGGGCATCATGCTGGCGCGGCACGCCGCCCCGAGCGATGACGGCCGGCAGGCGGCGCCGGTGCAGACGCTGGCGCGGCGGGCACAGGGACGCTCGATCTGGGGCGTGCTGCGCGGCGACGTGGATAATTTCGGGCTGCGGCTGCGGCGCGTGCATTCGATCGAGGAGCACGTACCGCTTTCCGTCCTCTATAAGCAGTTTTTCGCGGGCGAGCTCGAGGTGCTCTGCTCGCTGCCGGAGTTCTGGCGCAAGGTCAGCATGATCTACGCCGGCGGCGACGATTTCGCGGTGTATGGCTCCTGGGATGCGCTGATCGCGCTGGCGCGCGAGGTGCAGCGCCTGTTCCACCGCTTCACCGAGGAAAACCTGAAGGAATATCCGGGAGCCGAGGGCAAGACGATTTCGATGGCTATCGCGCTCGCGCCCGAAACCTACTATCCGCTGGCGGCCGTGTACGAGGAGGCGGGGCGCAACCTGGACCTGGCGAAATCGGCGGATAAGGATTGCATTTACCTGCTGGGCCGCATTCTGGAATGGCGGCATCTCAACGATGCCGCGGAGCTGAAGGACACCGTGACGCGGCTGGTGCACGACTTCCGCATGTCGCGGCAGTTCCTCTATCAATTGCGCAGCTTCTACCGGCACGAAGCGCACGGCGAGGGGCCGGCGGTGGAGCGGACGTGGCGCTTCCAGCGGCGCTTCAACCGCATCCTCAGCGGCACGCGCGACCGCGAGTTTCAGAAGTTGCGGACGCACCTGATCAATGAACTGGTGGGAAGGAAAACGGCCGAGGTAAAGCTGCGGCCGGCGGGACTGGTAGCGCTGGAGTGGGCCAGGCTGGTAACGGAATCGTAGGGCCGCGTCAGAGCCGCAACCCGAAGGGAGCGGTGAGGCGGCAACCCTGGGAGACATCATGGCGGAAGAAACGCAACAGGCAAAGGAGAATCGCGGGCCGGGTGGCGGCGGGCGCGGTCCCGGAGACCGCGGGCCGCGGCCGGATCGCGGACCGCGCGGAGATCGTCCGGGTGGCGGCGGGGACCGTGGAGAGCGCGGCGAGCGCCGCGGCGGAGACCGCGGACGCCCGGAAGGGCCGCCGGAGATCGAGCTGGAAAAGCTGATCGGCGACAGCCTCTACCTGGATAATCAGGCGCACTCCATCGTCAGCCGCATGCGCGACATGGATTCGGGCACCAAGAGCCAGTTGCGGCGGCTGTACAGCGCGGTGCGCCGCGCGGTGCGGGCGCCGGAGGGAGAGCGGCAGCACGAGTTCGTGATGCTGCGGGCGCGCCTCGCGTATACCATCGCGCGGCACGGGCTGCGCAGCCTGGACCAGCTTGAAAAACTGCTGCTGCAGGTCACGCGCAAAAACGATGCGCGCGGTTACGAGCGGTTCAAGGACCTTTTCGAGGCCATCGTGGCCTACAACGAGTAAGTCGAGAGTTAAGTCGACATGAGCGCACACACCGCACAAACCGAGTTGAAACTGATCGGCAAGCTGATTCTGGAAGGCGAGATGACCTGCGAGACCGGCCTGCACGTGGGGGCGGGCAAGGGCTCGCTCGAAATCGGCGGGTCGGACAATCCCGTGGCCAAAGACGCGTTCGGACGTCCGTACGTGCCGGGCAGCTCGCTGCGCGGCAAGATCCGCTCGCTGCTCGAACAGGCCTCCGGACTGGCCGTGCCGTCCGAGCTGGTCTACCTTTCGCGGCGCAAGGGCCAGGAAGTGCGCATCCACCAGAGCGACCGGCCGGACGACGAGATCTGTCTGCTGTTCGGCCGCAATCCAGGCCGCATGGAGCGGGTGCAGGGCGAGACGCTCGATTCGACGCAGGCGACGCCGGCGCGCCTGGCGGTATTCGATGCGCCGCTCGATCCGGAGAGCATCACGCCGCAAATGCGCGAGAACCTGGACGATGAGCTCACGGAAGTGAAGAGCGAAAACGCCATCGACCGCATTACCAGCCAGGCCAACCCCCGCACGCTCGAGCGCGTGCCGGCTGGCGCGCGCTTCCGCACACGGTTCGTCATGGACGTGCTGTGCGAAGAGGACGCACCGCTGTTCCTCCGCGTGCTGGAAGGGCTGCGGCTGCTCGAGGACGATGCGCTGGGCGGCGGCGGCTCCCGCGGCAGCGGACGGGTGAGCTTTTCGAAGCTGCGGCTGGTATGGCGCGGGCGGAGTTACTATGCCTCCGGCGCGCCGGAGAAGGAACTCGCGTCGGAAGCGACGCTGGCGGCCATCCAGGCAACCGTGACCGAAGCGGCGTTCGGCTTTATCGGCGAAGCGTAAGGTGGCGCAGGCCCACGGCCTGCGCCGCGTGCGGAACATGAATCCAGGACTCGTCATCAAACTTCGTCCCACCGGTCCGTGGCGGATCGGCCCGGATTCGGGCGCGCGCAACCGCGTGGACGCGATCTACCACAGCGATTCCCTCTATTCAGCCGTAACCTCGGCCATGGCGCGCATCGGGGCGCTCGCGGAATGGCTCGACGCAACGGCGCGCAGCCAGTCGCCGGAAGTGTGTTTCAGCTCGTGCTTCCCGTTCCTGGATGAGATCGGTTTCGTGGTGCCGCCGCGCAGCGTGTGGCCGCCCACCGCGCCCGCGCTGATGGCGGCGCGCGTGCGGTGGAAGAGCGCGCGCTTCGTGCCGCTGGGAATCGTGCAGGCGGTGCTCGCGGGCCAGACGCTCAACGAAAGCCACTGGACGATCGACGGCGCCAGCGAATGCCTGCTGCCGGCGGGCCGGCCCGGCCCGTTCCGCACCGACGTGCGCTGGAGCGCCGCCGTGGACCGGCTGACCGGAGCCTCGGAGCGGCACTTCACCGCCTGCGTGGAATTCCGGCCCGGAGCGGGGCTGTGGACGATCGCCTCCTTTCGCGATGAAGCGGCGCGCGCGCGCTGGAGCGACCGCGTGAAGATGGCCTTCCGCTGGCTGGCCGATAGCGGCTTCGGCGGCGAGCGGTCGCGCGGCTGGGGCCGCGCGGGAGCGCCCGAGTTCGTCGAGGGAATGCTGCCGCAGATGATTCTCGGCCCGGGGTCGGAGGTGAGGGGTCAGGGATCAGGGGTCAGGGATCAGGGATCGGAGAAGCCGGCCGTGGCGGCTTCCGGTCCCGATGTTCTGCCTGTGCCGCCGTACGAACAGCCTCCGGAGCCCAAGCCGCCCGTCGAAGAGCCCGGCGAACCAGAGCCCGAGCCGGGACCTCCGGCGCCGGAACCCGAACCCGAGATAGCCCAGGCGGAAATGCGCGGTCCGGAGGAAGTGTCCGCCCATCCCGGAGCGTCCGCCCCGGATCAGGCGGAAGCGCGCACGGCAGCGGAACAGCCCGCGCCCCCAATCCCCAACCCCCAATCCCCAACCCCCGGCGCGCCCTCGCCGCACTGGCTGCTCTCGCTGTTCTCGCCTGCCGCAAGCGACTCCATCGACTGGGCGCGCGGCAACTACGCGGTGGTGACGCGCGGCGGCCGTATCGAAAGCCCCGCGGGCTCCGGAGAGCTGAAAAAATTCGTGCAGATGATCGAGGAAGGCTCCGTGGTGTACGCCGCCGGGCCCCCGCGCGGCACTGCCCCGGACGTGGCGCCGGATGGCTTTCCGCACCCGGTATTCCGCGCCGGCTTCGCGCTCGCGATTCCACTGGCGGCGCAGGAAGGGCAGCCGGCCTGATGCGCTACCGCCTGACATGCCTCACCCCGACGCTGGTCGGCGACGGGCGAAAACTCAGCCCGATCGATTACATGGTCTGGAAGGACCACGTGAATGTGCTCGACCAGTGGCGGATCTTCCGGCTGCTCGCCAAGGGGCCGCGGCTCGAAGGATACCTGGCGCAGCTCAAGAAGGCCGAGAAGCTGGACTTCGCCTCCTGGGGCGGCTTCGCGCAGAACTTTGCCGGCCGGCGCATTCCGTTCGAGAACGCCGCCTATTCCAACTATTGGAACCGCGCGATGGGCGAAAGCTTGCATATCCCGACGTTCGCCGCCGGAACCGAGGGCCCCTACCTCCCCGGCGCGGCGATCAAGGGCGCGCTGCGCACCGGCATGGTTTTCGCCAACTGGCGCGAAGGCATGCTGCAAGATGTGCTGGATCGGGTCAAGGGCGACCGGCCGCCGCGGCGTCCCGCGGAAGCCATGGAAGACCAGGAGCTCGGGCCGGCGGGCTCGAACCGCATGCGCTTCCTGGCCGTGGGGGATTCGGATGCGGCGGCAATCTCGCAATTCAAGATCTATCTGTTGCGCACTTCGACGCTGCAGCCGCGCGGCGCCGGACTGGCGCTGGGGTGGAAGCAGAGCCCGCGCGGCGCGGTAGACGGCGCGCGGCCGGAAGAAAGCACCCCGATGTTCGCCGAAATGGCCGTGCCCGGCACGGTGTTCGAAGGCGAGTGGAACGAGCGGCACTTCTTTCTGCAGCCGGAAGTCCGGCGGGCGGTGCGCTGGCCCGAAGGGATGGACCGCGCGCGCATCTTCGAGGCGGTGAATGTTTACGCGGCGGGACTGCTGAGCGTGCAGCGGCAGTACGCCGCCTGGACGGGCCTCGGTCTGCTCGATCAGAGCCTCGCCGCGCTCGAGCAGCGGCTGGCCGAGGCGCGCGCCAACGGGCGCTGCCTTGTCTGCCTGGGATGGGGCGGCGGGCTCACGACCAAAAGCGCCTGGCTCGATACGACCAATCCGGAATACCGGCAGATCCTGCAGCAATACACCATCTATAACCGGGCGCTGGCCAGCAATCTGCCGTTTCCGAAAACGCGGAAGATCGTGTTCCTGAACAATCGCCCGGCGGCGCTGCCGGGCTGGGCCGAAATCGAGATCGTTTGACAGAGCCGCGGCCGGCGGGGAGCGGCGCGGCTCCGGAGGGCTTTCGCGTGGAGTTCATCGACCTCCGCCACCGCGCCGAATGGCGCGAGTGGCTGCGCGCGCACCACAATTCCGCGAGCGAAATCTGGCTCGTTTACCACAAGAACGGCGCGCCCTCGATCGGCTACGAGGAATCCGTCGAGGAAGCGCTCTGCTTCGGCTGGGTGGATAGCCTGATCCGCCGGATCGACGATCATCGCTACGCCCGCAAGTTCACGCCGCGCAAGCCGAACGCCCGCTGGTCCACCAGCAACCGCGCGCGCTACGCCGAGCTCGCCCGGCGCGGACTGCTCGAAGCGCCCGGCATCGCCCGGCCGCCCAACGGCCGCAGCGGCGATGCGCCGCGGCCCTCGCTCACGGCCATTCCCCCTTACATCGAACGAGGCATGAGAGCGCATCCGCGCGCCTGGGCCGTGTTCCAGAAGATCCCGCCCTCCCACCAGCGCGAATACCTGGCATGGATCGATTCGGCCAAGCGGGAAGAAACGAAACAGAAGCGGTTGGCCGAGGCCATCGAGCGGCTCGCTGCCGGACAAAAGCTGGGCATGAAGTAGCCATAAACTCACGAGCGGCGCTTGACTTCCCGGCGCCCCATGGGATATCTCTGTCCGAAGCCGATTTTCCGGAGGGATTCCATGCGTGCCACCCTGCTCCTGATCCTTGCGCCCGCGCTCCTGGCGGCGCAGAATACGTCATCCGCCCTTTCCGGCACCGTGCATGACGCGGCCGGCGCGGCCGTGCCAAACGCCAAAGTGACGCTCACCGGAGAAGACAATGGTTTCGTGCGTTCCGTTCACACCAGCGGGGAAGGGTTCTTCTCCTTCCCGGATCTCACGCCCGCCAGCTTCAGCTTGACCGTCGAGGCGCCCGGCTTCAAAGTCTATCGCCAGAATCGCATCCTGCTGAATGCGAACGAGCAGCGTTCGCTCGGCGAAATCCGCATGGAAGTGGGCCAGGTGACCGAGTCCGTAACCGTCACCGCGGAGAGCGTCGCGGTCGACCTCTCCACCGGCGAGCGTTCGGGAACGCTTTCCGGCGAGCAATTGGACCAGATCGCGCTGCGCGGCCGCGACGTTTTCGACGCGATCAGCCTGATGGCCGGCGTGGTCGATACGAGCGACGGCCGCGATGCGCCCGGACCTTCCAGCATCTCGAACATCTACATCATGGGCGGCCGCAACGACCAGAAGAACATGACGGTGGACGGCGTGACCAACCTCGACACCGGCTCCAACGGCTCGGTTCACAGTATGCCCTCGATGGATTCGGTGGCGGAGGTGAAGGTGCTGATGTCGGCCTATTCGGCGGAGAACGGGCGCAATCCGTCGTCGATCAATGTCATCACCAAGGGCGGGCAGCGCCAGTTCCACGGCCAGGCATCCTACTATTTCCGCAATGAGGACCTGAATGCCAATGATTATTTCTCCAACCTGGCGGGCCGGCCGCGGCCCGAATACCGCTACAACATCGGGAGCTATTCGATCGGCGGCCCGGTGATCCTGCCCAGGCACGCGCTGCGGAACCGGCTGTTCTTCTTCTTCAACCAGGAGTTTCAGCAGCAGATCCAGAACTACGGCGTGAAGGAAGTCACGGTGCCGACGGAGCTCGAGCGGCAGGGCAATTTCTCGCAATCGTACAACAGCAACGGTTCGGCGATCATCAAGGTGAACGATCCGCTGAACAATAAGGCGCAATTCCCCGGCAATGTGATCCCGCCGTCGCGCTTCAACCCCATCGGACAGGCGATCCTGAACCTGTTCCCGGTGCCCAATTTCAGCGACCCCAATCCGGCGACGCACTACCAGTGGAACTACTACGCGAACTTCTCCGAGCCCTATCCGCGGCGCACGGAGACCGCCCGCGTCGATTTCCAGCCGCGGCAAAACTGGCAGCTCTACGTCAGCCTGAGCAACAACGCCGACGCGCAGAACGTGCCGTACAGCGCCGGCAACGCGGGCTGGACCGCCGGCTCGCTGAACTTCCCGCTCGTGCCGATCCATTTCGAGGAGCCGGGCCGCCTGGCGACCGTGCACTCGACCAACAGCATCACGGCGGATACGTTCAACGAAATCTCCGTGGCCGCGAGCCAGAACACCCTGACCTACGGGCCGGCCGATCCGAACCTGGTGGACCGCACGAAGCTCGGCATCACGCTCGCGCAGCGCAACCCCTCGCTCAACGTCCTCAACGCCATTCCGGACATGAGCTTCAGCGGCAATACGCAGAACGCCGCCAATCCCTCGATGAGCGACGGCACACCCTACTTCAACCAGAACACGATCTACAGCTTCATCGATAACGTGAGCCGCGTGTGGCGCACCCATACCTTCAAGGCCGGCATCTACTTCGAGCACACCCAGAAGCTGCAGAGCGCCAACGCCGCCACGCGCGGCAACATCAGCTTCAACCAGGACGGCAACAATCCCAACGACGCCAATTATCCCTGGGCCACCGCGCTGCTTGGCTACTACGATAGCTACACGGAGTCCACGGGCCGCCCGCAGGGCAACTGGAAGTACATCAACGCCGAGTGGTTCGTGCAGGACACCTGGCGCGTTTCGCGCCGCTTCTCGCTCGATTACGGCGTTCGCTTCTACCACGATCCGCCGCAGTTCGATGCGCGCAAGCAGATCTCCTCGTTCTCGATCGCCGCGTACGATCCCGCCACGGCGCCCGTACTGCTGCGGCCGGCGAAGGTCGACGGCGCGAACGTCGCCATCAACCCGGTGACCGGCCAGACGTACTCCAACGGCCTGGTCGGCACGTTCGCGCCCGGCTTCGGCAATCCCGCCGACGGGCTCCTCATCGGCGGCGTGAACGGCGTGCCGAACGGGCTCTTCACGGTCGCGCCGGTGACCGTGACGCCGCGCCTCGGCTTCGCCTGGGATCCCATCGGCGACGGCCGCACCGCCATCCGGGGCGGCGGCGGAATGTACCTGGACCGCATCCAGGGCAATCCGGTGATGAACCTGCTCGGTCCGCCGGCCTTCTACTCGCCGGTGAACTACTACGGCACGTTCGGCGACATCGCCACAACAGCAAGCGCGGGCCTGCTTTCGCCCACCGGCACGATCTACTCGCTCGCAACGCACGGGCACCAGCAGTCGGTCTACAACTTCAATCTCGAGATCCAGAGGCAGATCGGGCGGTCGGACTCCGTCAGCGTGGGGTACTCGGGATCGCTCGGCCGCCACCTGCTGTGGGAGCGCAACATCAATCCGGTGCCGCTGGGGGCGACGTTCCTCAGCGTGAACCCGCAGAACGCGAATCCGCAGAACACGTCCAGCGCGCTCTCCTCGAACTTCCTCCGGCCCTACCAGGGATGGGGCACGATTTACCTGTACGAATTCGCCAACAACTCCAACTACAACGCGCTCCTGGCAACCTGGCAGCACCGGCTGGCGCACGGCTTCAACGTGTCCGGCAATTATTCCTGGAGCAAAGCGCTGGACTGCTCCGATGGCTACAGCAGCGCGGTGGACCCGTTCCTTGCGCCGCGCTCGCGGAATTACGGCCCGGCGGGATGGGACCGCCGGCACGTGTTCACCGCCAACTTCTTCTGGAACCTGCCGTGGCCGGGACGCGCGACGGGCGTGCGGCCGCTGGCGTGGGTCGCGGATCACTGGTCGCTCTCCGGCGTGGCGCGAATGATCACCGGCGGGCCGGTCACGCCGGGCTACAGCCTGGTGAACGGCATCGCGAGCCCCACCGGCTCCGGCGACGAAAGCGCGCGTCCGGAGGTCATCAACCCCAACGCGCCGCTCCCGCAGCGCTTCGCCCCGCCCTTCGAACCGGCGAAACAGGCCAACGTGCCGTGGGCCATCGCGAGCAACGATCCGCAGTTCGGCAATCTCGGCCGCAACACGCTCTACGGCCCGGGAACCAACAACTGGGACCTCTCCCTATACCGGGAGCTCCTGTTCCACGAAAACCGCATCCGCGCCCAACTGCGCCTCGAGACCTACAACACGTTCAACCACACCCAATTCAGCGGCCTGAATACGAC
>DATGMB010000036.1:0-5108 GCA_035293845.1 Bryobacteraceae bacterium
TGGCGGGGACGACGGGGCTCGAACCCGCGACCTCCGACGTGACAGGCCGGCGTTCTAACCAACTGAACTACGTCCCCGCGATGTCATCGTGGATATTCAAATCGTAACACGGCGGGAGTCGCCGCGCCAAACGCTTGCACGAAATTTTGCTGCCGCCGCGTGGTACAACCGCATCATGAAGGCCGTCCGTATTCACCGGCACGGCGGCCCGGATGTGCTCGCTTGCGAAGACGCTCCGGAGCCGCGCATGCGGGCCAACGAGGTGCTGGTGCGGGTGCGCGCCGCCGCGCTCAACCACCTTGACCTGTGGGTTCGCGCGGGCATTCCCGGAATGAAATTTCCGATGCCGCACATTCCGGGCAGCGATGTGGCCGGCGAAGTGGTGGCGGCCGGCGATCTGTGCGAGCGGGTCCGTCCCGGCTGGCGCGTGCTGCTTTCTCCGGGCCTGAGCTGCCGCCAATGCGAGGAGTGCGTCTCCGGCAACGACAATCGCTGCCGCCGTTACACCGTGCTCGGCTACGGCGCCGATGGCGGCGATGCGGAGCTGGTGGCGGCGCCGGAATACGCCGCGATTCGCATTCCGGACGAGCTGAGTTTCGAACAGGCGGCCGCCGTTCCGCTGGTCTTTCTCACGGCCTGGCACATGCTGATGTCGCGCGCGCGCCTGCAGCCGGGAGAGGATGTGCTGGTGCTGGCGGCTGCGAGCGGCGTTGGCTCGGCGGCGATCCAGATCGCGAAGCTGTTCCAGTGCCGCGTGATCGCGACGGCCGGCGGCGAAGAGAAGCTGGCGCGGGCGCGCGAGCTCGGCGCGGATGAAACCATCGACCACTACCGCCAGGACATCGCAGCGGAAGTCAAGCGCATCACGGCCCGGCGCGGTGTCGATGTCGTGATCGAGCACGTCGGCCAGGCCACCTGGCCGAAGAGCCTGGAGTCTCTTGCGCCGGGCGGCCGCCTGGTCACTTGCGGGGCCACTACGGGCTACGATGCCCGCGTCGATCTGCGGTTCCTGTTCAGCAAACAGTGGAGCCTGCTCGGGTCCTTCATGGGGACGATGGGTGAGCTGCACCGCGTATTGCGATTCGTCTTCCGGGGGCAGCTCCAGCCGGTGATCGACCGCGTCTATCCTCTATCGGAGATCCGCGCCGCCCACGAGCGGCTGGAGAAAAAGGAGCAATTCGGCAAGATCATCGTGACGCCGTGAGCGTCATCTCCCGCAGCGCCTTGCCGAGTTCCGCGGGCTCGAAACCGTACGGCCCCGGGGCGCTCTTGAATGCGACCCGGCCATCGCTGCCGATCAGATACAGGCGGTCCGGCCAGCCGGTGTACTGCCGCTCGACGGTGTTATCGATCCCGTCGACCAGGGCAGGGAAGCGGATCCCCAGGTTGCGCACGCAGCTCTCGGCGACCTGGGTGCGCTCGCCCTCCGAGCGCGGATCGCGCAGCACCACGCCGTCGCGGATGTTGCTCCCCATCTGCCAGATGTCGCTCGGGTGCGCCTCCTGGATGTATACCGCGTAGAATGCGACGCGGTCGCGGTATTCGTCATACAGCTTGTTGAGCGCGGGAACCTCCCGGCGAAACGGCGGTCAAGTGTAGCTGCCGAAGACCAGAACGACGGGCCGGCCGCCGCGGAATTGGGAGAGCTGCACGGCGGAACGGTGGTCGAGCGTGGGGAGGCGGAAATCCGGCGCGGGATCGCCGGGGTTCAGGCGGCCCGCACGCGCGCGCATCCAGAGCGGTTCGAACGGCAGGACCATCATGGCGGCCATGGGGAGCCGCGCCATGAAGTGTCCGAAAACGTCGGGAGGCTGGCGCATGGCCCAGTAGAGTGCGCCCGAAAGCGCCGCTTCGGCGCCCACCAGCGCCAGTCCGGCCGTGGCAAGTATGCGGCGTACGCGCATCAGGCAAGAGTGTACCACCGGCGCCGGGCAGACAAGCGGTCGCAGGAGATCCCGGCCAAGGTCGAAACCGCCGGGCGAAAATACGAGGTGAGCGCGATCCGGTTCGAGGACTCGGGCGGTCAGAGGACGATCAGCGAAATCTGCGCCGGCGGCGCCAAGGTGCGCCTGCTGTTCGAATAGGCGGCGGACCTGGGCCCACACGATCCTACGGCCGGATCGGTTCCGGCACTGCCGCGCCGTCCGCGCGCGCATCGGAGGCTGCGTAGTTCACGCCGGTCTTCGAGTTGTGCAGGATCGCCTGCCCGCGGCCCATCTCCTGCGTGTACGGCCGCCGGATGGCGATCTGGTGGCCGCGCTCGGAGAGTTGCTGCAGCGTGCTGAGCGGCACGCGCGATTCGATCGAGACGTCGCAGCCGTTGGCGGACCTCTTGGTGAATCGCGGCGCTTCGATGGCCGCCTGCACGTTCATGCCGTAATCCACCACGTCCGAGACGAATTGCGCATGCGCCAGCGGCTGGTTGGCGCCGCCCATGATTCCGAAGCCGATGTGCAGGTCGCCGCGCTCCATAAACGCCGGGATGATGGTGTGGAACGGCCGCTTGCCTCCTGCCAGCACGTTCGGGCTCTTGGGATCGAGCGTGAATCCGGCGCCGCGGTTCTGCAGCGCGAAGCCCATGCCCTCGACCACCACGCCGGAGCCGAAGCCGCTGTACAGGCTTTGAATCCAGCTCGCGATGTTGCCGTCCTTGTCCACGATGGTTAGGTAGGTGGTATCACCGTTGACCGGCTGCCCGGCGGCCACGTCGCAGTTGGCCTTGGCCGGATCGATCAGCGCCGCGCGTTTCTTCGCGTATTCCTTCGAAAGCAGCGCCGCCACGGGCACATCATAGGTGCGCGGGTCGGCATTGTAGCGGCGCAGATCCGAGTAGGCCAGCTTCATGGCTTCGATGCGCTTGTGCATCTCGCCGGGCGAAAAGGGGCCCGCGGACGATGCCGGCGCGGTCTCCATGATATTGAGCATTTCGAGCGCGGCCATGCCCTGTCCGTTCGGCGGCAACTCGTACACGCGCCAGCCGCGGTAGTCGATCGAAATCGGCGTTACCCATTCGGCGGAATAGCCGGCGAGGTCCGCGGCGGTCATGGTGCCATGCAGCCGCTCGGAGGTCTTTAGAATAGCCGCTGCGATCTCGCCCTTGTACACGGCATCGCGCCCCTGCTCGGCGATCAGGCGCAGCGCTTTTGCCATGTCCGGATTACGGAACACGTCGCCTTCGGCCGGCGGCTTTCCACCCGGCAGAAACACGCGCGCCGCTTCGTCCTGGCGCTTGAGCTTGCGCACCTCGGCATCGGCGGACCATGTCTCGCGGATGACTTCGGTAACGGGGAAGCCCTGCTCGGCATACGCGATGGCCGCCTGGAACAGGTCTTTCCAGGGGAGCTTGCCAAAGCGCTGGTGCATGCGCCACCAGCCCTCGACGGCGCCGGGCACGGTAACGCTGTGAATGCCCGCCTGCGGCATGGTCTTGACGCCCTGGGCCTCCAGGAACTGCGGGGAAAGGCCGCGCGGGGCGGGCCCGGAGGCGTTCAGGCCGGTGAGCTGGCCGGTTTTGGCATCCCAGTAGAGGACGAAGCAATCGCCGCCGATGCCGTTCATCATCGGTTCGACCACGCCGAGGACGGCGTTGGCTGCGATGGCCGCGTCCACCGCCGATCCGCCGCGCGCCAGGATCTGCGCGCCGGCCTGCGACGCCAGGATCTGGCTGGTGGCCGCAATTCCCTGTTGAGAAATCGTCATGGAGCGGCCGTAGTCGCGTCCCGGCTGCGGCCACAAAATTCCGGTGCACCCCAGCAGAAGGAGCGTAAATTTCATCTCGGGAGTTTACCACGGGGAGCACGCCAAATCCCGAGGCCTGTTTAAGCCAAATCCTAAGCGGGAAATGCGTGTCCATGCGCTATGCTGGCCGCTACATGTGGGTGATTTCGCGGTCGTTCCTGGTGGCGTGCTGGTTCGCCTGGTTCTATCCATTTCTGTTTCGCGCACCGCACCGGCAGCGGCGGCCCTCGATCACGATTGCGAGCCCGACCCGCGCCGGCCTTCTGCTCGAAGGCGCGGGCATCTTCGCGGCCTTTATCTTGCACCGGCCGGCGCATGACGATCCCGGCCTGCTGCAGCAATTGCTGGCGGCGGCGATCGGGGCGCTCTCGGCCGTGATGGCATGGCAGGCCGTGGCGCATTTGGGCCGGCAGTTCCGGATCAATGCCGGTCTTTATGAGGACCATCAACTGGTGCGTACCGGGCCTTACGCGATCGTCCGGCACCCGATCTACAGTTCGCTGCTCGGCATGCTGGTGTGCACCATCCTGATGCTCACGCGCTGGCAATGGGCGCCGGTATCGCTGGCGCTGTACATCGCGGGCACCGAGATCCGCGTGCGCGCCGAGGACGCACTGCTCGCCGGGCGTTTCGGAGATGAATTCGAGCGCTACCGGAGAGCGGTGAAGGCGTACATCCCTTTCGTTCGCTGAGCTGCCACTCGCTATACTGAAACCAATGCCGCGTGGTTTCCTCATTTCCTGCCTGCTCGGGGGCGGGCTTTTGGTCTGTACTCTGCTGGCGCAAAACCCGTTTCGGGAATATCCGGCGTGGGAGTACAACAATTTCCCGCTGCCCCCGGACTATCGGGTTCCCGCCGAGTGGACCTTCGCCCGCATGATGTACCCCACCACGCACCATCGCATCGATTGGCAGTCCGAATACAAGCGCGGCTACGACTGGCACGAAGGCAATACCAACTGGACGATCGATTATCCGCGTTCCGACCGGCATCTGGCGCTGGCGCTCCGTCGGCTGACGCGCATCGACGTGCATTCGGTCGAGCAGGTGGTCAACCTGGATGAAGACGACGACGTTTTCAATTATCCCTGGTTGTACGCCGTCGAGGTCGGGCACTGGGAGCTCACGGACCGGCAGATCACGCGATTTCGCGAGTTTCTGCTTCGCGGCGGGTTCTTCATGTGCGACGATTTTCACGGCACGGACGAATGGAACGTCTTCGTCGAAAGCATGAAGAAGGTCTTCCCGGACCGGCCCATCGTGGACATCGAAAACTCAGACCAGATCTTCCACACGGTGTTTGATCTGAACGAGCGATATCAGGTCCCCGGCGCGCAGTACGAGGTCACGCACAGCATCTGCGAGAAGTG
>DATGMB010000037.1:0-49950 GCA_035293845.1 Bryobacteraceae bacterium
CGGGATCGACCTGGTCATGAGCGCTTCCAATCCGGATGGCGGGCTGCTGGTCCTCGACAATACGCCGAATCCGGGATCGAACACCTATTTCCTCGAAAATGTGCCGGGGACGATGGGAGAAAGCCCGGCGCCGGCCAGTTACACGGGGCCGCTGTTCGAGGTGGATGTGGCGTCGAACGCGCCGCCCGGCGAATACTTTGGGACGGCGACGCTGGACTACACCGATTCGGGAGGGAACCCGCACACGTCGAGCCCGGTGAGCTTCGAGGTCAACATTCCCGAGCCCGGCATGTTGGGCCTGGTGGGCGCGGCGCTGGCGGGACTGATCTGGATTGACCGGCGGAGACGGGCTATTCCTGCCTGAGAGCCTGCAGCGGATCGACGCGCAGCGCGCGGCGCGCCGGCGGCAGGCAGGCAACCAGGGCCGCTGCCGCGAGTAGCGCGGCGACGGCGGCGTAGACCGCGGGATCGAGCGGGCTTACGCCGTAAAGCTGCGATTGCAGGTAGCGGGAGAGCCATGCCGAAGCCGCGGCGCCGGCCGCGATTCCAATGGTGGCGAGCGCGGTCCCCTGCCGGAGAATCAGGCGGACGACGTCCGCCGGCTGTGCGCCGAGCGCGATGCGTACGCCGATTTCGCCGGTCCGCTGGCTGACGGTGTAGCTCACCAGGCCGAAGATTCCGATGGCCGCCAGCAAGAGCGCCATTACGGCATAGGCTTCGAAGGTCGCGGCCAGGAGCCGGTGCATGCCGTTGCGTTGATTGTGGAGGATCTCGGCAAAGGTGTGGATGGACCAAACCGGCTGGTCCTTATCGACCTGCCAGGCGGCCTGCCGGATGGCGGCGACATAGCGCAGCGGGTCGCCCGCGGTGCGTACGGCGACGCTGGTGAAGACGAACGGATTCTGCGCCAGCGCGCCGTAGATCTGAGGCGTGGGCTTCTCGATGACATCGAAGTGCTTGATGTCTCCGACGACGCCGACGATTTCGGCGAGCCGGCCATCGAGCACGCGGAGCTGGCGGCCGATGGGGTCTCGGTCCGGGAAATAGCGGCGGGCGAGGGTCTGATTGATGACGATGACATAGGTGGCGCCTGGCTGGTCGCGCTCGGTGAAGACGCGGCCGCGGAGGACGGGGATGCGCAGGGTGGCGAAGAAGCCGGGATCGGCGAAATTCACCAGGGCGCGCGGGCGTTCGGAGGGCGGCGGCTCGGGGCGGTCGGCCAGCACGAAATCGGAGAAGCCGCCGTTATCGCCCAGCGGGACGGCGCGGACCGAAGCCGCGGCCAGGACGCCGGGGACGGACTTGATCTTCTCGATCACCTGGCGGTGGAATTCCACCTGCTGCGCGCCGGTAGGATACTTGGCGCGCGGGACTCGGTAGGCCATCATCAGAAGATTTTGCGGATCGAAGCCAATTTCGCCGCGGCCGATAGCGTCCAGGCTGCGGGCGGTGAGGCCCGCGCCGGCAAGCAGCACCATGGCGAGCGCGATTTCGGCGGCCACCAGGATGCTGCGTGTACGGTTGTGGGCGGCGGCGGAACCGGCTCCGCGCGCGCCGCGCAGCCCGTCCAAGCCGGCGGGCTGCCAAGCGGGGATGAGGGCCACGAAGGCGGCTGCGGCCAGGGTGATCGCGGCGGTGAAGCCCAGGGTGGCGCGGTCGAGCTCGATGACGGTGCCCTCGGGGAAGAAGACCGCGGTGGCGGCGGCAATCGCGGGAATGGCCCAGGCCGCCAGGAGCAGCCCGGCGGCGCCTCCCGCCGCGGCAAGCAGACCGGCTTCGGCGAGCACCTGGGCGAACAGGTCGGCGCGGCCTGCCCCGAGCGCTATGCGCACGGCCCGCTCGCGCGCGCGGGCGGAAAGGCGGGCGATCATGAGCCCGGCCACGTTGGCGCACGCGATGAGCAGCACGAACCCGACGGCGGCGGCCAGGGCGACGATGGCCGGTTTGCGGCGGCCGTACAGATCCTCGCGGAGCGGGACCACCGTCGCGCCGCGGCCGGCGTTGGTACCGGGATAAGCGGCGGCCAGGCGCGCCGCCACGGCGTCCATCTCCGCCCGCGCGCCCTGCAACGAAACGCCGTCGCGCAGCCGCGCCAGCACCTCGCCGCTGCTCTGGGCGCGATTCAGGGAATAGTTCGGGTACTTGAACGCGGGCAGGTAAACGGCGGCATCGGCGTAGGGGAACACGAACGATGGCGGCAGGACGCCGACGATCGTGTAGGGCTCGCCGTTGAGTTGCGCGGTCTTGCCCAGCGCGGCGGGATCGGCCCCGTAGCGCGAGCGCCAGAAGCCGTTCGAAAGCACGGCGACGCGCGGGCCGCCGATGCGCTCCTCTCCTGGAACGAAGCCCCGGCCCAGCGCAGGAGTGACGCCGAGCAGCGGCAGAAAATCGGCGGAGACGAACAGGCCGATGACGCGCTCCGGGCGGTCCGAGCCGGTGACGTTCACGCTCTGCGGCACCCAGGAGGCAAGACCGCTGAACGAGTGAGCCATGGCGCGCCAATCGTCGAGGTCCGGCTGGGCAACCGGTTCCTGCTGGCCCTGCGGGGTGCGGGTGTAGACGGTTACCAAGCGGCCGGCGGGATCGATCGCGAGCGGCTTCAGCATAACGGTATCGACGACGCTGAAAATGGCGGTGTTGCCGCCAATCGCGAGGGCGAGCGTCAGGACGGTGGCGACGGTGAAAGCCGGCGAGCGGCGTAACGAGCGGAGTGCCTGGCGAAGCTCGAAGCGCATGAAGGCTTCCGGTGCAATTTTGTGCCAGCGCGCGATGGTTGAGTTTCCAGGAGTTCCGCGCGGGGCGGCGTCCGGCAATGGGACAAAGTGTCCGCGGGTGGCCGGGAGCGCTTACACGCCGGCGGCGGCTTTGATCATCTGCTCGGCGTGCTTCAGCGCTTCCGGAGTGAGTTTGTGGCCGGAGAGCATGCGGCCGACTTCCCGCGCCCGCGCCGCGGCATCCAGTTCTTCGATTACGGCCACGGTCCGGCCGCGCGATTCCTGCTTTTCGACGCGGTAGTGATGGTCGGCGAAGGAGGCAACCTGCGGGAGGTGCGTGACGCACAGGACCTGGTTGGCCGCCGCCAGCTTCTTCAGCCGCCGCCCGATGCCCTCCGCCGCGCTGCCGCCCACGCCTGTATCGACTTCATCGAAGACGAGCGTCCGCACCATACGCGGCTTTGCTCCCGCAGCGCCTGCGGCAACGGGCGCGGCCAGGCACGTCTTCAGCGCGAGCGCGATGCGGGAGATTTCGCCGCCCGAAGCGACCTTTTCGAGCGGACGCGGCTCTTCGCCCAGGTTCGGCGAGACGAGGAAGCTCACGCGGTCCGCGCCTTCGGCCGACCATTCCGCGGGTGAAAGATCGATGCGGAAGACGGTCCGCTCCATCGCCAGGCCGGCCAGTTCGGCCTCGACGCGTTTTTCGAGCTTGCGGGCCGCGGCGGTGCGCCGCGCCGTCAGGTCAGCGGCCACGGCGGCGAATTGCGCGGCCAGGCGGTCGCGCGCGGCGCGCAGTTGCTCGATGCGCTCGCCCGCGTGCTCGACAGCCGCGATATCGCGCCGCACGGCATCGAGAAACGCGAGGATCTCCGGGATCGTCTGGCCGTATTTCCGCTTCAGCTTGTCGATGGCCGCCAGCCGGCTTTCGATTTCTTCGAGGCGCCCGGGGTTCGCCTCGAGGCCGGAAAGATAATCGCGCAGGCCGTAGGCCACTTCCTGCAGGCTGAGGTCGGCGGCCTTGAGGTGCTCGCGCAGCGGTTCGAGCGACGCATCGATGCGGCACAGCTCGTCGAGGCGGCGGGCAGCGGCGCGGGCCAGCGAGACGGCGGATTCGGGGCTGTCGTAGATCGCGGAGTACGCGATCGTGGCGGCCTCTTCGAGGCGCTGGACGTTTTGCAGGACGCGGCGCTCGTTTTCGAGGGCGGTGTCCTCTTCCGGCTCGAGTGCGGCGGTCTCGATTTCCTTGCGCTGGAACGACCACAAGTCGAGCAGGCGCAGCTTCTCCTGCTCGCCGCGCTCCAGTTCATCGAGCTCGGCCGCCGCGCTGCGCCACTCGCGGTAGATGCAGGCCGCGCGGTCCAGAAGATCGCGATGGCCGGCGAAGGCGTCCAGCAGGTCGCGCTGCGAATCGGAAGAAAAAAGAAGCTGCTGATCGTGCTGGCCGTGGATATCGGCCAGATGCGGCGCCAGTTCGCGGAGCAGGGAAGCAGCCACCGGCCGGCTGCCGACATAAGCGCGCGATTTGCCGCCGGCCAGAATCTCGCGTTCGATGAGCAGCTCGCCATCCTCGACTTCGAGGCCCGCCGGTTCGAGCAGCCGCCGCACGGCCGCGTGCTCGCGCACGTCGAAGATGCCGGCGACGCGCGCGCGCGCCTCGCCGGTGCGGACCATGTCCGCGGAGGCGCGCGAGCCGAGCAGCAGCCCGAGCGCATCCACCACGATGGATTTTCCGCTGCCGGTCTCGCCCGTGAGCAGGTTCAGGCCCGCGTGAAACTGCACGCGCAGGCGCTCGACTACGGCGTAGTTTTCGACCACGAGTTCGAGCAGCATTGTGGAGATTATAGCGGGGTGCACGGTTGCTGCGGAGTGGACCATGAATTCACCGCCGAGACGCAGAGACGCCGAGGAAAAACGAAAGGCAAGACAGGTCTTCTCCGCGCCTCTGCGTCCCGGCGGTGAACTTTATCCGCCGCCGACGAACTGCACGATTTCGATCTGCGCGCCGGGGCGCACGGGGGTCTCGGGCCAGAGCGGCTGTTTGACGATGCGGCGGTCGAGTTCGATGGCGACGCGGGCGGGGTCGAGCTGCAACTCGGCGAGCAAACCGAGCAATGTTTGGCCCTCTGTGGTGGTGCGCGCTTCGCCGTTCACGGTGATCGGGACACTCACGTTGGTTGACACCCTACTTTTGTACCAATTATAGTCAAATTTAAAGGCTAGTCTTCCCGGAAACCGGATGCCAACCTCCTACACCGAACTGTATTTTCCCGTGCTGGTGCAGGCCCTGGTCGCGATGTTGCTCGCGGCCGGACTGCTCGGCGCCTCCTACGTGCTCGGCAAGAAGGTCCGGAACCGGGTGAAAGATACGCCGTACGAATCCGGAATCCCGCCGCAGGGCGATGCCCGCCAGCGCTTCAGCGTGAAGTTTTACCTGGTAGCGATGCTTTTCATCCTGTTCGATATCGAAGCTGTGTTCCTGTACCCGTGGGTGGTCGTTTACCGCGAGCTGAAGATGGTCGCTTTCGCCGAGATGCTGATTTTCATGGTTTTGATCGTTTCCGGATTGTTTTACACCTGGAAAAAGGGTGTGCTGGACTGGTCCAAGGAGGACCAATCCGGCCGGAAGTAAACGCGTTCGAGAATGTTACCCGACAATTTGCGTGAGCACGCCGTGGCGGCGGCCCTGGAGGCCTTCGACGCGGATGCGATACAGACCGGCAAGCACGAAAAGGGCGAGCTGACGCTCGAGATCGCGCCCGCCAAGATCGCGAGCGTGTGCGGCTTTCTGAAATACGATCAACAGTTCGTCCGGCTGAGCACGGTGACCGCGGTGGACCGCTATCCGGCTGAGCCGCGTTTCGAGGTCGTCTACCATTTGCATTCGATCGAGCGCAAGCTTCGGCTTCGGCTGAAGTGCCGCATTGCGGGCGCGGAGCCGGAGATCGATTCGGTCACTTCGGTGTGGCGCGGGGCGAACTGGTACGAGCGCGAAGTCTTCGATCTCTTCGGGATCCGGTTCCGCGGCCATCCGGACCTGCGCCGCATCATGCTGCCGGACGATTGGGAAGGCCACCCGCTGCGCAAGGACTACCCGGTTACGGGTTCGAGGGTTTGAGCGATGAGCGAATCGGGAATTCCGGGAAATATTGTGGCGGAGGTCGAGGATCAGCAACAGCCCGAAACAGGGCCGCGCCGCATGGTCCTCAACATGGGGCCGCAACACCCCTCGACGCACGGGGTGCTGCGGCTGCTGATGGAACTCGATGGCGAAACCATCCGTTCCTGCCGGCCGGACATCGGCTATCTCCACACGGGCATCGAAAAGGAATTCGAGGTCAAGACCTACCAGCAGGCGGTCACCCTGACGGACCGCGTCGATTACCTGGCGCCACTCTCCAATAATCTCGGCTACTGCCTGGCCGTCGAGAAGCTGCTCGGCATCGAAATTCCGCCGCAGGCGCAGTGGATGCGCGTGATGCTGACCGAGCTGACCCGGCTCAACAGCCACCTGGTCTGGCTCGGCACCCACGCCATCGATATCGGCGCGATGAGCGTGTTCCTCTACTGCTTCCGCGAGCGGGAGGACATTCTGCGGCTGTTCGAGATGTTCAGCGGACAGCGCATGATGACCAGCTATTTCCGCATCGGCGGTCTGGCGCTCGAGCCGCCCCGCGGCTGGCACCAGCGCGTGAAGAAGTTCATCGACGTTTTCCCGAGCCGCGTCGACGAGTACGAGAATCTCCTCACCAATAACCGCATCTGGATCGGCCGCACCCGCGGTGTGGGCCACATTCCGCTCGAGGACATGCTGGATCTGGGCATTACCGGCCCGATGCTGCGCGCCGCCGGCCTCAAAATCGATGCGCGTAAGGACGAGCCGTACTCCAGCTACGAGAAATTCGACTTCGAAGTGCCGACGCGGACGGAAAACGACGTCTATGCGCGGTATCAGGTGCGGATCGCGGAAATGCGGCAGAGCGCGCGCATCATCCAGCAGGCGCTCGAAGGCATGCCGGGGGGCCCCTGGAAGGCCGATGCGCCGCACGTGGTCCTGCCCGACCGCGAAAAAATGAAAACGCAGATGGAAGCCCTGATCTACCATTTCAAGATCGTCACCGAGGGCTTCCGCGTTCCCGAAGGCGAAGTCTACCAGGTGATCGAATCGCCGCGCGGGGAACTGGGATATTACGTCGTCAGCGACGGCACCTCCAGCCCATACCGCGTCCACATGCGGACCCCCAGCTTCGGCAATCTGCAGGCCACGCCCAGAATGGTCGAAGGCACTCTGATCGCGGATGTGATCGCGGCCATCGGGAGCATGGATTTCGTCCTGGGAGATACGGATAGATGAGGCTTTCCTTTTACCGCAGAGACGCAGAGGACGCGGAGGTTGCGCAGAGAAATCTTTATGGTTTTCTCTGCGTTGCCTCTGCGATCTCCGTGTCTCAGCGGTTCGGATTGTTGAGATGACTTTTTCTCCTGAACTCGAAGCCAGATTCGATAAGCTGCTCAAGAGCTATCCGCCGGGGCGGCAGCGCTCGGCGCTGATTCCGATGCTGATGTACGGGCAGGACGAGATCGGCTCGGTGACGGACGAGCTGATCGAAGAGGTGGCCCGGCGCGTGGGCGTTACGCCGCTGCAGGTCAACGAGGTGCTCTCGTACTACTCCATGCTGCACCGCAAGCCGCTGGGGAAGTATCACGTGCAGGTCTGTACGAACATTTCCTGCCTGCTGCATGATGGCGATAAGCTTTACGAGCACGCCTGCCGGAAGCTCGGCATCGGCCACAAGGAAGTCACGGCCGATGGGCAGATCTCGCTCGAAGAGGTCGAATGCATGGGCGCCTGTTCGTGGGCGCCGGCCATCCAGGTGAACTACGACTTCCACCATTTCGTGACTCCGCAGAAGCTGGACGAGATCCTGGACGGATTGAGAAAGAAATAGCGCATGCTGTACAACGAACCCAGCCCGCTCGAAACCAGGGTGCTCTCGCGCCGCTTCGGCCTGCCCCATTCGGAATCCATCGATACCTATCTCGCGACGGATGGCTACAAGGCCTTTATGAAGGCCGCCGGCATGAAGCCGGAGGAGATCATCGAGGAGGTCAAAGTCTCGAATCTGCGCGGCCGCGGCGGCGCCGGATTTCCGACGGGCATGAAGTGGAGCTTCGTGCCGCGCACGTCGCCCAAGCCCAAGTACATCGTGGTCAACGCGGATGAAAGCGAGCCCGGCACCTGCAAGGACCGCGTCCTGATCGAAAACGACCCGCATCAGTTGATCGAGGGCGTGCTCATCGCCGGCCTCGCGGTGGACGCTCACGCCGGCTATATCTACATCCGCGGCGAGTACCGCTACCTGATCGAGATCATGGACAAGGCCATTGCCGAGGCATATGCGCGCGGCTGGCTGGGCAAGAACATCCAGGGCACGGGTTTCGACTTCGATCTGTACACGCACACCGGCGCCGGCGCTTACGAGTGCGGCGAGGAATCGGCGCTGCTCGAATCGCTCGAGGGCAAGCGCGGCGTCCCGCGCATCCGGCCGCCGTTTCCGGCGGTGGTGGGCGCGTTTCAGTGCCCCACCGTGCTCAACAACGTCGAGACCTACTGCGCCGTCCCGGCGATCATCCGGGACGGCGGCGCGGCCTTCGCCGCGCTGGGCGTCCCCAAGGCCGGGGGTACCAAGATGACGTGTCTCACGGGCCACGTCAACAAGCCGGGTGTTTATGAGCTGCGGCTCGGATTTCCGGTGAAGCAGATGATCGAGGAGGTCGGCGGCGGCATCCGCAACGGCAAGAAGCTCAAGGCGTTCATTCCGGGCGGCTCGTCGTGCCCGGTGCTGACGGCCGAGGAAGCTTACGGCGCCAACATGGACTACGATTCGATGGCGCAGCGCAAGACGATGCTCGGGTCGGGCGGCGTGATCATCATGGACGAAGACACCTGCATGGTGAAGGCCGCGCTGCGCATCATGCGGTTCTATGCCCACGAGAGCTGCGGCTGGTGCATCCCCTGCCGCGAGGGCACGACGTGGCTGCGCAAGATCCTGACGCGCTTCCACGAAGGCGGCGGCACGAAGAACGACATCAACCTGATCGGCGATATCTCGAAGAACATGCTCGGCCGCACCTTCTGCCCCCTGGGCGATGCCGCGGCCATGCCGACGATCTCGATTGTGGAGAAGTTCCGGCACGAATTTGAGGATCATTTGAACGGAAAGCCGTGCCCGTATGAGAAGCATGGCGCTCTGGTGGGAGTTTAGTATTCACCGCCGAGACGCAGAGGCGCCGAGGTTTTCGTCTCATTTTCTCGGCGTCTCGGCGCCTCGGGGTGAAATAAGGTTTTGAATGGCTGACCTCGTAAATCTGACGATTGACGGCCGCGCGGTGCAGGCCGCGCCGGGCACGCTGGTGATCGACGCCGCGAAGACCGTCGGCATCGAGATCCCGGCGTTCTGCTATTACGAAGGCCTCGCGCTGCAGGCGGCGTGCCGCATGTGCCTCGTGGAAGTCGAAAAAATGCCGAAGATGATGACGGCATGCACGCTTCCGGTGGCCGAGGGCATGGTGGTGCGCACCGAAACCCCCGCGGTCGCCCAGGCGCGCAAGTACACGCTCGAGTTCCTCCTCACCAACCATCCCCTGGATTGCCCGGTCTGCGATAAGGGCGGCGAGTGCGAACTCCAGGACATGGTTTTCCGCTACGGCGCGGGCGAAAGCCGCTTCACCGAAGAGAAGGTCCACACGCCGGAAAAGCAATTCTCGCCGGTGGTCTTCTTCGATGCCCCCCGCTGCATTCTCTGCTTCCGGTGCGTGCGCATCTGCAACGAAGGCATGGGCGTGGGCGCGCTCGGGGTCATCAACCGCGGCGTGGTCTCGGAAATCGCGCCCAACAAGGGCGACCACCTGGAGTGCGACGAATGCGGCATGTGCATCGACATTTGCCCGGTCGGCGCGCTCACCAGCGGTGCATATCGCTATAAGACCCGCCCGTGGGAGATGACCCATGTCGGCACCATCTGCACGCATTGCGGCGATGGCTGCAAGACCACGCTCGGCACGCGCAACAACCAGATCGTGCGCGGCAACAACCGCGACCGCTCGGGAGTGAACGGCGATTTCCTCTGCATCAAGGGACGGTACGCCTTCGACTTCTACGACAATCCCGAGCGCCTGCAGGCGCCTCTCGTGCGCAAGAACGGCAAGCTCGAGGAAGTGGGCTGGTCGGAGGCGCTGGCCGCGGTCGCCAGCAAATTTCAGGAAACCAAGGCCGCCGGCGGCACCTTCGGTGTCATCGGCTCCAACCACACCACCAATGAAGAGAATTTCTATCTCAAGAAGTTCGCCACGGAGATTCTGGGCACGCCCCACATCGATCACCACCGAACGGGCGATGTCACGACGCTGCTCGATGCGCTGAGCGGCCGCACCGGCACGCTCGCCACGGTGGACGATCTCTATCGCAGCAAAGCCGTTCTGATCGTCGGCTCCGACCTGGCGCTCGAACATCCGCTGCTCTCCTATCAGATCCGGGCCAACTACCGACATCATCAAGCCCACGTGTATACGGTGGCCCACGGTCCGGTGCGCGAGGACAAGTATTCGGTGAAGGCGCTGCGGGTCGGCGGCACAGCAGTCAAGAATGTGGGCGATCTCGGCGAAATTCCCGGCCGCGATGTGGGCGCAACCACGAGCGGCCCCGGCAATGCGCCGGTGGGCGGCGAGGGCGTGGTCCCGAATTTCGGCGCCGCCGGCACCGGTCCGCGCTGGGCGCCATGGGGCGGCCCCGGAGAAGCCAAGGGCTCGCCGGTTGGCGCTGTCCATCCGGATAACGTCGCGGCCGCGCCGGAAGATTATTTCGCGGCACTCGAACAGCTCCGCGACGCGCTCAAGGCGGAACCGGAGCTGGTCATCCTGTTCAACGACGCGATCAAGGGCGAAGCCGTCCGGCGGCTCGTCGAATTCGGCGAATCGCTCGGCATTCCGGTGAAATACGTGGCGCTGGTCGATTACGCCAACTCGCGCGGCGCGCTCGACATGGGGCTCATTCCGGGCGAAGGCGGTATGCGCATTCCGGAGATGCTAGCGGCGAACCTCGATGTACTTTGGGTGGTGGGCGCGAATCCGCTGAAGAACGGCGCACAACGGCGCGCCGGCTTCCTGGTGGTGCAGGATATGTTCCTCACCGAGACCGCGCAGCTCGCCGATATCGTTCTTCCCGCGGCGAGCGCTTACGAGAAGAACGGCACGTTCACGAATACGACCGGCGAAGTCCAGCGGGTGAAGCGCGCGATCGAGACCATGGGCGCCAAGCCCGATCTCGAAATCATGGGCTTCATCGCCCGCGAAATGGGCGCCGCAGCGGCCCTCGGCCCCTGGCTGCCCGATGCCGTGTTTGAAGAGATCCGCCGCACCGTCCGCGGCTACAATATCCCGGCGCCTGTCATTGCCACCGGCGGCGCCGCCCAGACCGCTGCCGTCAATGGGCGCATCCCCGTGGAGAATCGCCCCGAGCTCATCCAATCGGACCGCAACGGCCTGTTCTCCTCGGGCACGCTCGGGCGCTACTGCAACGTTCTGCATTCGTTGGTGGAAAGCCGGTCATGAACGCGTTTATCGTCATCTCGCTAATTAAGGTAGCGATCGTCTTTGCGGTCCTGATGACCACGCTCGCCTACCTGCAATGGGTGGAGCGCAAGGTGATCGCGCATATCCAGGTGCGCCCCGGGCCGTATCGCGTGGGGCCGCACGGCCTGCTGCAGCCGCTGGCGGACGTCATCAAGCTGGTCACCAAGGAAGACCTGATCCCTTCCTACGTGAACAAGCCGCTCTATCTGGCCGCGCCGTTTCTCGCGATCACGATGGCGCTGCTCTCGATCTCGGTGATTCCGTTTGGCCCCACGATCGAAGTTGCGGGCTACAAGACCTGGATGCAGCTCACCGACCTCAACATCGGCGTCCTGTTCGTGCTGGCGGTCTCCTCGATCGGCGTCTACGGTATCGCCTTCGCCGGGTGGGCTTCGAACAATAAGTACGCGCTGCTCGGCGGCCTGCGGAGCTCAGCGCAGATGATCAGCTACGAGCTTCCGATGACCATCGCGATTGCGGCGCCGCTGCTGATTTCGAACACGCTTGACCTGCGCATGCTGGTGGGCACGCAGGCCGGGGGCATCTGGCACTGGAATCTGATCCGCGGCGGCCAGATCGTCAGCTTCATTGTCTTTCTCATCGCCGCGTTCGCGGAAACCAACCGCGTCCCCTTCGACCTCCCGGAAGCTGAAAACGAGCTGGTGGCCGGCTTCCATACCGAATACTCCAGCATGAAGTTCGCGGCGTTCTTCATGGCCGAGTACGCCAATATGATCACGGTAAGCGCGATGGCGACGCTGCTGTTCCTGGGCGGATGGGAGGCGCCCTGGGATGCGAAATACGGCTCGGGCTGGGTGCCCACGGCGATTTTCGCGCTGGCCGGTTTCGTTGCGCTGTATCACGGGATCAATCCGCCGCGGAAGCGCGACCGCCTGACCTTTCCGGCCTTCGGCGTGGTCTTTCTGGGAATCGCGGTGCTGTTCCAGATCCCGATGCTGCAGGAGTGGATTCTCCCGTTGTTCTGGTTCGCGGCCAAGACCGGCGCGATTCTGTTTGCATTCATTTGGGTCCGCGGCACGCTGCCGCGCTTCCGCTACGACCAGTTGATGGGCTTCGCCTGGAAATTCCTGCTTCCCGTAGCGATGCTGAACCTGGTGGCGACCGCACTCGGGGTCGCCTGGCTGGCATAACCATGGATGTCGTTCTGTTTCTGATCTTCGCGATTATCGCGGTTGTCTGCGCCATCAACGTGGTGGTGCAGACGCATCCCATATCGAGCGCCATCTCGCTGATCGGGGTGATGGGGTCGCTCGCGGTCCTTTACCTGCTGCTCGGTGCCGAATTCGTTGCCGCGGCGCAGGTGATCGTGTACGCCGGCGCGGTTATGGTGCTGTTTGTCTTCGTCATCATGCTGCTGAATGCCGGCCGCGAGACGGTCCGCGGCCGCTCCTTCATGGTGCAACTGCTGGGTGTGCCGCTGCTGATCGCCTTCCTCGGTCTGCTGGCATGGATCGCCGGCCAGTTCTACAAGCCGGGCACCGGCGTTCATTTCGGCGGCTTCACCGGCGGCTCGCCGATCGCCATCGGCCGCGCGCTCTTCACCACGTATCTGCTGCCTTTTGAAATTACTTCGATCCTGGTCCTGATCGCGATCGTGGGCGCCGTCGTGCTCGGCCGGAAGGAGATGGACTGATGTCCGAAGTTCCTGTTTCCTGGTTCCTGACGCTCAGCGCGGTGCTGTTCGCGCTCGGTGTCGCCGGCTTCCTGTTCCGCCGCAACATCATCACGGTATTCATGTCCATCGAGCTGATGCTGAACGCCGTGAATCTGACGTTCGTCACGTTTTCCTACCAGCTCAAACAGGTCAGCGGGCACCTGTTCACGTTTTTCGTCATGGTGGTCGCCGCCGCCGAAGCCGCGGTCGGCCTGGCCATCATTCTGACCGTATTCAAGAACCGCGCGACGCTGAACATCGACGAGATGAATTCGATGAAGGATTAGATACTCACCGCCGGGGCGCGGAGACGGCCGAGGAAAAGATTTTCTCTGCGTCTCTGCGCTCCGGCGGTGAAAAAGACAACCGATGCAACTCTGGCTCATACCGATCTTTCCGCTGGCGGGCTTCGTAATCAACGGCCTGTTCGGGCGGCGCTTTTCCAAGGCGCTGATCAATACCGTCGCCATCGCCAGCGTCATCCTCTCCTTCGCGTGGGCGTTGAAGGCGATCCTCACGGCCGACCTGTCTGCCGTCCACTCCGAGCATTACTTTACGTGGATCCAGAGCGGCGCCTTCCGCGTCGATTGCGATTTCGCGCTCGATCGCCTCACCGCCGTCATGCTGCTGGTCGTCACCGGTATCGGCTCGCTGATCCACATTTATTCGATCGGCTACATGGCGCACGAAGGCGGATACTACCGCTTCTTCGCGTATCTCAACCTGTTCATGTTCTTCATGCTGACGCTGGTGCTGGCGGCGAACTACCTGGTGCTTTTCGTCGGCTGGGAAGGCGTCGGGCTGTGCAGTTATCTGCTGATCGGCTTCTATTTCGATAAACAGTTCGCCACCAACGCCGGCAACAAGGCGTTCATCGTCAACCGCATCGGCGACTTCGGCTTCTCGCTCGCGGTCTTTTACATCGTCAAACACTTCGGCTCGCTCGATTTCGGCACCGTGTTCCGCCAGGCGCCCGGAGCTTCGGAAGCGGTCCTCACCACGATCGGTCTGCTTCTCATGGTGGGCGCCTGCGGTAAATCCGCGCAGATTCCGCTCTACGTCTGGCTGCCGGACGCCATGGCCGGTCCCACGCCCGTTTCCGCGCTGATCCACGCCGCCACCATGGTCACGGCGGGCGTCTACATGACCGCCCGCTCCTGGCCGATCTACATCCACGCTCCCGGCGCGCTCGAAGTCATCGCCATCATCGGCATCGCCACCGCGTTTTTCGCCGCCACCATCGGTCTCGCGCAGAACGACATCAAGAAAGTTTTCGCGTACTCGACCGTGTCGCAGTTGGGCTATATGTTCGTGGGCGTCGGCTGCGGCGCATTTTCCGCCGGCATTTACCACCTGATGACGCACGCCTTCTTCAAGGCCCTGCTCTTCCTCGGCGCCGGCAGCGTGATTCACGCCATGGCCGGGGAGCAGGATATGCGCCGCATGGGCGGCCTGCGCAAGAAAATTCCGTGGACCCACTGGACCATGCTGTGCGCCTCGCTGGCCATTGCGGGCGTCCCGTTGACGTCCGGTTTCTTCAGCAAGGACGCGATTCTGCTCGGCGCCGCGCACCTGCACATGTGGATCTACTGGGTGGGCGTGTTCACGGCCGGTATGACTGCGTTTTACGTCTTCCGCGCGTTCTTCCTGACATTCTACGGCCCGTACCGCGGCGACGCGCACCCACACGAATCGCCGCCCGTGATGACGATCCCCCTGGCGATTCTGGCCGTGCTCTCGCTCGGCGGCGGCTTTATCGATATTCCCAAATTCTTCCTGCCGTATTTCTACGGAGGCAATCCGCCGGAAGTCCCCGAGAATATGGGCCTGATGCTGTTTGCGAGCTCCGCCGGCATCCTCGGCATCTTTCTTGCCTGGCTGATGTACGTCTACCGGCCCAAGCTGGCGGATTCCTTCGCCGGCGGCGTCAAAGGACTTTACACTCTGGTCTACAACAAATACTTCGTCGATGAGATTTACGACGCCACAATCGTCAAGCCGGTCGTCGGCGGCTCGCGCGTCGTGCTCTGGAAGGGCGCCGATGCCGGCCTGATCGATGGCATCGTGAACGGTATCGGGACGGCCGCGCGCACCGTAGGCGCCGGCCTGCGTCAGATGCAGTCCGGGAATATTCGCAGTTATGCCACCTGGGTGCTGGCCGGCGGCGTCGCCGTGATCGTCGCCTTGGGGGTTCTCCTCGGAACTGCCGGAGGGGTGCGATGAACCTGCTCGCCACCGTCCTGTTTCTGCCGCTTTTCGGATTCCTGCTGGCGCTCGCGATCCCGCGCTCGTCTCCACAAGGCAGCCGCCTCTGGGCATTAGTCGTGTCGTTGGTGACGTTCGGTTCTTCCCTGGCACTGCTCGGATGGTTTGACCGCGGCGCCTCGGGCGAGCAGTTCGCGATCGATCTGCCGTGGATCGCCTCGCCCGATATCCATTTCGCCATCTCCGCGAATGGCGTCAGCTTCTGGCTGATGCTGCTTTCGACCTTCCTGACGCCGCTCTGCATCCTGGTCTCCTGGCGCTACGTGCAGAACCGCGTCAAGGAGTTCTACGCTTTCCTCCTGCTGCTCGAGTTCGGCCTCATCGGCGTCTTTCTCGCCCAGGATTTGTTCCTCTTCTATGTGTTCTGGGAAGTCAGCCTCGTGCCGATGTACTTCCTGATCGGCATCTGGGGCCACGAGCGCCGCATCTATGCCGCGGTCAAATTTTTTCTCTATACGATGGCCGGGTCGGTGCTCATGCTGGCGGCCATCATCTACATCTACAATCGCGCCCAGACCTTCAGCTATCCCGCGATCGTAGACATGCTCTCGGCCGGGCGGCTCGTTTTTGCGCCCGAAGAGCAGCTCTGGCTGTTCCTCGCCTTCTTCATCGCGTTCGCGATCAAGGTTCCGCTCTTTCCGCTGCACACCTGGCTGCCCGACGCCCACGTCGAAGCCCCCTCGGCCGGCTCGATTATGCTGGCCTCCGTCATGCTGAAGATGGGCACCTACGGTATCCTGCACTTCTGCCTGCCGTTGTTCCCCAGCGCCGCGCGCGAGTGCGCACCGTGGATCGTCATCCTCGCCATTGTGGGCATTATCTACGGCGCGCTGGTCGCCATGGTGCAGCCCAATATGAAGAAACTCGTGGCGTACTCCTCGGTCAGCCACCTCGGTTTTGTCGTTTTGGGCATCTTTTCGTTCACGCAGATGGGCCTCGACGGCGCGGTCTACCAGATGCTCAACCATGGCATCTCAACCGGCGCTCTGTTCGCCATCGTCGGCCTGCTCTATGAGCGCCGCCACTCGCTCGAGATCAAGGATTACGGCGGCGTCGCCACGGCCGCCCCGTGGCTCGCCACGGCGTTCCTGATCACGACGCTGGCCAGCATCGGCCTTCCGACGCTGAACAACTTCGTCGGCGAATTCCTGGTCCTGCAGGGCACCGCGCTCGCCAATTACACCTGGACCATCTTTGCTTCGATCGGGGTGATTCTTTCCGCCTGCTACATGCTCTGGCTCTACCAGCGCGTGTTCTACGGCGAAGTCAACCCGGAAGTCCGTTCCCATGTTTTCGATTTCAATCTTCGCGAGTGGGCGGCCGTCGTCCCCTTCATCATCATGATGGTGTGGATGGGCGTCTACTCCCAGAGCTTCCTGCCGCCCGTCAGCAAGGTCACCGCCAAGGTGCTCGACGAAGCGCAGATTAACGTCCCGTTTAAAGTTCGCATGGTGAAGCCTCCGCAATCCCCAACCCCCGATTCGCCACCGCGCGTCATGGAGGCCGCCGATGCCCGGTAGCGCCCTGTACAATCCCGGCGACCTGCTCCGCATGCTGCCGGAGATTATCCTAACGGTCGTCGGCACGCTGCTGATGGTGCTCGATCCCATCGTCAACCGGAAGTCGTCGAAGGTATTCGGGAATCTCAGCCTGGTGGCTCTGGTGGCCGCCGGTGCGGCCGCCGCGCTCGCCTATCTGCAGGCCGCCGGCCCGGCCTTCGGCGGCATGCTGATGGTGGACGGATTCGCCACGTTCTTCCGCGAGATCGTCCTGGCCGTCGGTTTCCTCACGGTGCTCGCGTCCTACAGCTTCCTGACGCGCCAGGATGCCGAAACCGGCGAATTTCACGCGCTGCTGCTGTTCTCGATCGCCGGCCAGTGCCTGATGGCCGCCGCCAACGATCTGATCGTCATCTTCATTGCGATCGAGATCTCTTCCATCGCGAGCTACGTGCTGGCCGGCTATCTGCGCGACGACCGGCGCGCCAACGAAGCCGCTTTGAAGTATTTCCTGCTCGGGTCCTTCGCGACGGCATTCTTCCTCTACGGCGTCGCCGTGATCTACGGCTCTACCGGCACCATCAACCTGAGCGGGGTGCGCCAGATCCTCAACGGACAGGAAGCGCCCTCGGGGCTATTTGTCGGGCTGGCCGCTGCGCTGATGTTCGTAGGACTCGCCTTCAAGGTTTCGGTGGCCCCGTTCCAGATCTGGGCGCCGGACGTCTATCAGGGCGCGCCCACTCCCGTATCCGCCTTTCTCTCCGCCGGACCGAAGGCCGCCGCGTTCGCTGTCTTCTTCCGCATCTTCATGACGGCGCTCGAGCCCATCGGCCGCGGCTGGGAGCCGCTGGTGTGGGGTGTGGCGCTGCTCTCGATGGTCATCGGCAATTTCGCCGCGCTGCTGCAGTCGAACGTCAAGCGCATGCTGGCCTATAGCTCGATCGCTCACGCCGGCTACGTGATGGTGGCGCTCACCGCGCGGTCGGAAATCGGCGCCGCCGCCGCGATGTTTTATCTCGCCGCGTATGCGTTGATGAATGTCGGCGCGTTTGCCGTGGTGAGTCACATTTCCGGCCGCGGCGAGCGCTTCGATGCCATCGACGACCTCGCCGGCCTCGGCCAGCGGCAGCCGCTGATGGCCGCCATGCTCTCGATCTTCCTGCTCTCGCTGATCGGCGTGCCGCTCACCGGCGGCTTCTTCGGCAAGTTCTACATCTTCAAAGCGGCTCTCGAATCGCACCTGGTCTGGCTCACGGTGCTCGGTCTGCTCACCAGCGCCGTCGCGGCGTACTACTATCTCCGGATCCTGGTGGTGATGTACATGCACGAACCGTCCGAATCGGCGGCCAAGGTCGAGCCGCTCTCGGCCGGAATGCGCGCGGCCCTGATTCTGCCTGCGGCCGGCACGCTGTTCCTCGGAATCTTCCCTAACTGGGTTCTCGATTTCGCCGGCCGCTCGGCCAGCCTGCTGAAGTAAGCTGGGGGAATGCCGATCGCCCCCATGCTCTCCGTACGGCGCGGGGCCCAAGCCGTGGAATTCTATAAGGCCGCGTTCGCCGCGGCCGAGGCTTTCAAGATCGAGGCGCCGGATGGCGCCGTAGTCGCGCGCCTCGAAGCCGCGGGCTCCGAGTTCTGGGTCTCGGACGAATCGCCCGCGCACGCCAATTTCAGCCCGGAAACACTCGGCGGAAGCACCGCGCGGATGGTGCTCGTCGTCCCCGATCCGGATGCTGCCTTCGCCCGCGCGGTCGCGGCGGGCGCCTCCCCGATTTCGCCGGTCACCGACCAGCCCTACGGCTGGCGCGTCGGCCGCGTCGCCGACCCATTCGGCCACCACTGGGAAATCGGCAAGCCGCTGTAGGCGGGCGAGCCGGTAGCCGTTTCGGAATGTGAAACACTCGTTCGCGGCACGCCCGCGGCTTGCCCGGCGGGCGTACACAACTACCGCGTCACTGTTACGCCGGGCGATCCCGATGCGCCAGCGGTAACCACGGTGAAGTCCGAACTGCGGCGTTTGATGTTGGAGAACGTGCGCACCAAGGCTGGCCGTCCGGTGACCCGCACCTTTCTGGTGAATGTGCGCCGGCCGCAGATTCGCGGCGGGGGCGAGGTGCGGCTGAAGCCGCAACTGGCCCGGTGCGTCGTGGAGGGCATCCGCCGCGCCCATCTGCCGCTGGCCCGGCTGCTCGAGGATTCGCCGCCTTTCGACCCCGCGCACCCCGATCCTGACGACCGCTTCACGGTCCCGGCCGAGACGCCGGCCGGCGCGCCCCTTATGGACAATAGAAGCATGACTCGGTCTCTCGCAATCCTGATGCTCTCCGCGGCCGGCGCCTTCGCACAGGCCGCGGCCGACGTGCCCACGCTGTACCTGATCGGCGATTCCACCGTACATAACGGCAGTGGCAACGGCGCCAATGGACAATGGGGATGGGGCGAGCCGCTGGCCGGCCTCTTCGACACGTCGCGCATCCACGTGGTTAACCGCGCGCGCGGCGGCCGCAGCAGCCGTACGTACCTGACGGAAGGGCTCTGGGACCAGGTGGCTGCCGAGCTGCGGCCGGGCGATTTCGTGCTCATGCAATTCGGCCACAACGACGGTGGCCCGCTGGACGACACCGAGCGGGCCCGCGGTTCGCTCCCCGGCACGGGCGAGGATACGCGCGAGATCGACAATCCCATTACCAGGCGGCACGAGGTCGTACACACGTATGGCTGGTACCTTCGGCGCTTCATCGCGGATGCGCGGGCGAAGGGCGCCACGCCGATCGTCTGCTCGCCGGTGCCGCGCAAGATCTGGAAGGACGGCAAGATCGAGCGGAGCTCCAGCACGTACCGGAAGTGGGCGGCCGAAGTGGCTCGAGGGGAGAATACCGGATACATCGATCTCAACGAGATCATCGCCCGCCGCTACGACGCCATGGGGCCGGAGGCGGTCGAGCCGCTCTTTGCCGACCCCCACACCCACACCAGCCGCGCCGGCGCGGAGCTCAACGCGCTTTGCGTGGCGGAGGGCATTCGGGCGTTAGCGGACCATCGGTTGGCGGAGTACCTCAAGGAATCCCATTGACAACAAAAGCGGTCGGGAGCGCCCGCGCCGCGGACGGCACCTTTACTCTCATTGGCCTGCCCAAGGCCGCCGCGTTTGCTTGACACGCCGATCCGGAAATTGGGAGACTGAACGCGAGCAGACTAATAGCACATTCACGCACACGCTGCACTCCGCAGTCTGCAATGCGACTCACCTGAAGTTGTCGGTCGAGTAAGGGGGTAAGGTGCTATCGTCCAGACCAGAACCACTACTCACCACGGCCGCGGTCTCGAGATGGCTTGGCGTGTCGACCCGTACCCTTTGCCTTTGGGCGGAGTGTGGAGAGATTCCCGCGCTCAAGATCGGCAGACAGTGGAGATTCCGTGAGAGCGAACTGCGCGACTGGCTCGAGAGTTCGCTCGCTTCCAAGGTAAAGAATCACCCGAACAGCAAGGCTTCTTCCGCTCGAATTTGAGCCACTTACGGCCATTTGCCGCAATTGCGGAAGATGCGGCAATCGGCGCATCGGGGAGCGCCGCCGCTGTGGGAACATCGATTCGGCAACCCCTTCGTGATTGCCTGCACGACCGGCCGGACGCTTCGGCCGAAACGGAACGTGGCAATAAGCAATAAGGAGAACCCAAATTATGATGACGTACGATCCGCAAACCTATGCCTTGGGAACAATTCAGACCTCCCCGTACGCGGGCATGCAGCCCCCGGGAATCAATCCGCTGGCGTTCGTTCAGCACCAGACGGGAGGTTTACAAGGCTATGCGGGCGGCATCTCCCCCTACGGTACGATCCATCCGCAGCAACAGTTGGCGCTCCTCAGTGCACAGAACCCGCTGCTCGCGGCGGCGTTACACGCGCAGTTGACGGGCGGCGTGCAGCACCCCATCCTGACGGCGATCCAGAATCCGCTGCTCGCGGCACAGAATCCGCTGTTGGCCGCTGCCGTACAGCATCCGCTGTTTGCGGCCGCCGCGCTGCAGGGCCATCCCGGGGTGCCGTACGGCCAGCAGCAGGCCTTCGCTCCATACGGCCAGATCTCGCCCTTCGGCGCTTCGCCGTTCGGGCAGATCGGCATTTCGCCGTTCGGCCAGATCGGATATCCGCTCGCTCCGCAAACGCTGATCGCTCCTCAGACCGCCTTCGGGGCTCGGCCCTGGTGAGCGGGCGCGGGGCAGAGAATGAGCAGGAATCGCGGGCGTGCAGGCCGCGGGACGTCGCGTCCCCGCATCGAAGCGCCCGCAACTCCTCCTGAAGAGACCGCGCCGGAGGAAGCCGCGGCGGGCGCTGCGCCGGCCGCGGCAGCGGCGGAATCCGGACGGATCGCGCCGCCCGGACCGGCGGCGGACGGTTTCGAATCGGAAGAGCAAAGACAAAGAGAAGAAAAGGAAACCATCGTGACACCAACACAAGCTTTTCAGGCGCAAGCGAGACAGATGGAAGGTGTGGCGGTTGTAGGAGAAGCGGTGCGCCGGGTGCCGCCCGAGAGCGCCGAGTTTCTGGTCGAGCTTACGGTGACCTCCGGTTCGGTCGCGCAGGCGATTCGGGATCACACGGCGAAATTGCAGCAATTGGCGGTCGCCGCGGCCTCGATCGGAATTCAGGCCAACGACCTGCAAACCGTCTCGATGAATGTTTACAATCTGTTTTCTCCGGCTATGCCTGGCTTGACGGCGGTCGGCGCTTATGGCGCGATCCCGCAGATCGGGCCGGGGGCGATGAATCCGTTTGCCTCTGCCGCGCCGCCGGGCGCCCACGCCAGCGGTTACGGCGCGCAGGCCGGCGGTTACGGCGGGCAGGCCGAGGTCCAGTTCGGCTCCTATCAGGTCCGCGGGCTGATTCGCCTGGTCGTGCGCGATCCAAGCCGGGTCGGCGAAGTCGTTCAGACTGCGATACGGGCCGGCGCGATCCCCGTCGGGCCGCTGACGTTCCGCGCCTCGGACGAGGCCGTCGCCCGCAGAGCGGCCCTCGAGGCTGCCGGGGCAGACGCCAGGACTAAAGCCGAGACTCTGGCGCGTTCGATGGGCAAGGCCATCGGCGATGCCGTCGTGGTCACCGAAGATGTGGTCGTCTCGAACGGCGCGTATGGCGCGCTGCGCGCCGCCATGCCCGGGCTATTCGGCTCCGGCGCGCCTGCCGCAATCGGCGAGTTGGAATACTACGCCCGGGTTTCGGCGAACTTCAGGTTCAACGATTCGGGGCTTCAGCCGTAGCCTCACGCTCCGGCAGCCGCTTGTGCCAGGAAACCGATCGGCCGCCGTGGAGTCGCGGGTTGCGGTCCGAACATCGCGTTTAACTGCTGAAGCAGAGCGAGAATCTGCGCGTTCTGCTCCTGCTGCCGGAGTTCCATCGCATCCACCTTGCGCGCCAGTTCCCGGGTGGAAGTTCGCGTTGCATCTGCCTGGGCAATCGGATTGTAAGCGCGAATCAGTTCGTGGCGTAGCGCGAACCGCTGGGCGGTGGTGGAGTAAGGCAGCGGCAAGGCGGCGATGTACAATTCGTCCATCCTGCCGGCCGGCGGTACCCAGCCGTCGAAGTCCAGGGCACTGTGGCCGTTGTTCCCGAATTCCCCGAAGTAGAGCGGCTGAAACGGCTTAGGTGCCCATTGCGCCTGTTTTGCAAGGACCACGAACAGGCCCGCGCATACTGGCTGGCGCCACTCGGAAAGACGAGCCGGCTCCGTAAACACCCAATCGTTGAACCGTATTCCCGGAACCCACCAGAGTGACATTTTTCACACCGCCTGTGTCGTAATCAAATTTACATCCTCCCGCCGCCTTTGGCAATTTCCAGTGCGGTGGCCCCGCTGTCCCGCTTCGATCGTTTCAGCATGCGAAACGCCCCGGGCCGCCCGCGCCCCCGTTGACGCGCGGCGCAAAGGAGGGAATCATGGGAACGGTGAAGAACACGTGCTCACCGAAAAACAGACCGCCCTCATTCATGGCGCGCTGAGCGCCTTCCAGATCGAACTGCCCTCCTGGGGCTTCGCCAACACGGGGACCCGCTTCGGCAAATTTCTGCAGCCGGCTGCGGCGTCCACCATTGCCGAAAAGTTCAGCGATGCCGGGCAGGTGCATCGCTGGACCGGCGTATGCCCCACGGTCGCGCTGCACGTTCTGTGGGATCTGCCCGGCGGTATCGCGGACCTCCCCGAAATCGAGGCGATGGCTGCACAGCACGGGCTGCGCCCGGGCTCAATCAATCCCAATACGTTCCAGGATCAGATTTATAAGCACGGCTCGCTCGGCAACCCCGATCCGGAGGTCCGCCGCGCCGCGCTCGATCACCTGCTGGCGAGCGCCGAAATCGCGCGCCGCCTGGGAAGCCGCGATCTTTCGCTGTGGTTCGCGGACGGCTCGAACTATCCCGGCACGCAAAACATCCGGCATCGCCGCCGCTGGTTCGCGGAAGGCTTGAGCGCGGTACACCAGCAGCTCGGCGTGAGCCAGCGCATGCTGGTGGAATATAAGCCGTTCGAGCCGGCTTTTTACCACACCGATATCGCGGATTGGGGCATGGCGCTGGTGCTGGCGCAGGCCGCCGGTCCGCGCGCGAAGGTGCTGGTGGACACCGGCCACCACTACCAGGGACAGAACATCGAGCAGATCGTGGCCTGGCTGCTCGATCTGGACATGCTCGGCGGCTTCCACTTCAACGACCGCCGGTATGCGGATGACGACCTCACCATGGGCTCGATCGACCCCTATCAGGTTTTCCGCATTTTTCACGAGATCCTGCATTTCGAGTGGGAGACCGGACGCCGCGCCGATATCGCCTTCATGATCGACCAGAGCCATAACCTGAAGGGCAAGATCGAGGCGATGATCCAGACCGTTTTCGCCGCCATGGAGCTGTACGCCAAGGCCGCGCTGGTCGATCGCGCGCGGCTCGCCGGCTTACAGCAGCGCTGCGAGCTGGTGGACGCGGAGAACTGCCTGAAGGACGCCTTTTCGACCGACGTGCGGCCGGCCATCCGCGAATGGGCGGTGGCGCGCGGCCTGCCCGCCGATCCCATGGACGCGTTTCGCCAGAGCGGATATCTCGAGCGCATCACCACCGAGCGCGCAGCGCGCAACGCCGCGGGCGTCTCGACGTACGCGTAGTGAAACTCGCGCGGGCGCCGGCCCTAATCCCGGATTCCCAGCAAACTGTCGTTCGGGTAGAGGTGGTCCACATTTTCCGGCGTGACCACCTGATGGTTGACAAACACCGCCGGCGGCACGGCCTTGCGCGCCAGAATGTCGAGCGCCAGACGGATCAGGCCGTCCCCGTATTTTTCCGGGAAATACGCCACCGAGGCCACCAGCCGGGTGCTCGAATTTCGCATCTCGGCGCGCGCCTCGGGCTCGGCATTCTGGCCGGCGATGGCGCATTCGGGTGCCCGCCCCGCCTCCTGAAACGCGCGCAGCGCCCCCAGCGCGCTCGAATCGTTCGCCGCTCCGACCAGAATGCGGCGCGCCCGCGTTTCCCGCAGATGCTTGCGCACACGATCGAGCGTGGCCGCGAACTGGCCGTCGCCATCGATCGGGACCGTGCGAAGCGGCTGCGCCGGCCGCAAGGACTCGTGCAGCCCGGCCACGAAGCCGCGCATCCGCGCTTTCGGCAGGGCGCCCGCGCGCTGGATCTCCACCAGCAAAATCTCCTCCGCTTCGCCTCCCCAATGCCGCTTCGCCCACCGCCCCAGGTGAGTACCCGCCATGAGGCCGGCCTGGTAGTTATTCGCGCCGAAATACGTGGCCCCTGGATGGGGAATGTCGATCGCGATGAAAGGAATGTTGGCTTCCAGGTACTTCGAGGCGATGGCGGGCGCGGCCACTTCGTCGGTCTGGAATTCGATGACCAGGTCGACCTGCTCGCGGATCAGGTAATCGGCGCTGCGCAGCGCGATCTTGGCCTGATAGCGATTGTTGACCGTGATCAATTCGATATGCTCGCGCTCGGCGGCCCGCGCCAGCCCGGCGGCCACCTCACGGTCAAACGAGGTTTCCTGTCCCTGGGCCGCGTAGCCGATGCGGTAAAGCCGGCGGCGCCGCACCTCGCTCGCCAGCCGGTAATGGTTCTCCCCGACCTTGTCCAGAAATCCGCACTGGTGCAGGGTATAGAGCAGGCGGAAGCACATGCCCTTGTGAAAGCCGGTGCGCGCCACCACGTCGCGCAGCCGTAGAACGTCTCCCGGGTTCTCGAAGGCATCGAGCACACGCGCGGCGTGGACGAGGCTCTTGACCAGATAGCGGCGCTGGGTGGAATTCGGCAGAACGCCGTTTTATCAGTTTTGCATTGCGGAACGCAAGCGCCTCATACCCGCTGCGGGGAATGGGACCGCGCGGCGTCCCTTTCCACTTCGTCCATCTCGGCGCGGCCGAGTTTCCATGCCGCGGCGGCGGCATTCTCCCGCGCCTGTTCGGGTGTGCTGGCTCCCGCGATGACGGAAGCTACCGCGGGCTGCGCTGCCAGCCACGAGATGGCCAATTCCACCAGCGTATGGTTCTGCCGCTCGGCGAACTGGCGCAGCCGCTCGGCCCATTCGAGGTTCTCTTGCGTGAAGACCTTCGGGCCGAATCCCGTGTCCGCGCGGCTGCCGGCCGGAGGCGGGCAGCCGGGCCGGTATTTGCCGGTCAGCAGTCCGTTGGCCAGCGGGAAATAAGGGATGAAGGCGATGCCCTGCCGCACGCACTCCGGCAGCACTTCAGCCTCGGGCTCGCGGTGCAGCAGACTGTACTCGTTCTGCACGCTGGCAAAGCGAACGCCCCCCGGCGGCACGGCGCGCGCGGCTTCGCGGAGCTGCTCGGCGGAGAAATTCGAGCAGCCGATCTCCCGCACCTTGCCGGCCTCGACCAGCCGGCTGAGCGCCCCGAGCGTATCGGCGATGGGCGTCTCCGGATCGGGTTGGTGGAGCTGATACAGGTCGATCACGTCGGTATTCAGGCGGCGCAGGCTGTCTTCGCAGGCGCGCTGCACGTACTCCGGCCGCGCGCCGCGGCGCGTTTCATCCAGCTTCATCCCGAACTTGGTGGCGATGACGACGCCCGCGCGCAAGCCTCCGAGGGCGCGCCCCAGGAACTCCTCGCTGCTGCCGTTGCCGTACAGATCCGCGGTATCGAAAAACGTGATGCCGGCGTCGAGGGCGGCGCGCACCACCTCGGCCGACGCCTCGCGATCGATGCGCCATCCGAAGTTGTTGCAGCCGAGACCAACAATCGATACGTCCAACTGTCCAATGCGGCGAACTTCCACGGGACCTCTCTCCTTACCAGTCTCCTACGAGTGCGATGCGACGCGGGCATTTCGCGATGCCCCGCGATGTTATCCTGGGTACTTGATCCGCTTGGCCTCCGCCCGTTTTGCGATTGCCCCGCTGATGGTCTGTCTGGCCGTGGCGCAGGGTCCGGCGCCGCCCGCGCGAATCTCCATACCAGGGGCCCCACAGCACCCGGAGCGCAGCGAGGTGCTCCTGGATACGATGGCCCAGGAGTTGAACCGCAATTTCGGCGCTCTCAAGCAGAAAGCCGATCCGGCCCCTTATTTTATCAGCTACGAAATCACGGAAATCGCGTACCGTTCGGTCGCGGCGACGCTCGGAGCGCTGACGGCCAACAACGGCGGCGCGACGCGCACGCTGGATGTCTCGGTACGGGTCGGGTCGCCGCAGCTCGATAATTACCGGCGCGTGCCGGGCGACCGCGGCCAGGTGACCTCCGGCGCGCTGATCAGCGCCGACGATAATCCCAATGCCATCAAACACCGCCTATGGCTGGAGACGGACCGCGCCTACCGCACCGCCGCCGAGCGGCTCATTCGCATTAAAACCAACACCCAGGTGAAAGTGGCGGCCCAGGATGATTCCGGCGATTTTTCCACTGAAAAGCGCGCCGTATCCGAAGAGGACGTGCCGCCGCTCACGTTCGACGCCGGAGATTGGGCGGCGCGCATCCGCAAGCTGTCCGACCGCTTCCGCAACTATCCGGGCGTGCTGACCTCACAGGTGGCCGTTTCCGCTGAGACCGATACCCGGTATTTCGTGAATACCGAAGGCACGCGGATCCGCCACGGCCGGGGCTACGCCCGGATCGCCATTTCGGCCTCCGCCAAAGCGGCGGACGGCGAAGACCTCGGCACCTTCGAGACCTTCGAAGCCGTGGAGCCGGATGGGCTGCCGGATGAAAAGGCGATCCTCGCGGCGATCGATCGCGTGGCCACGGATCTCACCAATCTTCTGCATGCGCCCGAGGCCGAGCCGTTCGTCGGCCCTGCGATCTTTTCCGGCCGCGCCGCCGGCGTGTTCTTTCACGAAATCTTCGGCCACCGCGTGGAGGGCCACCGCCAGAAGGATGAGAGCGAAGGCCAGACCTTCACGCGCAGCATCGGGACCAAGGTCCTGCCCGATTTCCTCAGCGTGGTCTTCGATCCCACGCGGCGCCAGGTCAATGGCATCGACCTGAACGGCTGGTACGACTACGACGACGAGGGCGTCAAGGCCCAGAAAGTGACCGCCGTCGATCACGGCGTGCTCAAGACCTTCCTGATGTCGCGCTCGCCCGTGAAAGGCTTTTCGCAATCGAACGGCCACGGCCGCCGGCAGCCGGGGCTGGAAGTCGTCTCCCGGCAGTCCAACCTGATTGTCGAATCGTCTAATGCGGTTTCCGATGCCAAACTGCGCGAGATGCTGATCGCCGAAGTCAAGCGGCAGAACAAACCCTACGGGCTCTACTTCCAGGACATCACCGGCGGTTTCACCACCACCGCGCGTGCCGGGCTGCAGGCGTTTAAAGTGATTCCCGTGATCGTCTACCGCGTGTACCCGGACGGCCGGCCGGACGAACTGGTGCGCGGCGCCGATATCGTGGGAACGCCGCTGGCGAGCTTCGCCAAGATCCTGGCGACCGGCAACAAGCCGGAGGTATTCAACGGCTACTGCGGCGCTGAGTCCGGCAGCGTGCCGGTGTCTGCGGTCTCCCCGTCCATCCTGGTCTCCGAAATCGAAATCGAAAAGAAGGCAAAATCCAACAACCGCCCGCCGCTGCTGCCGCCGCCGACGGAGCTCGAAACCAGGGGGGCAAGACAGTGACCCGCGCCTGGGCCGTCCGCTCGCTCGCACTCGCGGTCTCGTGCCTCGCCGTGTTGGCCCTTGCCCAGCAAGCCGCGCCGCCGCAGTCCGCGCCGCAGGACGATAACCTGCTCCGCGCCATGCGCGATGAGCTGGAGCGCTCGAAGCAAATCTCGCTTCCCAACATCCCTCCGCCCTACTTCGTTCAATATCTGGTCGACCAGGACGACACCTTCATCGTCTCCGCCAGCCTGGGTGGAGTGCTGGAGCGGCGGCACGAGTTGGTGAGGCGGCCGCACATCAGCGTCCGGGTCGGCGATCCCCACTTCGATAATTCCAACTACGCCGGCGGCGGATTCGGCACACGCTACGAGCTGGGCCGGTTTCCGCTCGAAGACAGCTACGACGTGCTGCGGCGGTTCTTCTGGCTGGAAACGGACTCCGCCTACAAGTCCGCTGTGGAGGCCCTCTCGCGCAAGCGGGCCGCGCTGCGCAACGTAACCCAGAACGATCGCCTCGATGACTTCGCGCCCGCGCAGCCCGTCGATCACGTTCGCCCGCTGCCCTCGCTCAAAATCGACGAGGATCTGTGGGCCCGGCAGGTGCGCGCCTGGTCCGCCCTCTTCGCGCAGTATCCCGAGATCCGGTATTCCGAGGTGGAGCTTGAATCGAGCGCCGGCGGCTTCACCATGGTCAACTCGGAAGGCAGCCGGGTGCGCGAGCCCGAGGAAGTGCACCTGCTCCGCGTGCGCGCCTCCGCCCAGGCGCCCGACGGCATGACCGTGCGGGACGCGCTCACTTTTCACGCCCTCGACGTGATGCACCTGCCTTCGGACGCCGAAGTACAGCGCGGCATCCGGCAGCTCGCGGAGCACCTGGTGGCGCTCTCGAAAGCGCCGCCCGGCGAGATCTACAACGGTCCGGTGTTGTTCGAAGGCGTGGCCGGGCCGCAGATTCTGGCCGAGGTGCTCGGCCGCAATCTCGCGCTCCCGCGTCCTCCGGTCCGCGAGGGCGGCCGCGGCGGCGGCTTTCCCCAGGGCGAACTCGAAGGCCTCATCGGCGCGCGCGTTCTCCCCGACTCCTTCGATGTGCTGGACGACCCCACCCAGACCGAGTGGCGCGGCCGGTCCCTGTTCGGCCACTATCAGGTGGACCGCGAAGGCGTTCTGCCCCTGCCCGTAAAAGTCGTGGAAAAAGGGGCGCTCAAGGGCTATTTCCTGACCCGCCAGCCGGTTCGCGGCTACGATCGCTCCAACGGCCGGGCCCGCCTGCCCGGCAATTTCGGCGCTTCCACCGCGGCGATGAGCAATCTCTTCTTCCATTCCTCGGACACGATCCCGGCCGCGGACCTGAAAAAGAAGCTCATCGAGATCTGCCAGGCGCGCGGCAAACCGTACGGCATCATCATCCGCAAAATGGATTTCCCGTCCACCGCATCCATCGAGGAGGCGCGCCGGATGCTGGCTGCTTCGCAGGGCCGAGCCGTCAGCGCGCCGGTCCTGGCGTATAAGGTCTTTCCGGACGGCCGCGAGGAGCTGGTGCGCGCGCTGCGTTTCCGCGCGCTGAATACGCGGTCGCTGAAAGATATTTTGGCGGCGGGCGACGATAGCACTGTCTTCGAGTTCATGGAGAACGCCGCGCCCTTCGCGCTGGTCGGTGGAGCCGGCTACACCGCCGAAGCGGCCGTGATCGCGCCCTCGGTCCTCATCGACGATCTGGAACTGCATCCCGCCGAAGAGGGGCAGCCAAGGCTGCCGCTGGTCTCCCCGCCGGACCTCGCTGCCAGGTAGAGTTCCGTGTTCCGCATCCTCGGCCGCTACATTTTCCGCGAGATCCTCACCAGCTCCGTCCTGGGGACTGTAATCGCGACCTTCGTCGTCTTCCTGCAGCGCGTCGATCGATTATTCGAGGTGCTGGTGTCCGGCAATCCGGACTTCAAGACCGTAGCGCTCCTGCTGGCCTACACCGTGCCCCCGGTGCTGCCGCTCACGATCCCCTTCGGCGTGCTGATCGGCATCCTGGTCGGCCTCGGGCGCATGTCGAGCGATGGCGAAATCGTCGCCATGCGCGCCGCCGGCGTCCCCAGCCGCAAGGTGATCGCTCCCGTGCTGCTGTTCGCGACGCTCGGCACGGCCCTCGCCGGCGTGGCCGCGCTGCGCTGGACGCCCTATGCGCTTCGCCAGTCGACCGACATCCTTTACAACCTGGCCGCCAAGCAAAGCTCGGCCAACATCCAGCCCCGCATCTTCGACGAGAACCTCAACCCGAACACCATCCTTTACGTGGGCGACGTGCGGCCCGGAGACCCGGCGCAGTGGCGCAATATCTTCATCGCGGATGTGACTGACCCGGACCAGCGCAAGAAGGGCATCGGCGGCAAAGCCGACGGCCCGATGATCACCGTCGCGCGCGCCGCGCTCGCCACCTCCGATCCAGTCCATAACCGCATCCAACTCGATCTCAAGGATTATTCGACCCACGAAATGGGCAAGGACGCCATCGCGTACGACGATTCCGCGCCGTCCAAGACCCTGGCGCTCGAAACCAAGCCGCCCGACGAAAAGACCTTCTCGGCCAACTCGATGAACACGCGCGAGCTGATCCGGTACCGCGGCCCCGATTGGATCAACGCCGGAATCGAGCTGCACCGCCGCTTCGCGCTCCCCCTGGCCTGCATCGTGCTTGCCCTGGTCGGCATCCCGGTCGGCATTTCGACGCGCAAGGGCGGGCGCTCGGCGGCGTACGTCAACGCCATCTTTCTCGCGTTCTTCGGCTACTATCTCTCCTCGGTGTCGCTGATCGGCGTGGCGCAGCGGCGCAAACTGCCGATTCCCGTGGCGTCCTGGCTGCCCGATGTCGTGTTCGGCATCGCCGGAATCGTCTTCCTCTTCCGCATGGAACTGCCAGGCGACCGCGACCTCCTCTCGCAGTTCCGCGGCTGGGTGGCGGAGATCTCCGATCGCTTCAAGCGCATCGCCGGCCGCCCGCAGCGAAAACGCGCAGCGTCCTCATCGCCGGGTTGGCGTTTGCCCCTGCTGCCGCAGATCGTGGACATGTACATCCTGTCCAACTTTCTGTTCTATCTGGCGCTGGTGCTGGCGAGCTTCGTTTCGATGACGGAGGTCTTCAACTTCTTCGAATTGATGGGCGATATGCTGCGCAACAGCACGCTCCTCACGATGTTCACCTACCTGTTCTTCCTCATCCCGCAGCTCATCTACCGCCTGCTGCCGATCAGCGTGCTGATGGCCGCGCTGGTGACGCTCGGCGTCCTGAGCAAACAGAACGAGGTGACGGCATTCAAGGCCTGCGGCGTCAGCCTGTACCGGCTGGCGGCGCCAGTGCTGGTCGCGAGCATGCTCTGCGGCGGCGCGCTGTTCGGCTTCGATTACTCCTATGTGCCCGCCGCCAACCGCCGGCAGGACGCACTGCGCGACCAGATCAAAGGCCGCGTCACCCAGACTTATCTCAATCCCAACCGTAAGTGGATCATGGGATCGGATTCCCGGATCTACTACTACAAGTATTTCGACCCGACCGGCAAGGTGATGGTCGATCCCAGCGTATTCGAGCTCGATCCCGCCACCTTCCGGCTGAAGCGCCAGATCCTGGCCCAGCGCGCCGAATGGCGCCCCGCCCTTCACACCTGGATCTTCGAAAATGGCTGGAGCAGCGATTTCGACGGCGTGAAACGCCTGACCCCGCGCAACACATTCCAGGCCACCACGTTCCCCGAACTCACCGAAACGCCGGATTATTTCCTCAAGGAAGCCGTCCAGGAGCGCCAGATGAACTTCCTGGAGCTGCAGAAATACATCGCCGATCTGCAGCAGAGCGGGCTCGTCGATACGCGCAAGCTGCAGGTGCAGTACCACCTCAAGTTCGCCAATCCGCTGTTTGCGCTCATCATGGCGATGATCGCGGTGCCGTTCGGTTTCCTGGTCGGCAACCGCGGCGCGATGACTGGCATCGGACTCAGCATCGTCATCGCGATCTCCTACCTCGGCATTCAGCCGCTGTTCGAGAAAATCGGCGACGTCGGCCTGCTTCCCCCGGCAATGGCGGCATGGTCGCCGGACCTCCTGTTCTGCCTGGTCGGCAGTTATCTCCTGCTCCGCATGCGCTCGTAGCGCCGCGCTACGGCATAACTCGTAGTACCTGCGGTCCAACCCGGGTCGCCGTCTTTCATCCGGTCAACGACCTAGTCTGACGGACTAACTCGCTTGGGGAATTGAATCAGCCGGGACCGGCTGATACTGTTCAACTGGACCGGCAGCACTCCCCTCCGCTGGGGCCCAAAAGCCCGTTTTCGGCTGGCGGTTCCGAGGAGAACGAGAGGCTAAGATGCGCCGGTTTCCATACGCCTGCTTGCTGAACTTTTGTGTGTTTCTCGGCACGCCTTTCCTGCGGGCGAGCGTGCCTCCCGTGCTGCAGATCAGTGACAGCAACGGCGACGTCGTCACGATCGATTCCACCGGCGCGGTGGTCTTTAGCGGCTCCTGTTCACCCGCGACCTGCCAGACCACGCTGGTGCACACCCAGCCGGGCGCGATCGAGTGGGGTGGGACCGTGGGGCCGTTCTCCCTCACCCTCACGGTGGCGGTCACCAAAGCGCCGGCGTCTCCCGCGCCGACAATGGACCTTGCCATCCAGCAGTTGACCTCCGCGACGGGCGGCACGATCAAGTTTCAATGGACCGACACCAATTTCACCACGCCGTCGATCACCGGGACGACGCTGGAGACCAATGGCACGATGTTCGGCAACGATACCGCAAGCTTCGTGGCCTACACCGATAACAGCAATGCTCCGTTTGGCACGGGTATCCCGGTAGGGCCGCCCTTGACGGTCACTGGCAACGGTCTTACCAGCATCAATGTCAGCGAAAGCGGATCCGGCCCTACGGCGGTACCGTTTTCCATCACCGAGGTCGCGACCATTACTCTGGGCCCCGGCGGTTCCTTTGCGGCAGACGAACTGTTTAATGCCGTACCCGCCGCCCTAAACCTGCCTTGCCCCATAAATACCGGGCAGGTGGGCGTGCCTTACACCTCCACTCTGGCGGCCACGGGCGGGGTGCCGCCCTTTACGTATTCGATCAGTTCCGGCAGCCTGCCGCCGGGCTTAACATTGAACCCATCGACCGGCCTCATCAGCGGTACTCCCACGGTCGCGGGTACTTTCACGTTCACCGTTCAGGTTACCGATGCAACCGGCGCGGTGACAACCACGAACTGTTCCATCGTAATCAGCGCGCCGCTGAGCAATAACTGCGTCACTTCCGCGGCAACGTTAGTCTTTCCGTCAGGACCAGTGCCCGAAAACGCATTCCTGATCCGCTACGCCGCCAACCTCGATCACGGGGATTCGACGGTCGAGGTGACCAATTACGGCCTCAACGGCGCGCCGCTGCAGGGGCCCGGATTCGGAGCCGCGGTCGGGAATATCTGTGTGAATATTTATGCCTTCGCCCCGGATGAGCAGTTGGTGTCGTGCTGCTCCTGCCTCGTGACCCCCAATGCCGTGGTGCGGTTGTCCGTCTTGAACGATCTGCTGTCCAACCCGTTGACCCCGGTCAGGCCGACATCGGCGGTAATCAAGCTGGTAAGTTCGGCGCCCGGCACCACCAGCCTCACGGGCGGTATGTCCGCCTGGGGCACCACGCTCCATCCGCTGAACACCACCGGAACGGCTTTCGGCTTGACCGAGACGCCGTTCACACCCGCCAAGCTGAGCTCCGGGGAACTGGCGAGCATCACCAACCGCTGCGCCAACAATCTGGCCAACGGCAGCGGCTCCGGCGTTTGCAGCGCCTGCCGGCTTTTGGTTCCCGCGGGAGCGGCAAACCAGTAACCGGACCGGCTGAAGAGAACTCCCCGCTCCCGCGTATGCCCGGAGACCGCTTGCGCACCACCTGCGATGCAATCCGGCTAGTCTGCCGGGCTAAGTCTCCTGGGGAATTGTGTAAACTTTCGTCCAACTGGTAGTCTCCATCTGGAGCTGTAGATGTATGCGATTGTATAAGACGCCGTTACTCCTCGTGGGGACCCTGCTCTTAGTTGCCAATGCCCGGGCCAACACGACGCCCCCGGCTAACTGCGTACCGTTCCCGGTGGTCTTCACGGCCGGAACAGGGGGGCCGTCCCCTGTTTCTTGCCCACCTTTTACGGTGCCCGGCGGAGTTCTAACCGGCGTCACGCTGTCTTACGAGGCCGACTATCAGTTCGGCGGCAACGGCACGAATTCGGTCAACGTCACTTTTGCCCCCGCCGGCCCCGCCGGTGTCACCTGGTCGCCTGCCAGCGTGACCCTGACGGTGACGGGCGGCGTTTCTTCCGGGACTCCGCCGACCGGCAGCGCGACCGCCACCGCCGGAGTTTCCAATGCGGCCTTCGCATCGGCGTTCACCGTGAACCTCAGCTCCGCGGTCGTGCAGGGTAGCGTCGCGGATTCGTCCGGGGCCGTGTCGATTGTCTACACATATACGCCTCCTCCGACGCTTACCCTCTCCTGTTCGGCTGGCGGCTCGCTTCCCTCCGGCCAGGTCGGCACGCCCTATAGCGCGTCGCTGTCAGCGGCCGGCGGCGTTCCGCCCTACACGTTCGCGATCACCGGCGGGAGCCTGCCGCCTGGTCTGACACTCAACACCTCGACCGGCGCCATCACCGGCACGCCCACGACCACCGGAACGTTCACTTTCACGGCACAGGTCACCGATGTCACCGGCGCCGTCACAACGTCCGGATGTTCCATCGTGATCGGCTCTGCGCCGCCGCCGCCGACTACGGGCTGCAACAACTCCGCCGCGACCCTCGTCTTTCCCACCGGGCCGGTGCCGGAGAATGCCTTCCTGATCCGTTACGCCGCCAACCTCAATGCGGGCGATTCGGTCGTCGATATTACCAACTACGGCCTCAACGGCGCGCCGATTCAGGGCCCCGGTTTCGGAAGTTCGGTCGGTAATATTTGCGTCAACGTGTACACGTTTGCGCCGGACGAGCAGTTAGCCTCCTGCTGCTCCTGCCTGGTGACTCCGAATGCCGTGGTCTCGCTATCGGTGAATCGGGACCTGCTCGGGATGGCGTTGACCCCGGCCGTCCCGACTTCGGTGGTGATCAAACTCGTAGCTTCGACGCCCGGCGCCAACACCCTGACCGGCGGCATGGCCGCCTGGGGCACGACTCTCCATCCCCTGACCGCCGCCAACCCGGCAATTCGCCTGACCGAAACGCCCTTCACTCCCGCGACGCTTAGCGCCGGCGAGTTGGCCAGCATCACCGGCCGCTGCGCTTCCAATATCGCCAACGGCAGCGGTTTCGGGATCTGCGCCGCTTGCCGGGCCGGCGCTCTGGGCGCGAATAACAAGTAGGCCGCGCGCATTCCGCCCCTTAAGGCCGTACACGGAGTCGTTGCCCGCGGCGGGCCACGAGCAGAAGCGTGCCCGTCGCGAGCAGCACGATTGAGCCGGGCTCCGGTGTTGGCGCCGCGACCGGAGTGGTGCCGTTATCGATGAAGTATGTCGGTCCCGAAGGATCGTATCCGGGATCGCCCGGCGACGGGGTGAAGGTTGCGCTGCTCGAAGCCTCCGGCCCCGTGTCCGAGACGAACGCCAGGCTGGTGGAATCGAGCGCCGGGGGGGACGGCACATAGGCTGCGGACCCCGGCATGTTGCCGGCGAAGAAGAACACGTTACCCGCCCCATTGAAAATCAGGATCTCCATGGGGAGATCGCTGAAGTTCGGGTCGGTCAGCACCAGGCTGCCCTCCTGTCCGCTGAACGGCAGGTTATAGGTCAGGGCCGAATACGTGTTCGTGCCATCGTAGTAGTTCGAAAGATATCCCGAAATCGGCGTGGAGCCGAACAGGCCGTTTCCGAACTGATCGATCTGGATCGTGTCGCCCTGCAGAGGGGTAGTGACCGCTGCACAGATTGCGGCCGCCAGAACGCACATTCTCTGTCCCATCGCATCCTCCTATTTCACCGAAACCGGCGTGCTGATCGACCGTGTCAAGCCGCTCAGAGTGTCGAAAATCTCGGCTGACGCGAAGCAGCTTTCAAAGAGCAGAACCCCACCGGAGATACTTCCAAGCGACGGTGGCGGTCCGCCTGGCACGGTCGGCGCCACGGTATTCAGAACCGGCCGAATTTGAAATGCGGCTCCACGGGTTGCCCGGATCCGTGCATGGCGGGACACCCGGGCAGACCCGAATCCGGAAACGCAAGAGCGCCGTTCAGGTCCCAATTGAAAGGATTGCTGACCGGGGTGGAAGCGCCGGAAACATGGTGAAACGCTCCCACGGAAAACGAGGTCGGCGGCGTGCCGTTGGCGATATTGTCCTGCACACCGCTGGTGTGGGTGTAGCTGACATAGCCGTACTGCACATATGCCATAGTTCCTTCGCCTGGGTATTCCTGATAGAGCAGATTGTTGAACGTGTTCCAAAACAGCGGATACGTTCCGAAGTGCCCGTAGTCGATCGTCATGCAGTCCGCTACCGGCGTCGGACCGCTCTGCCCCCAGCCAGGCGCCGCTCCGATTAGCGTCCCAGCCGCCAGAATCCATTTCGTCCAGCTCACAGATCCTCCTCCGATGTGGCTTTCGCCGTGTGTTGCGAAAGTACCATGTATACTGGAGCGGATCGGGAGTAATATAGGGTTCCAGCAGGGGTAACGGGCATCTGTATCCCCGCGGTAGTTTGCTGGATTAGCACGGCTTAACGGGCAAATGCTGCAAGACCACAGCGGGCACGGCCGGACACCGGCCGCGGCGGATCCGGCTCTGATCCGCGCCTGTCTCGACCGCATTCTGGCCAGCGCGGAATTCGAACGCGCAGGCCGCGTCCGGCTGCTCCTCGAGTTCCTGGTCCGGCAGTGCCTCGAAGGCCAGTCCGACGGCCTCAAAGAATCGCTCATCGGCGTCGAAGTCTTCGGCCGCGATCCCGGATACGACCCTAAAGCCGAGCCGGTTGTGCGCGTCACAGCCGGCCGGCTGCGCGCCAAGCTGGAGGCATACTACGAACGCGAAGGCCTCCGCGACGCGGTCCGCATCGCCATCCCCAAGGGCGGCTACGTCCCCACTTTCGAAACGCTTCGCACGGAACCCGCCGAGGCCGCCGTACCCGCCCGGCCCCGCCGCGGCGCACGGTTCGCGGCCGGCGCCGCCATCCTGCTCCTCGCCGCCGCAGCCGCCGCACTCAAACTGGCCGGCACCTCCTCGCCCCCGGCCTTCGACAACCTGCGCCCGTTTGTCACCGGAAAGGGAGCCCCCACACACCCCTCATTCTCTCCTTCCGGCGATACCCTTGCCTTCGAGTGGGAAGGTCCCGGCGACCGCTTCATCAACGTCTACCTGCAGCGCCTCGACTCCAGCAGCCCGGTCCGCTTTACGCACGACGACGCCAACTCCACCTGGCCCGTCTGGTCGAAGGACGGCCGCGAAATCGCTTTCCTGCGACAGCTCAGCCCCGTGCGCATGGCCATCGTTTCCGTGCCGCTCTCCGGCGCGGGCGAGCGCGTCTGGACCGAAGTCGAGAAAGGCGATATGGACCGCCCGCGCCTCGATTGGTCCCCGGACGGAACCTGGTTCGCGACCGCCCAGCGCGTCGGCGGCATCCAGTCCATCCTGCTCTTCTCCCGCTCGACCGGCGAGCGCCGCGTCCTGACCCGCACGCCCGCGGGCTGGCGCGGCGACAGCGAACCCGTCTTCACCCCCGATGGCAAACAGGTTGCCTTCCGGCGCACCCAGCCCGCATCGGGACTCGAAGACATCTACATCGTCCCCGTAACCGGAGGCGAACCGCGCCGCCTTACGTTCGATAATCGACCCATCTCGGCGCTCGTTTTCACCCCGGATGGAGGCCTCGTGTTTTCCTCCAAGCGCGCCGGCACCATTCGAGGATTGTGGTGGCTGCCTCCCGGCGGAGGCCGGCTGCGCCGCCTCACGTCCACCGCCGTAGATGCGGGTTCGCCTGCGGTCTCTCGGGACGGCAGGCACGTGGCCTTCGTCAAGGTCCTGTTCGACACCGACATCTGGCGCGCTGATACCGGCTCGGCCGCCGCAAGCCCCGCCAGCCTGATCGCGTCCGACCTCCCCGACAGCAGCCCGCAATTCTCGCCCGACGGCCGCCGCATTGCGTTCCTCAGCTCCCGCGACGGCGCGCCGGAGATCTGGACCTGCGACGCCCGCGGCGCCAACTCCGTGCGTCTCACCAATGCCGCGGGAGCCGCCGTCGGTCTGCCGCAATGGTCGCCGGATGGGCAGTCGATCGCCTTCGAGTCCTATCCCAAGGGGCAGGCGGAGATCCACGTCGCGCCGGCGGCGGGCGGCCCCGAGCGCACGCTGGTCTCGGGCGCCTACGACAATACCGTGCCGCGCTGGTCTGCCGACGGCCGCGCGATCTACTTCGCCAGCAACCGGGCGGGGCGAATGCAGCTCTGGCGCATCAACCTCGGCGACCGCAGCGAATCGCTCGTCGTAGACGATGGCTATGCCGCCACTGAATCTCGCGACGGCCGCACGCTCTACTTCACGCGCCGGTCCGGCCCCGGCATCTGGAGGGTGGCCCTGGCCAACGGCTGGCCCGGGGGCGACCCGGTCCGCGTCCTCCCCGATGCCCGCCAGGACTGGGGCAGCGCAGCCCTCGGCAGCAAGGGCCTGTACTACCTCCAGCTCGGCGGCGGCTTCCCCATCCGATACCTTGACTTTGCAACCGGCGAATCGCGGACTCTGTTCACGCCGAAGGGCCAGCCTCTCTGGAGAGGCGCCGAACTCGCCATCTCTCCGGATGAGCGGACGATCCTCTACACCGTCGTGGAAAAGGACGGCCTCAATATCTTCGTGCGCTGAGGGCCAGAACGGAACCGCACCGCACCGCTCCCTAGCTGCGGGGCGCCAATTTGGGGCGCTGGCGTCTCCGCTCAAATTTGGCTATCTCATGACCATGTTAAGATGACCATAGGATGAAACGGCAGATCGCCGCCGGTGAGTTCAAAGCCAAATGCCTCGCCCTGCTGGACGAAGTGCAGCAGAGCCGCTCGGAGATCGTCATCACCAAGCGCGGCCGCGCCGTGGCGCGGCTGGTCCCGGCATCGGAGAAAACCGAGGCTGTTTTCGGCCGGATGAAGGGGACCGGGGAGATCCTCGGCGACATCTTTTCCACCGGCGAAGAGTGGGATGCCGGCCAGTAGCCGCGGCGGCCCTCTCCTGCTGGACACGCACTATTGGGTCTGGCTCCAGTTCGGTATCAAAGAGCATTTCACGCCTCGAATCGATTCGGCGATCCAAACGGCAGTCAAGGACGGGAACCTTCTGCTCTCTGTAATGTCCGTTTGGGAGCTCGGAATGTTGGAATTCAAGGGCAGGATCCGCTTGGACATCCCCTGCGAGCAATGGGTCAAAGAAGCGCTCGCGATGCCCGGCCTTACTCTCGTTCCCCTGACCCCTGAGATCGCCATCGAAAGCACGCGGCTGCCCGGTAACCTGCGCGCCGATCCGGCGGACCGGATCATCGTCGCCACCGCCCGCCGCATGCGCGCTCGTCTGCTCACGCGCGATGAGAAGCTGCTCCGCTATGCGGAGCAGCGGCACATCTCCGTTTGCTGAGCCGCGCTACCGCACCGGCCCATCCCACCGCAGCCCCACGCGGTACAGCCGCGGAGCGCCGATCTGCGGCGCCGGCGTCCTGCCGGTCAGATATTGGTGGTTGAGCGCGTTCTCCATCTCGAAAGTGGCTGAGAGATGCGACTTCACCCGCTGCCGCGCCGAAAACTGCACCGTCGAGAATCCCGCCAGCGGCAGCGTGTTCAAATCGTCTTCGAATTGCAGGCTATAGGCGCGGACGCCGGCGGAAACGAACGTGCCGCCCCCGGCCCAGGACAAATCGGCCGAGCCCTGCTGCTTCGCCACCTGCGGCACCCGCAGCCCGTTCGAGTAGCGGTTGTCCGCGTAGAGCCACGCCAGCTCGCCCATCCAGTGCGAGCCCCAGCGCTGCCGCAGGTTGGCCTCCACGCCGTGCGTGATCGCCGATTGCGCGTTCTCGCGCTGCTTGGTGATCAGCGCGGGCGTGCTGCTCAGCGTGACGTTGGTAATCAGGTCGTCGATGGCGTTGCGGTACATCGTCACGCTGAGACGCCGCGTTTCGCCCACCAGGTCGAAGCCGGCTTCGGCCGCGAACAGCGTTTCCGGCACCAGGTTCGGATTGGCCTCCGTCACCGTGTTGCCGGCCCGGAACGTCCGGTAGAGTTCGTTCAGGGTAGGCGCGCGGAAGCCGCGGTACGCGGAGGCGCGCAGCCGAAGAATGCCTTTGCCGCTCACGATCCCGCCGCTCGGGCTGTAAAAACTGGTGTTGCGGCCGTTGAAGCTGGTGAAGTCCTCGCGGCTGCCCAGGTAAAGCTTCACCGGTCCCGCCGCGCCGTTCCACTCTCCGAAAAAGCCGCGCGACCAGATATCGCCCTCGCCGAAGCGGATGCCCGCCGGGATCAGGGAATCCGTGCTCGATCCCGCCGCGCGCGTGACGTCGCCGCCTGCAATGGCCGTCCAACTCGCAGCCGTATGGCGCCACATCCCGGCCAGGCCGGTCTCGTCCGAAGGCGCATGCTGCATGAAGGAGAGCGTTTCCGTCTTGCGGAACGCGCCGATCGAAGAGAACCACGCGTGGTAGTTTTCGCGCGTGTGATAAGCGGAAACGGAAAAGCCGTTGCGGCCCGTATCGCGCGTCCAGTTCGCCGCCAGCGAGCCCAGGCCCGTGGAATTGGGCGTGAGCGCGGTGCCGTTGCGCCGCTCTTCCGCCAGCGTATCCAGCCGCAGGAACAGTTTGTCCTCGCTGCCGATGTAATCCAGGCGAATCACGCCGGCGACAAACGAAACTCCGGCCTTCCGGTCGACCGGGCCGCGCAGATCGGCCGGGATGATGTAGTACCCGTCCAGCGTCATGGAGCGGACCTCCGCGCTCAGGCCGAAGCGGCGGTCGAGCAGCGTGGAAAAGCCGCCGGTGAGCTGTGCCTGGCCGGCATTGCCGCCTTCCGAAGCGAGCGTCAGGTTCCATGGCTCCTCCGGGCGGGAAAAAACATTGATTGCGCCGCCCATGGCCTTATCGCCGAACAGGCTCGTCGAGGCCCCGCGCGAAATCTCGATGCGCTGCATCTCCCCCGGATCGAGGCGGTCCCAGTAGATCCAGCCTCCGAAGGGGGAATTCATCGGAATTCCGTCCCACAGCAGCAGCGTGCGGCTGGCGCCCGAGGAGCCGATGCCGCGCAGCGAGATGCCCTGCGTGGTGGGATTCGCCGCCAGGCTGGAAGAGCGCCGGTACATGCTGAAGCCGGGGACATCATGCAGGCGGTCGTCCAGATTGATCCCGGGGATCTCTTCGATCCGCAGCTTGTTCAGGCTCTCGATGGAAGCCGGAGCATCGGCGGAAATGGTCGCGTTGACCGTGATGGACTGCTGTACCGGCTCGATCTTGGGCTGCTCCGGCGCCGATTGCTGCGCCAGACAGAGAACGGGCACAAAGCAGACAACTACCCACCGAGCCATACGGTGAGCTTACCATTGACGGCCTGGCCGCGGCCGTCTACTGAAACAGCAGCCGGTCCTTCTTCGCCTCGATCTTCGCCGGGTCGATACCCGGCACCTTTTTCAGATCTTCAATGGAATGGAACGGGCCGTTCTTCTCCCGGTACTCGATGATCGCCGCCGCCTGCGAGCGCCGCAGCGTCAGTCCGGCTTCGAGATCGATCGCCCGGCACCGGTTCACATCGATGCGCGGCGCCTCGTCGGCCGGATAGTGCGCTGAGAGGTAATCGAGGACTGCCGCCAGCTCCGCATCCGACGCCTTGGCGCCCAGATCGACCATCTTGCCGATCGTGGCCTGCCAGCCGGCGCGGTCCTGCCGGAGGGAAATCGAGCGCGCCAGCTCATGGCACTGCGAGCAGATCTTCTGTGTTTCGGCCTTGCCGGGGCCATCCGGCAGTTGCGCGTATGCGGCGGCGGCGAGCGCCGCGCTAATGCTCAATCGGAAAACCAAACGCATAGAGGGTTCCATCGTGGGTGGCGAGATAAATTTGCATGCCGGCGGCAGAGAGGGACGCCGGTCCGCGTGCCGTAACCGTCGAGCCGCTGTTCCAGAGCGGCTTGCCGGTAGTGCCGTCAAATGCGTAAAGGGCGGCCGGCGCGCTGCCGCTGCCCGCGGCGAAAGCGAACACCACGCCATTGACGACGATCGGCGCGCCGGGCGAGGCGAGGTCGCCCGAGGTCCAGCCCGGATCGAGCGCCGGAGCGCCGTCCCTTTCGGCCAGCTTCCATGCCGTCACCGCGGAGCGCGAAGACGCCAGGATCCAGCGCGTGCCGCCGGGGTCCTGCCAGGTCGCGAGCGCGTCCGGGGCGAAGCCGATGGGCTGCGGCGCGTAGCGCCGGCCGGGCGCGGCGGTGTCGAGGAAGTGAAGGCTACTGTCGCGGGCCGCGGCTGCGGCGAGGGCCCGATCGTGAAACTGGAAGAGCACCGGCGAACTCGTGAATTCCGCCCCGGCGGAGTACGTTGATTTCGGCTGGAGGGTCTTGCCGTCCAGAATGGCCAGCTCGCCATCCGTCGTAGTCACGTAGACCGTGCCATCGGGTGCAATGGCAGGGCCGGAAGCGCCCGCGATGTCGCCGGGCTTGCGCTCCCAGGAGGCGACCGCGTGCGAATCGAGATCGAGCGCCCAGACGGCATTCGGCGCGCCGCCGCAACCATGCGTCGTCACGGCGTACGCCGTGTCCTGCAGCACGACGAGCCCCGCGGCATGCGCGCCGGCCGGCAGGAACGGCACGGCCTTCTCCGGCTCCTCGCCGTTCGACACGTACATGGAGTGGAAGTACCCGTCCGGGGAAATCGCGTGAAGATAATTCGGACGGCGCCGCGGCGGCGCGGGCGGCGCCGCGCCCGGACGGGGCGCAGGCGGAGCCGTGGCAGCCGCGGCCCTCATGCGAGCTTCGCGCTCCGCGAGCTGCTGCAACGTAACCGCGCCCGCATCGGGCTCGCCCACAGCGCTCCTGGCCGGGTTGATGCGCCCCGGTCCGCGGCCCGCCTGCGGCATCGGCGGAAACGCGGCGGAGATGGCCCGCGCGACTCCGGCGGTAATCCCGCCGCCGCACGGACCCGCGCCATGCGCCGCCGTGCCGAGCGATTTCTGCCATTCGAGGCGGCCGAGATCGGTATCGACGGCGTAGATGTGTTGTGCATCCGCGATATAGCCGAGCGAGCGGAAGCCGCGGTACCCGATGTATCCGTTGAGCAGCACGGCATCGCCCGAGAACGCGCCGTTGCCGAGCTTCAGCTTCCAGGCCATCCCGAAGCCGCCTTTTTCGATGCTCGCCGCGGAAATCTTCGGATCGCTGCGGACCCAGGCGGAGCGCTGCGCGTCCGCCGCCGTGGTGCTCCATTCCCCGCTGCCGCGCCCGAACTGGGCAATGGATAGGGCGCACAAAGCCAGAAGAAGGCCGGCTTGCCGGTATTTCATTTCGCTAACGCCTCCGCGATGGCCTTCTCCGCCACCGGCGCCATCGCGCGGTACCCGGCGGCGTTCGGCAGCAGGCCGTCGGCCGTGAGATCCTGCCGGAAATTCCGGCCCTGCGCCAGCGCGGAATACCAGTCCAGATACACGATGCCTTCGCGCTGGGCGTAATCCCGCAGCCAGCCGTTGAGTCCGATGATTTTGCCCTGCGGCCGCAGCCCCGTCTGCTTCACGCCGAAGCAGTCGCAAACGGGCAGCACGGAGGCCAGCACCACGCGAATGCCGTGGACGCGCGCCAGTTCCACCATGGATTGGATGTTATCCGCGATGGTGCCCTCGGTCGCCGGGCCGGTCGCGCCCGCCAGGTCGTTGGTCCCGCCCTCGATGAGGACCACCTTGGGATCGAGCGCGATGGCATCCTGGCGGAAGCGCACCAGCATTTGCGGCGTCGTTTGGCCGGCAATTCCACGGTTCAGGTACGGTTTTTGAGGAAAAAAATCGGGCCAATTTTCGATGATCTGGTCTCCCAGAAACACCACGCGATTCTCGCCCGGCCGCGGCGGCTTGAGTTCCGTATCCTCGCTGCCATAGCGCGTGAGGCCGGCCCAATCGACCAGCAGCCGGTGCAGCGCCGCATTCGGCGGCTGCGCCACGCCCGTCTGCGCCAGCGCGGCGGCGGCGAAAAGAAAACCGGCGGCCACGCGCATCATCGCTTCACCCCGAAGCAATACAGCACGCTGTCGTACGTGCCGATGTACACGCGCCCGTTCGCGATCGAAAGCCCGCTGAAATGGTTCCAGGACTGGATCTGGTCTCCGCTCGACCACAGTTCCTTTCCCGTCTGGGCATCGAGCGCATAGAGCACCGCGTGCGTCGAGCCGGGTATGCGGCGGTACGCTTCATCCTCGAGGCCGACATCCGGGTAAGCCTGGTCGGTATCTTCGCCGTTGCCGTAGGCATAGACCACGCCGTTGGCGATCACGGGCGGCTCGGCGCGGTTCATGTCCCGCGACATCCACGCGGGCACGAGCGTCAGCGCGCCGTTGCGCTCCTCCACCTTGAAGGCCACGATGGCGCCGTACTTCACCGGCCCGTGCTCGATGGGCGCGCTGAATTTGGAATGTTTCGGGCCCCAGATGGGCGTCAGCAGCCAGCGCGTGCCCTTGGCGTCCTCCCAGCTTGCGAGCGATCCCCAGATGCCGGCCGAAGCGAAATTGACATCCTCGTTGCAGAGCAGCGGGCTGCGGTAGAGCGGCGTGCGGTGGTCGTCGCCGCCGATCGATTTCGTATCCATCAGGTACAGGCGGCATTCCTTGCCGGCGTCCACCATCAGCTCGCGGCCGTGATAGTCGAAGATCACGGGCGTCACCTGCATATCGAGATCGCGCTTCACCAGCCATTCGGCGTTGCTCGGTCCGTAGTAATCCTCGAGCTCGAGCGCCTTGGTCTCGGGATTCTGCTTCACCCCGATGATGCCGTCGCCGAACAGGCCGTTTTCGGGGTCCCAGCGGCCATCGCCCGTGCCCGTGTACATCACGCCCTCTGCGCTGATGGCCGGTCCGGTGCGTCCCCACATGCCGCCGCCGGCCGGTCCCCAGCTTCCGACTTTGTGCGTCGCCAGGTCGTAGGCATAGACCATGTTCGGATTGCCGCCGCAGCCCTGCGCGGTGTGGGTGTAGATCACGCCATGGAACAGGTTCAGCGCGTAGGGCTTGCCGTTGGGCGGCATGAATTTCGAGGGCGGCGCGACGTCTTCGCCATCGGCGGCGTTCACCTGGTGCAGCGAGCCGTCCCAGGATACGGCGTAGATGGTGTACTTGCCGTCGGCTGCGGGCGCGATCACGGGCGTCGCGGTGAGACCGCCGGGGCAGAGGATGCCGGCGCCGCGGCCGCCATCGGCCGGAGGCGTCCAGGCGCTGGTGAAATGCTTCTTCCAGATCACCTCGCCCTTTTCGACGTCGATCGCGTACAGATTATCGGAGACCCCCGCCTCGATGGCGACCTCGCGGACGCCGTTCGCGGTCTTCAGCTTTCCGATGATCAGCGGCGGGAACAGCGAATGCATCTGGCGCGGCTGGTTATCGAGCTTCAGCTTCCAGAGCAGCCGGATGTCCTTGGCGTTCGCGGTGCTGAGAATCTTCTCGTCGCGCTGCCAGGCGTCGCGGCGGACGTCGTAGCCGTCGGTCAGCCAGTCCGCGGGCCAGGCGAGCGCGCCGGCGAGCGCCAGCGCCGCGGGGAGCAGTCCTTTTTGCATTCCCACCTCGGGGAATATCTTACCGCGCCGCGCGATAATGCAAGACGTGACGGAACTGCGCGCCGGACTTTGCGGCCGATGTGTCCATGCGAAGGAAGTCGTATCGGACCGCGGCTCGGTTTTTCTGCGCTGCCGGCTGGCGGAGCAGGACCCGCGCTTCCCGAAGTATCCGCGCCTGCCGGTGATGGAGTGCGCGGGGTTTGTGGCAGCGGCGCAACCGCCCGGCGCGCCGCACCGCGCGCGATAGAGCGGGAAAGAGTTGCGGCCCCGCTGAACGGCGCACGCTGCCCGATGGAATTCTACGGCGCCAGGCGCGCCTTCAGCCACGCAATCATCCGGCTCTGATACGCCGTCACGGCGGCCGGTTCCCACCAGCGGATCCCGTGGCCGGCGCCCGCGACGGGCAGCACTTCGCAGGCCGCGCCCGCGCTCTTCATGCGGTCGCACATGCGCGTGGATTGGTCGTAGGGAACGAGCGGATCGGCGGTGCCGTGGATGAACAGGAACGGCGGCATGCCGGCGCGGATGTTCTCGATCGGCGAGAGCTGCGAGAGGCGAGCCAACAGCGGCTGCGCCCACGGCGAGCCGTGCAGGGCGGCGCGGACGGGCTCCGGTGTCATACCCGACGTCTTGGCGAGCGAAACCAGGTCGGTCGGCGTGTACAGCGCCACGACCGTCCGGATATCGAGTGCGGGATAGCGCAGCGCCGCCATGGCGGCCAACTGCCCGCCGGCGGATTCGCCGATCAGCGCCAGGCAGTGCGGATCGATGCGGTACTCGCCGGCGTGCGCCTTGATGTAGCGGACCGCCGCGGCCACGTCCTCGATGGCGTCGCCGAACTGCAAGGGGTCGGTAGCCAGCCGGTAGCTGATCGAGAACCACGCGAAGCCGGCCCGCTCGAGCGGCTCGAAGAGCGGCGCGACATCCACGCGCCGGTCGCCGCGCACCCACGCCCCGCCGTGCACCAGCACAACCCCCGGAAACGGACCGCTGCCGGGTGGAATCGAGGCATCGAACCGGAGGCTGACGCCGCCCGGCCGGGAGTACTCCACGTCCTGAAAAGCCAACGGGGCCGAAGGCAGAAAACTGACGCTCAGGAGCGCGGGCACAACGCGCAGGGACAGCATCGTTATTACTGGACGCGCCGCCGCGGGCCGCAGTTGCAGTACGGCCGCTACGATGTTCATTCCCGCGCATCGGCGCGCGCCGTGCACCCCTTCGGGCATGCAGAAACAGACACGGCGCATGTTCCTGGAGGGCGTTACAGGAACACTCAGCGCGGCCTCGGCGCAGACGCCCGCCGCCGGTACGGTCCCGTACCGCACGCTCGGCGCTACCGGCGTCCGGGTCTCGCTCGTTGGCCTCGGCGGCTCGCACATCGGAGAAGTGCAGGACGAAAAGGAGGCCATCCGCATCATCCGCGCCGCCATCGATAGCGGCGTGAACTTCATGGATAACTCGTGGGATTACCACGGCGGCCGCAGCGAAATCGTGATGGGCAAGGCGCTGCGCGACGGCTATCGCGAGAAGGCATTTCTGATGACCAAAGCCGACGGCCGCACCCGGCAGGCGGCGGCGCGTCAGCTTGACGAATCCCTCAAGCGCCTCGAGACCGACCACCTCGACCTGTGGCAGTTCCATGAGGTGATTCGCTTCGAAGATCCCGACCGTATCTTCGGGGACGAAGGCGCCATTCAGGCCGCGCTCGACGCGCGCAAAGCAGGCAAGGTGCGGTTCATCGGCTTCACCGGCCACAAGGACCCGCACATTCACCTCTACATGCTGCAGGTGGCGCGGGAACACGGCTTCCGGTTCGACACGGTGCAGATGCCGCTGAACGTGATGGACGCGCACTTCCGCAGCTTCGAGCACGAGGTGCTGCCGGTTCTGGTGCGGGAGAACATCGGCGTGCTGGGGATGAAGAGCATGGGCAGCGGCGTGATCCTCGAGAGCAAGACGGCGACGCCGGTGGAATGCCTGCACTACGCGATGAACCTGCCGGTCTCGGTGGTGATTACGGGGATCGACAGCCAGAAGATTCTCGATCAGGCCCTGGCCGCCGCGCGCGGTTTCCGGCCGATGCCGGCAGCTGAGGTGGCTGCTCTGCTGCGCCGGACGGCTCCCGCCGCGGCACATGGAAAATACGAGCTGTTCAAGACGACCGCGCACTTCGATTCCACCGCGCAGAACCCGCAATGGCTCGGGCCGCCGTCGCCTGAGACCGACAAGCTGGTCACGAATTCGCCGCACGGATGAGGCCCGGCGGCTCATTGATGATCCACCCGCGCCCGTAACCTATTGTTTTTAAAGGGGCGGAAATCGCCAAGTGGCTCATCATGAGCCGAGGGCCGGAAAATTCAACCCTTTGGGCGGGTCGCGCGTCTATCCCCAAAGCATGCTTCTCCGCGATTTCCGCCATGCCGCGCGTGCATTGCGCAAGGCGCCCGGGTTCACCGTTGTGGTGGCCATCACGCTGGGGCTGGGCATCGGCGCGAGCACCGCGATTTTCAGCGTCGTCAATGCCGTGCTGCTGCGGCCGCTGCCCTACAAAAATCCGGACCGGCTGGTGGTCGCCTGCTCGGATCTGCGCAAACGGGCGGTGCGGGATTTCCCGTTCTCGAACGCAGATTTCCTCGACTTGCGGAAGGGCACGGAGAGCGTGTTCGAGGAACTCGGCGCGGTGCAGGCGGGGCGCGGCGTTCTTCCGCGTGCCGATGGAACGCCGGAGCAGGTCATTGGCGCGGGCGTCTCGACCAACTTTTTCCGGCTGCTGGGCGCGCGGGTGATCCTGGGCCGCGATTTCACGGAGCAGGACGGCATCCCGCAGGCTGCGCCGCCCGCCGGGCCTCCCGGCGCTGCTCCGGCCGCGCCGCCTGTGCCCACGTCCGTCATCATCAGCTACGAATACTGGCAGCGCCGCTACGGCGGCAGCCGGGATGTCCTCGGCAAGACCGTCGACGCCGGCGGAAATGCGGCGCAGATCGTGGGTGTGCTGGAGCCCGGCATCGAGCTGCTGTTCCCGCCCGATGCCAATGTAGAGCGCCTGCCCGACTTGTGGAACGCCGCCCGCATTCCCTACGATCCCGCCAACCGCAATGACGTGCAGTGGCGCGTCATCGGGCGGCTGCGGCCGGGCGCCACGATCGAGCAGGCGCAGGCCGCGGCCGAGCGCGTGGCTGCCGAAATTCGCCGCGTCAACGCGATCTCGAACACCGCCGACGAGCACATCCGCATCGAGCCGATGAAGCGCCACCTGGTCGAGGGCGTCGCTTCGACGATCCGGGCGCTAATGGGCGCGGTGGTGTTCCTGCTGCTGATCGCCTGCGCCAATGTGGCCAATCTGCTGCTGGTGCGCCTGTCGCTGCGCGAGCGCGAGCTGGCGGTGCGGGCGGCCATCGGCGGCAGCCGCTGGGACCTGGTGCGGCAGGCGATGGCGGAATCGCTGCTGCTGGCGGGCGCGGGCGCCGCGCTGGGAGTCGCGCTGGCGTGGGCGGGCATTCGCGAATTGCTGGCGATTGCGCCGGCCACGTTGCCGCGCCTGGCGGAGGTGCGCATCGACCCGGTGGTGCTGGCGTTCACCGTGCTCGCCAGCCTGGCCGCCGCGGCTCTGTTCGGGCTCGCGCCCGTGGCGCGCGCGGCGCGGCCGGATCTCGCTCATCTGTTGCGCGGCGGCCGCAATACCGGCCTGGCGCGCGGCGGAATGGTGCGCGGGATCGTGGTGGTGGCGGAGGTGGCGCTGGCGTTCGTGCTGCTCATCGGCTCCGGGCTGATGGTGCGCACGTTCCTCGCGCTGCGGCACGTCGAGCCGGGCTTCGAATCCCGCGGTCTGCTCACGTTCGAACTCCTGGGCGGCCGCCCGGCGAACACGCCGGCGGAGCGGGCGGCCTTCATTCGCCAGATTCATGACCGGCTGGCGGGGATCGCGGGCGTGGAAGGCGTGACCGCCGCCTTCCCTCTGCCGCTGACCGGCGGCTTCAGCCCGATCCGCTGGGGTAAGGAAGAAGCGTTGACCGATTCCAGCCGCTTCCAGGCGGCCGATTTCCAGATCGTGCTGCCCGGCTATTTCCGCACCATGCGCACGCCCATCCTCGAGGGCCGCGAATTCACCGAGGCGGATAACGTCCCAGCGCGGCGCGTTGCGATCATCGACCAGAACCTCGCCGCCAAGGCTTTTCCCGGACGCTCGGCTGTGGGGCAGCGCATTCTGGTGCGGGTGAACACGCCTCAGGCGGAGTGGTTTGAGATCGTCGGCGTGGCGGCGCACGAGCGCAACACCGACCTGGCCTCGGCCGGCCGCGAGCAGATCTATTTCACCGACGGCCTGATCGGCAGCGGCGCGGT
>DATGMB010000038.1:0-19079 GCA_035293845.1 Bryobacteraceae bacterium
GCTTAGAGGGGGAATGTCGAATCGAAATTATTTATGACGCACATCCGGTCCCTACCGGGTTTGTGCGCGTTCTTACTGCTCCAGCACGTCGTGAAGGTAATTGACCATCACGCGGCGCGGTTTCTTCGGCAATTCGATCTGCACCGGCAGCGTGGTGCTGCCCTTCATGCGCGCCGAACCAAGCCGGGAAATGGGCCCGTCGAAATCGGCGTAGATCGGCACCAGCATCAGGAAATCGGCGGGAACACCGCTCTGAACAAGCGAGCCTTTCAGCAGAAATTTGCCGTTCGATTCCGGCGTCACCGTGTAATCCAGGTTGTATTTCGGCAGCGCCGTGCCGTATACCGATTCCGAAAAGAACCAGTCCATCTTATGGTTGCCCGCGGCGTCCATGCCGGGCGTCATATGCTGCTCGACGGTGAACTGCAGAAACAATGCCGCCGAGAAATCGGCGAAACCGTCCGACAGCCAGGGCGCGGTCGAAGCTCTCGTGAACCGAGTCCTGGTCGGTCAGGCTCTTTAGATAACTCTTCTCAATGGACGGAACCGGGGTGAGGTCGAACTCGCCCTCTCCGACAAAGACCACAACCGTATCGTGTCCCATCGCCGGCGCGGTGAAGCCGATGGTCCCGCTCTTCAGCGTGAGCGTGCCGGCGTCGCGATGAAGGACGATGTTATCGGCCACAAAGGCGCCGGTAATCGGAGCCTGGCGCAAGGCCTGGTAAACGGGATCGGCTGCAACGGGAGCGGCGGCAGCAACAGCGGTGCACAGCCCGAGCACGGCCGTTCGGGCTGCCGGATGGAGTCGGAGCATATGGGATGGATCAGCGACCGAGTAACTGTACCATAGATCACAAGTTTCTGGAAATGTATATCTTTTCCTTCCGATTCCGAGCGCGCGTCGGTCGTGCAGGCGATCTCCGGGCGTTTGCCAGCCCGTCCGATAGGATGGCGGCGCATCGGTAGCCCGGTTGCCTACACTGGTACCGTGCCCATCTGCCGCGGATCCTTGCACGCGCTGCTGCTCTACGATGTGGCGGAAGCGTTCGACCTGGATCGGCTCCGGGCGCTGCTCGGCGCGGAGCCTCCGGGGCGCTCTCCCGGTTTCAAGTTGCCGGCGCCCGAGTACGTCCGCTTCGAGCGCCCTCCGGTGCAGGAGTCCTGCGACCCGGTGCAACTGGCCACCGGGGAATCCGCGGCCGCCAGCCTTCGCTACTTCGATTACGGCGTGGTGAGCCTTGAGATCGTGATGCCGTTCGAGACCGATTGGCCGGGCCTGATCTCGCTCTCCAACCGCTGGATCGAGGCCGGAGAAGTGGAGCGCCGCGGAACGAAAACCGTTCGCGACCGACTCGCCCGGCTGCAGCCCGCGTTGCACAAACCGTATCCGGAGTGGCTCGACGAGGCATACTATGTAATCCATCTGCAAGAGGTCGACGAGGGGACGGGCGTAGCGCCCGCGGGATCGGAGTTGATCCGCCGCTACGGCCGCGAGATCATCCAGGTGATCCGCGGCGAGACGCAGGTTCTTTCCGAAGGCGAACAGAACGACGTTTTCGCGGCGAGTCTGAGCTACTATCCGACGGACCTCCTCGTAGTCGGCTGGCTGGCGGCCATGGTTTACGACACGCCCGAAGGCGCCGCGCCGCTGATTCAGTTGCTCGAGTACGCCAACACGCAGCTTCTCGAATACCGGCGCTATGACGAGATCCTGACGCCGCTGATGGCAGCCACTTATGCCGCGCTCGAACGGCGGGGCGGCCTGCTCTCCCGCTGGCGCCTGGCGCGGGAAGCATCGCACCTGAACCAGCTCCGCCTCGAGGTCACCGAGCTGACCGAACGGGCCGACCACGCGATCAAATTTTTGAGCGATATGTATTACGCGCGGTGTTACCGCCTGGCCGCGGGCAAGGTCGGCGCCGACGACTACCGGAGCCTGGTTGACGAGAAACTACAGACAGCCGCCGAGCTGTACGAGTTCATGGTCAATGAATTCCGCGAAGCCCGCAGTTTCATTCTGGAGCTGCTGGTGATCACGATCCTGATCATCGAGCTGGTGCCGATTTTTCGCGGGCGGTGAGAACGCCTGCCGGAGCGGCTGCCGTCTCCGGCTGGTACGTGCACCGCGGGTCCGGCGCCAGATAATCGCCGGTAAGGGCAAACGCGCGTGCGCGCGAGCCGCCGCACAGCTTGCGGTACTCGCAGACTCCACACTTGCCATGGCGCGCGTCGGCGTCGCGAAGCTCCAGAAACAACGGCGAATTGCGGTAGACGTGCACCAGAGAGTCCACCCGCACATTGCCGGCGGAGATCGGCAGAAAGCCGCTCGGATAGATTTCGCCGGTATGGGAGATGAAGATAAAGCCGCGCCCGTCGCTCACTCCCGCGGTGCGCCAGACGGTCCGTTCGGGCTCTGGCTCGCACATCTCCTCGCGCATCCGCCGCGCCAGATAGCGGCGGTAATGCATCGCTTCCGTCGTCTTGATATCGAAGGAGACGCGCCGGGATAACTGGAAGAGCGTCTCGAAGACCTGCTCGTATTCCTCCGCGGCCAGATCGTCGCCCTCCAGGGCGCGTCCGGTGAGGATCAGGAAGAAGAGGCTCCACATGCGCGCTCCGGTTCTCGCGGCGATTTCCGCGATACGGCCGAGCTGATGCATGTTGCGCCGGGTGACCGTGGTCTGAAGCTGCGTCTCGAGGCCGATGCGCTGCGCTTCTTCGAGCGCATCGACCGCCCGGTCGAAGGTGCCGGGCACGCCGCGGAAGCCATCGTGCGTGGCAGCGTCGGCTCCGTCGAGGCTGATCGCCATGCGGGCCACGCCGCAATCCTGGAAGGCGTGGATCACGTCCCGGGTCAGTAAGGGCGTGGCGCTGGGACTGATGTTCGTTCTCAGTCCCAGCTCCACGCTGCGGCGGAGGAGGGGGAACAGATCCGGCCGCTTGAGAGGGTCGCCGCCGGTAAAGACCATTAAGGGATTGCCAAATTCCCTGACGGTCTCCAGGAGCCGGCCGGCTTCCCCGGTGGTGAGTTCGGATGAGTGCCGCCAGGGGGAAGCCGAGGCGCGGCAGTGCGCGCAGGCCAGGTCGCATGCCTGCGTCATTTCCCAGATCACCAGCAGCGGAGCTTCATCGAACCTCATGGCAGACTGCATTGCAATCGATGCGCCGGAGTCAGCGGCCCGTTTTTGAGCAGTCTGGAATACCCAGGCGAGCCATTCCGCGCAGAAAGCTGCGCCATCCCACCCAACCGGCCGCTCTCCGGGGGCGCTCCGGGTGGGCGCCGCATGGCGTCAACGATAGGGACCGCCATACCGCCGCGACTTAGCGGAAACGAGGCGCCGGGTGAGACGCGGCGAACGATTGGCGGATCGGGTGCACACACCGGCAGCGCGTGACAGTTGAATTCTCTGGCAGTACAAGGACAGAGAAGCGGCGGGCTGGGTCAAAGCGCGGCGGCTTGAGCAATTCGGCGCAGACCAAGCCCAACCCGCCGGCCTTTAACGGATACGGAAGAGCACGAAACAAGTGGAGCAGTTATGAAACTTCATAGCAGAATCAGGAAAGCGGGCATCTGGACGTTGATCGTGGCCAGCTTGACCGCCGCTCAGGAAGTGCGCCGCTACTCACCGCATGAGAAGGCCTTCTATGCGGATCCACGGACTGTCGAGTTCGTCCGTCCGGGGCTGGTGGTTCAGGTGACCGGCGCAACCGTAGCTCCGGATGGAACCATTACGGCGCAATATACGGTGGCGGACCCCAGCGGACTGCCTCTCGATACGGCCGGCGTAACGACGCCCGGCTCGATCCGCCTGAGCTTCGTGGCGGCAGTTCTGCCCAACGGGCAGGAACAATATACGGCCTATACGACCAGGACCGTTACCGGCTCGCTGATCGCATCCACCAACCAGCCCGGCGCCGATTCGGGCGGCACGACCACGCCGCTGGGCCCGGGCGCCTATCAATATGTCTTCAAGACCAAAGCGCCCGCAGGGTTCGATGCCGGCGCGACCCACACCATCGGCGTTTACGGATCGCGCGACCTGACGGCCTTCAATCTTGGCACCAATTACGCGAGCACGACCTTCAATTTCGTGCCGAACGGCGCCAAGGTGACGCACACCCGCGATGTCATCGAGACCGCAAGCTGCAATGCCTGTCACGACCAGTTATCGGCGCACGGCGGCTCGCGGCGCGGCCTGAACCTCTGCGTCATGTGCCATACCCCGCAACTGGTCGACCCGAATAACGGCTATCAGATGGACGCCAAGGTCTTCTTCCATAAGCTGCACATGGGCGCGAATCTGCCGAGCGTCAAGGCCGGCACTCCGTATGCGATCACCACCAGCTTCGGGACCTCGGACTTCTCAAAGGTCGTGTTCCCGGCGGACCCGGCCGATCCGCGCCGCTGCGAAACCTGCCATGCGCAGGATACCGGCGCCGCGCAGAAAACCGCCTATCTCACCAATCCGACCCGCGCGGCCTGCGGCTCCTGCCATGACGACGTGGACTTCGCTTCCGGCAAAAACCACGCCGGCGGGCCGCAGTTCGACGACAATCTCTGCGCCACGTGCCACATCCCGCAGGGTGAGCTCGATTTCGACGCGTCGATCAAAGGCGCGCACGTGGCTCCCACCGCATCGAGCCTGCTTTCCGGGTTGAACGTCACGATCAAAGGCGTCACGAACACGGCGGCCGGGAGCGCCCCGGCGGTGACGTTCACCGTGACGGACAAGAACAACGCCACTGTGCCGCTCTCCGCTCTGGGCTCGATCTCCTTCACCATGGCGGGACCAACGACGGATTACGGATATACCAGCTTCGGCAGCGACACCGGCAACACTCCGGGTTATGTCACGGAGAGCGCTGCGAAGGCCTCCTGCGACGCGAGCGGGCTCTGCACCTATAACTTCACCCACACGGTTCCGGCGGGAGCATCCGGCACCTTCGCGATCGGCGTGGAAGCACGGCGGAGCGAAACGATTCTCGCCGGCACCACCAAGCAGCAGACGGTCCAATACGGCGCGCCGAACCAGGTGACTTACTTTTCGGTGGATGGCTCGCCCGTGGCGAAGCGGCGGCAGGTCGTCGCGCTGGCCAATTGCAACAAGTGCCACGTATCGCTCTCCGTCCACGGCGGCCTGCGCAACAACACGGAGTATTGCGTGCTCTGCCATAACCCGTCCAACACCGATTTCACGATGCGGCCGATCGCCCAGGTGGCGTCCGACAAACCGCAACCGCCGCAAGGCATCAATTTCAACCTGCTGGTCCACCGCATCCACGACGGGGTGAACATGCAGGCAGCCGGGAGGAGCTACGTCGTCGTCGGCTACGGCGGCAGCCACAACGACTTCAGCGACACGCTGTTTCCGGCGATGAGTCCCAACGGCCAGGCCACCGATCTCGCCAACTGCTCGATGTGCCACGTCAACGGCAGCGAGCAGAATCTGCCCACGGGACGCAACCAGGTGACCGATCCGCAAGGACCGATCAATCCGGTTCTGCCGGTCGCGTCGGCCTGTTCTGGTTGCCACGTCGATATGCCGGCGGCGTCGCACTTCCTCTCGAACTCGAACAGCCTCGGCGAAAGCTGCGCGGTGTGTCACGGAACCGGCGGCGCCTTCAGCGTCGGCCAGGTGCATGCGCAGTACTAAGTGGGATCGGGGGCCGCTGCCAAACCGGAACCGGGAATGCTGAACCATCGCGCGATCGCTCTCAGTATCGTTCCGCTCCTGCTGGCCGCGGCCGCTGCCGCGCAGAACGCAGCGGCTGTGGTCGCGCCCGCGGCAGCGGCCTCTCCCTACGCCGGATCGCAGGCGTGCCAGACCTGCCACGAAGACCTGTACAACGGCGTCATGAAGAGCCCCCACGCGGCCGTGGAGACGGATCACAGGCGCGGCTTTGCAGGCAAAGCCTGCGAATCGTGCCACGGTCCGGGGGCGAAACATGCGGAGTCGGCCTCGGCGGCGGATATCCGGGTCCCATCGAAACTGGCCGCCGCGGCCGCCGATCGAATCTGCTTGAGCTGCCACCTCAACGAAGAGACTCGGTCCGGCCGCCTGCAAAGCAGCCATGCGAAAAACCAGGTTCCCTGTACGAGCTGTCATCAGATTCACGCCGCGGGACCCCTCGGACTCCTGCCGCATGGGCAGGCCGCCGTCAACGCGCAGTGCGAGCGCTGCCATGTCAATGTGGTGGCCCAGTTCCAACAGCCCAATCACCACCGCGTGCCGGAGAATGCCATGAGCTGCGTGGACTGTCACAACCCGCATGGCAGCCTCCGTCCCGCGATGGGCCGGGCGTTCGCCGGAAACGAACCGGGCTGCCTGAACTGTCACGGCGACAAGCGCGGGCCCTTCGCCTTCGAGCACGCGCCGGTGCGTTTCGAGGGCTGCCAGACCTGCCATGAGCCCCATGGTTCGTCGAATCCCCGCATGCTGACGCGCGCTCAGGTGCGGTTTGTGTGCCTGGAATGCCACGCGAACCTGCCCGCGATGAACTCGAGGCCGGTGGCGGGCGTAGTGCCGCCGGCGTTTCACGATTTGCGCTCGCCGGTCTACCAGAACTGCACGGTATGCCATCAAAAGATCCACGGCAGCCACGTGGACAGGAACCTCCTGAAATGATGAAGCTGCTGGTGTCCCTCATTTCGGTCTGCGTGGCAGCGATGGCGCAGAGCCCGCCTGCACAACCGGCATCCACTCCGCCGCAACCGTCGCAGAGCGCTCCGCCGGCCGATCCGGCCGCCCAGCAATCGCCCACGCCCTCGAGCGAGGAGTGGCTCGCGGGCTGGGTCGATCTCGGCTATCGCTGGCGCACGGACGTCGGCGGCAGTCTCGAGGCCTACCGGACCTTCATCAATCTCGGGTCGGGCCCCAAGCTGCTCGGCACGGAGTTCACCATCGCCGATCCGTCGCATCGCTTTTTCGACGAAATTCACGGCCGCGCGTACGGTTGGGGCGATGAGCCCTCCGAAACTCTCCATCTGGATGCGCGCAAGCAGAGGCTCTACCACTTCAACGCGGACTACCGGGACTTCGCGCTATTCGACAATCTGCCGACCTACGCCGATCCGCTGCTGGTCACACGCGGAATCGCGTTGAATGAACAGTCTTTCGACCTCCGGCGGCGGATCGGGAGCTTCGAGCTCGATTTCCTGCCGGGGAATTGGATCAGCCCGTATCTTGCGTACGACTTCGATCGCGGCTCGGGCCACGGTGTCACCACGTTCGTCTCCACCGGCAATCAGTTCCCCCTGCCGGCAGACTTCCTCGATGGAACCAATAATTACCGGGGCGGGATACACATTCGCCTTCGCCGCTGGAATGCCACGGTCGAACAGGGCGGCACGACCTTTCACGACGACCAGAGCGTTTTTCAGAACGGCGGCACCAACTTCGGCAACATGCCCACGCCGCCCTTCGGCCAGCAGACTTATCTGACGAACTTTCTCGGCGCTTACGGAATCCGCGGCGACAGCATCTATTCGAGAGGCGTGCTGACCGCCAACGTAACCTCCTGGCTGGACATTTATGGCCAGTTCCTTTACAGCAAGCCCGATACGGCCGTGAACTATCAGCAATTCGCCGCCGGGAATCAGTTTCTGCAAAGCCAGATCCTCTTCTACACCGGCCAGCAGTATCTCGTATCATCGGCGGCCAATCTCCCACATACGACCGGCAGTTTCGGCGCGGAGATGCGGCCATGGAAGCGGCTGCGCCTCACGGAAACCTGGCTGACGGACCGCCTGCACAACGCCGCATCCTCCAGTGAGAACCAGGTGCTGACCACCGGCGCCGGCAGCGCGATTTCGCTCAGCGAAGCGCTCGCTTCCTCGCTGGTCACCAATTACAATCAGGCGGAAATCGACGTCTTCTTCGACGCGACTTCCCGGCTGACCCTCCGCGGCGGGTACCGCTATGTGTGGGGGAACGCGAACGATGCCGTCCTTCCGCCCGCCGGGCTCGCCAGCGCGGATACGGTTACGCTACGCCGCAACGTGGGCCTGAGCGGCGCGACGTTCCACGCCACGCGGAAGCTCACGCTCTCCGGCGAGGCCGAGGCGGCGTCGAGCGGAAACGTCTATTTCCGCACCAGCCTTTATAATTACCAGCGCGTTCGCACGCAAGCCCGCTATCAGGCCACAAGTTCGCTCAGCTTTTCGGGGAATTTCAGCCTGCTGAACAACTTCAATCCGTACGGCGGGATGAATTACGGCTTCCGGGCCTATCAGGAATCGATTTCCGTGTTCTGGTCGCCCGCCGGCGAAAAGCCGTTCAGCTTCCTCGGAATCTATTCGCGCGCGGACCTGACCTCGCAGGTGAACTATCTCGATCCCGGCACGCTGCAGCCGCAGCTTTCCCGGTATACGGACAACTCCCATACGGTAACGGCGCTGTTCCACTTCAGCCTTCCGCGTGCCGGTGGAATGGCGCCGAAGCTCGAGGCCGGCGGCTCTCTCCTGCTCTCTTCGGGCAGCCGGCCCACGAGCTTTTTCCAGCCGAACGCGAAGCTATGGTTCCCCGTGGACCGGCACGTCAGCCTGTTCGCCCAGTGGCAATACTACGGTTACGGCGAGCCCTTCTATCTGTTCGAAGGCTTCCGTACCCACTTAGTCACGGCGGGATTGAGGTATACGCGATGAGATCCCTCTGGCTCTTCTGTCTGGTTCCCGCGGCCGTTGCGCAGACGGCGCCGTTTACCGCCGATTCCGCCCGCGGCCAGGACCTCTTCCGCTCGCTCTCCTGCGTGCAGTGCCACAGCATCAATGGCAGCGGCGGCGCGATCGCGCCGGATTTAGGCAAGCTGGTCGACCGCAATTTCACACCCGCGGCTCTTTGCGCCGCCATGTGGAACCATGCCCCCGCCATGTGGTCCGCCATCCGGAAGGCCGCGACACCTCCACGAGCCATGGATGCGCAGGCGGCTGCCGACCTCTTCGCCTATTTCTACTCGACACGCTACTTCGAGAAGCCCGGCGATGCCGCCCGCGGCAAGCGCATCTTTAATACCCGCGGTTGTTCGGGATGCCATGGTTTGGACCAGGAACTCCAGCCCGGCATTCCTCCGGTAAGCCGTTGGGAGGACTTAAACCGCCCCTTCGGGCTTACCGAACAGATGTGGAATCACATGCCGCGCATGCTGGCCGCCACGAGCGGGGGCAGGACGCCATGGCCCTATCTCAGCGGCCAGGATCTCGCGGACCTTCTGGTCTACCTGCGCAACCTGCCGGAAACGCGCGGCAAACCGGCGGGCCTGGCCGTCACGACGGGCGCTAAAGGCCTCGAACTGTTCCAGTCGAAAGGTTGCGCCGGCTGCCATGAATCGGGAACCGCGCTGGCCGTCCGGATCAAGGGCCGGACCGTGACCGAAATTGCCGCGCAAATGTGGGACCACGCGCCCAAAATGCGGGCCGCGGGCGCAAGGACGGCGGAGTTCCGCCCGGGCGAGATGAGCGAACTGCTCAGCTATCTTTGGGCGCGCCAGTTCTTCGAGGACTCGGGCGACCCTGCGCGCGGAGCGAGAGTCTTCGTTGCGAAGCGCTGCGCCGGGTGCCACACGACCGGCCATGCGCCGGACCTGACGGCCGGAGATGCGGTCTTCAGCGGTCCGGCAATGATCTCCGCGTTATGGCGCCACGGGCCGGCAATGCTCGACGAAATGAAGGCGCACGGCATACCCTGGCCGCGGCTGGACGCGGCCGATATGTCGGGCCTGATCGCGTATTTGAACCACAAGAAGAAGGAGCGCCGATGAAGTTTATCTCGCAGTGGAAGATCGTCGTGCCGGCAGCCCTGGTGCTCGGCGGATTCCTGGTTTGCTCGACCGTGTCGTATGGCAAGCCGGACTACACGAAGCAGACGAAGAAAGCGTGCGCCTATTGCCACGTCCAGGCCGCTCCGAAGGCGGGGACTCCCGAGGCCAAGGAGTTGAAGCCGGCGGGTAAGTACTTCCAGGAGCACAAGAGCCTGGAGGGTTATCCGGGGTCGAGGTAGGCCATGCGCGCCGCAGAATGCAGCGGGATATCCCGCAGCGGCGCAGCCGGCATTGCGCCAATAGCCCCAGGGAATCGGCTCAGCCGGTCGAAACCCCTCGAAATCAAACGAACTTGGCGTCGCGCAGGGTGGAGTCCGGCTTGCACGATCAGAGGCAGCCGGGATCAGGATGGGCGCTCCGGACGGCTCCGGAGCGGGCGTGGACGGGGCAAGGAGGCGCGTATGAAGCGGTCTTTGGCCGAACTGGAAACGATCGTCCGCAACCGGATTTGCAGTGTGTGCACGGAGCGGACGGCAGAGGGCAATTGCGGCCTGGAAGAACCGGGCCGGTGCGCCTTATTCCACCTGTTCCCGCAGGTGGCTCAGGCGATCGATTCCGTGCGGAGCGATGACATCAACGATTACGTGGATGCGATCCGGCGCAACGTCTGCCGGGTTTGCTCGGAACGGGCGAGCGACGGACCGTGCGACGCCCGCCAGGAGGTGCGTTGCGCGCTGGACGCCTACCTCCTGCTGGTCGTGGACGCGATCGAAGAGGCTACGGGCACGACGTTCGACCGATGCGGCTTGAATTGACGGCGAGGCGGATCTGAGAGGTGAGCGATGAATTACGTACCGTTGCTGATCGTGTGGGGGCTGCTGGCAGCCTCCACGATGGTGTTGATCGTATGGCGGCTGTTCGTGGCGAGCGGCGAGGACGATGCACTGCACCTGGCCGATGGCGAGCAGGCCATGCTCCGGCAGCAGACCGTTGTTGCGGAAAAATTGGAGCTGATCGATAAGTGGGGCAAGGCGCTGACCGCAATGACCGTGCTGCTGGGCCTGACGATCGCGGGAATCTATCTTTATCACCTGTGGGTCACGACATCGACGATCATACCGGAGTAGGCAAGGGGGATCACGTGAACCGGCGATTGCGGCACGGTTCGCCGCTGGCTCTCCTGCTGCCGATGCTGATGGGAGCGGCGGGCCGGAGCCTCGATGCGGCAGACTGCGCCGAGTGCCATCAACAGTCGCAGAGACTGGCCAGGAGCGCCCACGCGGACCTGACCTGCGACACCTGCCACGAGGCGCTGCCGGCGGGCGCGCCGGGCACGGCCAAGGCGGCGGGGCCGCATCCGTACGGAATGTCGAAGCCGGAGTGCGTCACCTGCCACCAGGATCAGGCGGGCGAGTACGCCAATGGCGTCCATGGCCTCGCGCGAAAGGCCGGCAACGACGCCGCGCCCGATTGCGGCGTGTGCCACAGCGACGCACACGAACTGGTGGACCCCAAATCCGCCGCCTTTCACATCGCGGTGCCGGATACCTGCGGGATGTGCCACAGCGAGGTGGCCGGCGAGTACAAGGCAAGCGTCCACGGGCAGGCGGCGGCGCACGGCATCGCGCAGGCGCCGGTCTGCACCGACTGCCACGGCGAGCACCGGATCATCAAGCCGGAAAATCCGGCCTCTCCGGTGAACGCGGCGCGCATCCGCGAGACCTGCGGAAGCTGCCACGGCGACGTGCGGCTTACGCGCCGGTTCGGGCTTCCCGCGGACCGGCTCCTCAGCTTCGATGAATCCTTCCACGGCCTGGCCGCGAAATCCGGACAGCAGACGGTGGCGAATTGCGCGAGCTGCCATGGCGTACACAATATTCTGGCCTCGGCGGACCCGAAGTCGACCGTCAATCCCAAGAACCTGCCCAAAACGTGCGGCAAGTGCCATCCGGGCGCGGGAACTCGCTTCGCCATCACCCGGGTTCATTTCCTGCAGGGCAAGACCGATCCCGCGCCGGTGCGCTGGGTGCGAGGGTTCTACCTGCTGCTGATTCCCGCGACCATCGGGCTGATGCTGCTGCACAACCTGGGGGATTGGTGGCGGAAACTGATCCGGGCGAGATTCGCCAAGGGCGGGCCCGTGGCAGCCGGAACCCCTCGCGCCGCTCGCGAGATGCGGATGCTGCCGTTCGAGCGCGTGGAACACGCGGTGCTGGCCGTCTCGTTCTTCACGCTGGTGTGGACGGGTTTCGCGCTGAAGTATCCGGACCAGGCATGGGCGCGCCCCCTGCTGCTGATGGAGAGCGCGTATCCGATCCGCAGCCTGATCCACCGGATCGCGGCGGCGGTGTTTCTGGCGGTGGCGGTGGCGCACGGAATCTCGCTGATCGCGAGCCGGAGGCTGCGGGAGCACTGGAGGGAAATGCTGCCCAAGTCGAACGATCCGCGCGAGGCGCTGGAGAATTTCGCGTACAACATCGGCCTCCGTAGACGCAGGCCGCGGCGTTCGGCCCATAGCTATATCGAAAAGGCGGAATACTGGGCGGTGGTGTGGGGCGCGGCCGTGATGGCCGCGAGCGGCTTGCTGCTGTGGGCGAACAATTGGGCCTTGCGATTCCTGCCGAAGCTCTGGCTGGATGTAGCAACTTCGGTGCATTTCTATGAGGCGCTGCTCGCCACGCTGGCGATCGCGGTCTGGCACTTCTATTCGGTCATTTTCGATCCGGATGTTTACCCTCTGGATACGGCGTTCCTGACCGGATACAGCTTCAAAGATTACGAAGAGGGAAAGGCGGCGGCAGCGCATGCCGGGATTCGCGGAGAGTGGACAGGACATGACGCCTGAGAATCGGAATCGGAAAGGCGGGGGATGGCCCTCCCCGGTCGTTCATCTGGCCAATAACTGGATCAGCCTGGCGGGGATCGTGCTGGTGACCACCGCCACGATCTTCTGGCTGTTTCTCCTGCCGGTCACGCTGCGCGGCGAAACCGAGAACCCGTATGTGGGCATTCTGGCGTTCCTGGCGCTGCCGGCGCCGTTCTTCCTGGGTCTGCTGATGATCCCGCTCGGCATGTGGATCAAGCGCAAACGCGAGGGACGGCAATCGCTGTACCCGCCGGAGTTTCCGCCGCTGACGTGGCGCAACCGCGAACTCCGCAAGCTGGTGTACTTCGTGGGAGCGACCACGGCGCTCAACATCGCCATCGCCAGCCAGTTGACGTACGGCGCCGTGAGTTATATGGACTCGGTGACGTTTTGCGGCCTGACGTGCCACAGCGTGATGCAGCCGGAGTACACCGCCTATCAGAATTCGCCGCACTCGCACGTGGATTGCGTCAAGTGCCACATCGGACCGGGGGCGTCGTGGTTCGTGAAGAGCAAGCTTTCCGGCGTGGGGCAGGTCTTCGCGGTCACGTTCAACACCTACCCGCGGCCGATCCCGACGCCCGTACACAACCTCCGCCCGGCGCGCGAGACCTGCGAAGCGTGCCATTGGCCGCAGAAGTACGGGCAGGACCGCCTCGAGGTGTTCCCCACCTTCGCGCAGGATGAATCGAACACGAAGACCGAGACGGTCCTGCTGATGAAGATCGGGGGCGGCAATAACGGTATCGGCATTCATGGGACGCACCTGGGGAAGGGCCCCGGACAGGTGCAGATCCGCTACTGGTCGGACGAGTCCCGCCAGAACATTCCGTATGTGGAATACACCGTGAACGGCAAGACGACGGCCTTCGGCGCCAAGGACCCCAAGATGACCGCGCGCGAGATGGACTGCATGGACTGCCACAACCGGCCCGCCCACGCCTACGAATCGCCCGATCGCGCGCTCGATCAGGCCATGAATCGTGGCGCGATTTCGCCTGCCTTGCCGTTCGCGAAGAAGAAAGGCCTGGAAATTCTGAAGGCGGAATACAAAACGCGCGCCGAAGCGGCGGAAAAGATTCCCGCAACCTTCACGGCTTTCTACCGGCAAAGCTACCCGGCGGTCTACGCGCAGCATGCCGGCGACGTGAACGCCGCGGCCAGAGAAGTGCTGGCGATCTGGAACCGGAACGTCTTTCCGGAGATGAACGTAACCTGGGGCAAATATCCAACCAACATCGGACATACGGATTTTCCCGGCTGTTTCCGCTGCCACGATGGATCGCACGCGTCCAAGGGCGGCGAGACGATCACGCAGGACTGCAATGCCTGCCATAACGTGCTCGGCGTCGATGAAGCCAGGCCGAAGATCCTGACGGATCTGGGGTTGGCGCCGGCGCCGGGGGCCACGGATCCGCCATCGAAATAGGGCAGGGCCACGAATGACCAATTCAAAAAGGAGACTCACACAATGCGAAGAGCAGGACACATTCTGACGATCATGGCCGCTGCGGCGGCCTTTTGTGCCGCGGCGGACGTCAAAGCCGGGCAGGCGGTGTTTGAAAGATCGTGCAAGTCATGCCACGGCGCGGACGGAACGCCGAATCCGGCCGTGGCCAAAATGATGAAGGTAGACATGAAAGATCTGAAATCGCCCGAGGTCCAGGGCAGGAGCGATGAGGAGATCAAGAAGGTCATCACGACCGGCAAAGGCAAAATGCGCCCGATCACCTCCATCACCGGGGCTACGGCGGACGATGTGGTTGCGTATATCCGGACTTTGAAGAAGTAGCGGCTGTCCGCGGAATGCGCCTGCCTCTGCCTTCGCGCGCCGGGTCTCCCCCCTGCGCGCGAAACATCTCAGGCCGTTGCTTCCTGTTCCAAACGCGCCGCGCGCGGATACAGGATATTGTTTTCCAGGTGAAAATTGCGGTAAATACGGATTTCGAACGCCTCCAGCGACTCGCGGAACGATCGGAGCGCGTCGCGATCCGCATCGCCAGGCGTGTCTTGTCTGGCAAGCACCAGCGCCTCATCCAGAATTGCCGCTGCCTTCCGATGCTCCTGCTCCATCATCCAGATCGGGTGGCGGACCGAGCCGAACACCGGCCTGGGAAACACCGCATTCGCTTCGCGCGCCGCCTCCAGACGGACGATCACCGGAAAAACCATCGCATCTTCGCGGTCCAGATGCAGATTCAGTTCTCGTGTGAGGCGCGAAAGAGCGCGTTGCAGCGAGGCGGCAACGGCGCTTTTCATGAGCGCCCGATCCAGATCGATCAATCCCTTCCGAAGACACGGATGATCTACTTCGACGAGGTGACGAATCAGGGCCTGGAGGGAAACAGCTTTCCAAGGCTTTGATTCCACCGGACTGGACTCCGACGCAGCAATCTCCGCCTCGATGCCCGCCGGATCCAGTCCTGCCTGAAGGCAAGCATCGAGGAAGCGCCGCCTGCCGCCGCAACCGTAGTCCATTCGATACTTCTCAAAGACGGGGGCAGCGCCGGGGCATTCGATCGCAATCTCTCCCAGCGTAAGCTCCGCAATCCCGGACATCGAATCCTCTTGCGTCCGCCGATGCGTGCATGCCGGCTTCCATCGCTACAGCCGGAAATGCAGCGCCGGCCCCCGCTCCCCTGCGCCATCCGGCGCACGCCGCGAAATCCCATGCGCCCGCAGGCGCAGGGGAATGGAGCGGCGGTAAACTGAAAAGAAGATAAAGAGCTCTGTTGATGATGCCTGTTTCCGACGCCGCTTCCCGCCGGCACCTCCGGGTGCTCCTGCTCCAGCCAAACGGCGCCGGATCGAACCATGTCATCGCTCAGTTGGAACGAGCCGGGTTCCAGGTATCGGCAGATCTCGTCGGCGACCTCCAGGCATTCGAAGACCGGCTTCGCGACGGCCGGTACGATCTCGCGATCAACGGTCTGCAGCTCGACGGAGTGGCGATTCTGGCCGATGCCGCCGCGCCTTTCGGCGAGCACGAATACCGCAAGTTGATGGCGCTGGAAAAGGAGGCGCGCGCGCAGGTGATCGCCGAGCGCCGTTTTCGCGAACTCCTCGAGGCCGCGCCGGACGCGATCCTGGAGATTGACGCGCAAGGCCGGATCGTACTGGTGAACGCCGCCGCCGAAAGGCTCTCCGGGTACAGCCGCGCGGAGTTGCTGGGGCAGAGCATGGAGATCCTCACGCCCGAGGAGTTGCGTTCCCGCCATTCCGGCCATCGCGCCGCGTACTGGGCGCATCCGGTGACCAGGCCGATGGGCAGCGGACTGGACCTGCACATTGAGCGCAAGGATGGCGCCCGCGTCCCCGTGGAGATCAGCCTCAGCCCCGTGACCTACGACGGCGAGATGCGCGTGACCGCAATCGTCCGCGACATCACGGAGCGCAAACGCGCCGAGCGGCAAATCCGCGAAATGCATGAGCGCTTTACGGCCGAGCTCACCGCGGCCAACCGGCAGTTGGAGATTCGAAACCGCGAGGCCGAAAAGGCCAACCGCCTGAAGACCGAATTCGTCGCCAGCATGAGCCACGAGCTGCGGACGCCGCTGCACACCATCATCGGCTTCGCGGAGCTTCTGGCGGAGGAATTGGAAGGCCCGTTGAACGAGAAGCAGAAGCGCTTCGTCGGCCATATCCATAAGGACTCGCTGCATCTGCTGGAGCTGATCAACGATATTCTGGACCTGAGCCGAATCGAGTCCGGCCGGCTCGATTTGCGGAAGGAGACGTTCGATATCGCGAACGCCGTCGAGGAAGCGATGGCGACCATTCGGCCGCAGGCGGTCGCCAAATCCCTGCGCCTGGAATGGACCGGGCCGGGGATCCCGCTGGAAGCCGACCGGCTCCGGTTCAAGGAAGTTCTCTTCAACCTGCTGACCAACGCCGTAAAATTCACGCCGGAGGGCGGGTGCATCCGCGTCGGCGCCGCGGTCCAGGGCGGAATGGCCGAGATTTCCGTCAGCGACACCGGCATCGGCATCGCGGCCGAGGAACACGCCGCGATCTTCGATAAGTTCTATCAGGCCGGATCGACGACCAGAGGCGTCAAGGAAGGCACCGGCCTCGGGCTGGCCATCGCCAAACAGCTGGTGGAAGCTCACGGGGGCCGTATCCGGGTGGAGAGCGCGCCCGGCCAGGGCAGCCGCTTTTCCTTCACGATGCCGCTGGCGGAGGGAGCGGACGGCGCGAAATGAAAAGAGTCCTGGTCGCCGACGATAAGGCATCCAGCCGTGAACTGGTTCGCACCGTGCTCGAGCGCTGCGGCTACGAAGTGATCGAAGCCTCCGACGGCGAAGAGGCCGTGGACCTGGCGCGCGCCGGCCGCCCGCATCTGATTCTGCTGGACCTCCACATGCCGAAGCTCGATGGCTTCGGCGCGATCGGTCAACTGCGGAGTGAAGCGGCTTTCGCCGCCACGCCGGTCGTCGCACTGACCGCCAGCGCGATGGACGTGGACCGCGAACAGGCGTTGGCCGCGGGCTTCTCCGGCTATATCACGAAGCCGATCCGGCTGGCCACCTTGCGCAGCGAAGTGGAACGCCTGCTAGGTTGAGGATATGGCGGAACGAACGGCCCCCAAAGCATCCCTGCTGATCATCGACGATAACCCCGGCAGCCTCGAGATGCTTTCGAGCGCGCTCAGCCGCGAAGGCCTGGAGATCTTCACCGCCTCCCATCCCGCCGAAGGTCTCGATCTCGTCTACGCCAAACGTCCCGATATCGTCCTCACCGATCTCGTCATGCCCGGCCTGAGCGGTCTGGAGGTGCTGGAGCGCGTGATGGCGTTCGACCCCGGAATCGAGGTGGTGCTGATGACCGCCCACTATACGACCGAAACGGCCGTCGAAGCCATCAAGAAGGGAGCCGCGGATTATCTCAACAAGCCGGTTTCGATTCAGACCCTCCGCGAGCGCATCGGCAAGCTCGTATCCGAAGCGGCGCGCCGCCAAAACAGCCTGTCGCTCGAAGACGACGCTGCCGCCGCGCACCAATTCGAAGGCATCGTAGGCCGAAGCCCGCTCATGTGGGACGTGTTTTATCGCATCCGCCGCATCGCGCCGCACTACCGCACAGTGCTCATCACCGGCGAGACGGGCACGGGCAAGGACCTGGCCGCGCGCGCGCTCCATCGCCTCAGCCCTGCGGCGCCGGGCCGTTACGTCGTGGTCAACTGTTCGGCCGTCGTGGAGACGCTGTTCGAAAGCGAGCTGTTCGGCCACGTGAAGGGTTCGTTTACCGGTGCAACGCAAGACAAGGTCGGACTCATCGAGTACGCTCACGGGGGCACGCTCTTTCTCGATGAGATTGGCGATATGCCGCTCGCGACGCAAGCCAAGCTGCTCCGCGTCCTGCAAAACCAGGAGGTGCAGCGCGTTGGCTCTCTCTCGACGCGCAAGGTCGACGTGCGGGTGATCGCCGCCACCAATCACGATTTGCGCACGGCCATCGCGGAGAAACGATTCCGGGAAGACCTGTATTACCGCCTATCGATGGTCGAGATCCAGTTGCCTCGTCTGGCCGACCGCAAGGAAGATCTCGTGCTGCTGGAGCGGCATTTCATTGCCCGGTTCGCCGCGCAGTACAAGAAGGAAATTCGCGGCCTCAGCCATCGCGCCCAGATGGTGCTGGCGCAGCATAGCTGGCCGGGCAATGTGCGGGAGCTCGAAAATGTCATCGGGCACGCCAGCATGATGGCAGCCGGCGAAGTGATCGACATACAGGATCTGCCCCCTTACTTGTGCGCGGCGTCGGCGTCGGGGCCGCCCGCGCCGGCAGCGGCCCCCGCCGGAGGACCCGAGCCGGATGCCATCGAGGAGCAGGAGCGCCTGCTCGTTCTCCGCGCCATGGAAGCGGCCGGCGGCAATCAATCGGAGGCCGCGCGCATCCTGCGGATCGGCCGGGACGCGCTGCGCTACAAGCTCAAAAAATACCGTCTGGACTCCGGCGCTTCCTTGCGATAAAGGCGCGGACTCTGTTCGCCTCACAAGCTCAGCCTCGCTGGCGGTGCGCGATAGCGCCCATCCCCGCGTGAAATCCCCCAAGGCGGAATCGGAATTCCTTTTAGATCGCAAGGGCCGCGCGTTGGCACCCAGGATGCACGACTACCGCGAGAGGGGAACGATGTTACCGTTTGACCGCTTCATTCGACCGTCCATGACGGTCCGGGATGTGAAAACCCAGTATCCCGGGACGCGCGCAATTTTCGAGGCCTTAGGATTTCGGGACGCATGCGACGACTGTTCGATCGAGATCGCCGCGCGGCGCCAGGGAATCGCGGTCTCTCAGGTGGTGGATGCGTTGAACGGGGAGATTGCAGGACACGCGGGGAGCACCGAATGAGCACGATCTCACTGAACGCACCGAGGCCCGGACTGGCTGCCGGAGCCGGCCGGCAATCGCCGCTGGGCGCTTTTTTTGCCCCCAGAACCGTCGCGGTCGTCGGCGCCAC
>DATGMB010000039.1:0-6693 GCA_035293845.1 Bryobacteraceae bacterium
CTTCGAGATCGGAAATCAGCACCAGGCGGCCATCCGGCGAGAACTTCAGGCGATTGGAGCGCTTGGTCTGCACGCGGAAGGTGTTGATCACGGTTTTCGTCGGAAGGTCGACGACCGATACCGTGCCGTCCTGCGAATTGGCGGCCCAGAGCTGGCGGCCGTCGGGCGAGAGGTCGAAGCCTTCCGGGCCTTTGCCGACGGGCACCACGGTTTCGTTCCAGTTGCCGACGCCGGCGCGGTCGATGATCGTGATGGTGCCGGACCCGATATTCGAGGTGAAGATGCGGCTCTCATCGGGCAGGCCCTCGACCATATGGGTGGTGTTCTGGCCGGTGCCGATAATCGTGTCGATCTGGTTGGTGGCGGGATCGTAGCGGCCGATCACCTTGTTGGCCTCGGCCGTGAAGTAGCACTTGCCGTTGACCGCCCAGAGGCCATGCGGGCGCGAGAGCGGCGTGAGGTCGACGCGGTGGATTTCCTTGCGGCCGGGGATATCGATGACGGAGAGCGTCTTACCCGCGCCCGCTCCGCCGCCGCCGTAGTTGGAGACGAACGCCAGCTTGCCATCGTCCGAGGCCGCGACTTCGTGGGGCTGATCGCCCGTGCGGACCGTCGCCAGCACCTTGCGCGCGTTGGGATCGACAATGGCGAGCGAGCCTTCCTTGTTCAGCACCAGCAGCGTCTGCGCGGGCGCCAGCGCGGCGAAGAGGGCGAGAATCGAGGCAAGCTTCATGACTGAAATGGTATCGTGAACCCGTGGCGGACGGAAATTGCGTGCTCGCTCCGGGGCGGGTCAATCTCATCGGCGAACACATCGACTATCACGGCCTGGCGGTGCTGCCGATGGCGCTGCGCCGCGGCGTGCGGGCTGTGTTCCGGCCGCGCGCCGACCGGCGCATCCGCGCGGTCTCGCCGGGGTACGGCACGCGCGAGTTCGAATGGAGGGCGGACCTTGCGCCGGTGGCGGCGGGCGACTGGGAGAATTACCTTCGGGCGGCCGCGCTGGTGGCCAGGAAATTCTGTGGAAATCCTGTGGGTATCGATGTGGAAATCCGCTCGGATCTGCCGGCCGCCGCCGGGCTGGCGTCGTCCTCTGCGCTGCTGGTGGCGGTTACGTTAGGATTACTGCGCGCCAACGGTTATAATCCCCGGTTCGAGGAATTGATGGAAGTGCTTCCGGATGGCGAGCAGTTCGTCGGGACGCGCGGCGGCGGCATGGACCACGCAGCCTCACTCGCTTCTCGCACGGGCTGCGCGTCGCTGGTGAGCTTCGAGCCGCTAGCGGTGCGGCACATCGCGATTCCGGAGGACTGGGCGTTTCTGGTTGCCGATAGCGGGGTGCGCGCGGAGAAATCGGGCGCGGCGCGCGAGGATTACAATGCCCGGCGGCGCGGCGGCGTGCGCGCGCTCGAAAGGCTGGGCCTGCGATCGTACCGCGAAGCAAAGCCGGAGGACGCGGCGCGCCTCGATGTTCCCGAGGAGCGCGATGCATTCCTGCACACGGCCACCGAAGCGGTGCGCGTCCAAGCGGCAGTGGAGGCGATGGAAGCGCGCGACCTCGCGGCGTTCGGCGAGTTGCTGGTGGAGTCGCACGCCAGCCTGCGGGACCGCCTGCGGGTGAGCTGCGCGGCGCTGGATGCGCTGGTGGAGCGCGCGCTCGCCGCCGGCGCGGCCGGAGCGCGGCTGACCGGTGCGGGTTTCGGCGGCTCGGTGGTGATCTGCTGCGAGCGTGCGCGGATGGGCGCGATCCGCCGGGCGCTGCCCGAGGCGATCGAAGCCGAACCCGGGCCGGGCGCGCTGGAAGGGGCCTTCTGAACTCTCATGCAACTGCACACTCTCGACTGGATCATTGCGTTGATAGCGGTCGCCATCTGCTTCATTCCGGCGCTGTTCTTCGGAAAGCGCTCGGGTAAGAACACGGCGGAATTCTTCGCGTCGGGCCGGTCCGTGCCGTGGTGGCTGGCCGGCCTCTCCATGGTGGCGACGACGTTTTCGAGCGATACGCCGAACCTGGTGGCCAACTTTGTGCGCACGCAGGGCGTGGCCGGCAACTGGCAGTGGTGGGGCTTCACGCTGACCGGCGTGGCCACCGTGTTCTTTTACGCGCGGCTGTGGCGGCGCTCGGGCGTGCTGACGGATCTGGAATTCTACGAGCTGCGCTACTCGGGCAAAGCGGCCAGTGCGGTCCGCGGCTTTCGCGCCATCTATCTCGGGCTGGTGCTGAACTGTTTCATCATGGCGACGGTCAACCTGGCCGCGGTCAAGATCGCCGCCGTGCTGTTCGGCTTCAACCGGTGGGAGACGCTGCTGGCGGTGGGGCTGCTGAACGTCGTTTTCGCGGCGCATTCCGGTCTTTGGGGCGTGCTGGTGATCGACATGGTGCAGTTCTTCATCAAGATGTCGGCGGTGATCGCGGCGGCGTACTTCGCGGTGATGCTGCCACAGGTGGGCGGCATGCACGGGCTGGTGGACAAGCTCTCGCACGTCCGCGGGCCGAACGGGCTCAATTACCTCAACATGCTGCCGGATTTCCACAACAACTGGAACCTGGCGTTCGCGGTGTTCATCATGCCGATCGCGGTGCAGTGGTGGGCGGTGTGGTATCCGGGAGCGGAGCCGGGCGGCGGCAGCTACATCGCGCAGCGCATGCTGGCCTCGAAATCGGAAAAGGATGCCCTGGGCGGCACGCTGTTCTTCAATGTGGCGCATTATGTGCTGCGGCCGTGGCCGTGGATTTTGGTCGGGCTCGCGTCTCTGATCGTGTATCCCACGCTGGCCGATTTACGGCAGGCGCTGCCCAATGTCGATCCGAGCCTGGTGGGGCATGACATCGCGTTTCCGGCGATGCTGCGCTTCCTGCCGGTGGGGTGGATGGGGCTGATGCTGGGCGGACTGGTGGCAGCGAACTCCTCGACCATCCTGACGCACCTGAACTGGGGCGCTTCGTACCTGGTGCACGACTTTTACCGCCGGTTCGTGAACCGCGAGGGCAGCGAACGCCATTACGTCGTGGCCGGGCGCCTCGCGACGATTCTGCTGTTCATCCTCTCCTCGGCCGTCGTGTTCCTGCTGCAGACCGCGCAGGAGGCGTTCGATATTCTGCTGCTGATCGGCGCTGGAACGGGCCTGCTGTACCTGCTGCGCTGGTTCTGGTGGCGCGTGACGGCGTGGTGCGAGATCGCGGCGATGGTCAGCGCGTTCCTCACCTCGATGGCGCTGCTCTACGCGGAGCGGCGGGGGGCCGCGGTGGGTACAGCGGAGGGCCTGCTGATCACCATCGCGGTCACGACCGTGTGCTGGATCGCGATGGCGTATCTGGGACCGCAGACGGACCCGGAGACGCTCATTCGTTTCTATCGCAAGGTCCATCCGGCAGGGCCGGGCTGGGAACCGATCCGGGCGAAGGCAGGCGCGGTCGAGGGTGAGACGGCCGACCACGTACCGCTCGCGATGGTGGGATGGCTGTGCGGCTGTGCCATGATCTGGTCCGCGCTGTTTGCGGTCGGGAATTTCCTTTACGGACGGATGGGATACGCGCTGGGGCTGCTGGCAGTGTTCGTGGTCACGGCAGCGATCGTGGCGATGGTGGTGAAGCGGCTGTGGCGGTAGATGAGCGGCGCGGCGCCGCTCCGGCGAAGCTCATGCCGAAGTCCCGCCGCAAGCGGGGGCTGGACCGGACGGTGTAGCGCGGGCATCGCCTGCGCGCGGCCCGCGGTTTGCAGGCGCTCCCGCAGCAGCCGGCAGTCACCGCAGGCCGGCGCCGCCGGAACGTCAGCCGTGAGACAGTCGGGCGCAGAAGACCCGCAGTAATTCCTTATGTATTCGCGGTGCTTTGGTATTCGCTACGAACGCGCCGCCGCCGCATTCACGCGCTTGCGCCGGATCAGGTATGCCAATCCGATCAGCCCGGCGCCGCTCAGCAGCATCGCGCCCGGCTCCGGCAGTTCCAGATCGAACCCGTCGAGGTAGAAGCCCGTCGGGTCGCTCGTCGAAACAGAGAAGCTCCTGTACTGGCCGGTCGGAGCGATGGCGACGAATGGCGCGTTATTGCAGGGCGTTGGGGCCGTGGTGGGCGAGGAGGAAATCAGTCCGGAGCAGTTTCCACCGTTCGTGAGATTGTAGGTAAGAATCTCCGCGGGAGCGCCCGCGCCGTTGGCCGAAGTGAACAGATCGACCGTCAACTGGAAGCTGGTCATCGTCACGGCGGAGATGCGGAAGCCGAACATGGTCAGCGGCTGATTGGCGGAAATGACCAGCGGCGCCGCCGACCCGCCGCCGGACGGCTGTGCACTGCCGACCAGATAGTCGCCGGGGCTGCCGGAGCCCGCATCGGGTTGCGAATTGAACTGGCCCGTGAACGAGTAGGGCGAATTCGCCACGCTGCTTGAGGGCACCCAGTAGGTCTGGCTGTTGTAAACCTCCGGCATGTCGGCATAGTTGACCGCCACGCGCGCATCCTGGCCGGTCACCTGAATATTGACGCCAGCCAGCGAGGTGTCCCATGGTGCCGACGTCGTGTTATACGTCAAGCCGGTGGAGAAATTGACGGGATCGGACGGATTCGTTGCGTAGAGGGTGTTCCACTGAACGGTTTCGAAAGTATTCAGATAGGAGGCGCTACACGCGTTCGACGTTGCATTCGGGTTGGGATTGCAAGAGACGATACCACTCGCCTGCAACACCCCCGACACTCCGATTACCCAGCCTACGCACTTCAATATCCGCTTCACACAAATCCTCCGAGACTCTATGTTCTCTTTTCGCTAATTCTGCATGTACCGGTCGAGCCGGAAATATCGCTGAAGCTGCAAAGTACCGTATGGAAGTTTAGTACACCGCGCGGAAGAACTCAAGGGAATCCGGCACTCCATTTGCTGTGCGGTCGCGCCCAGCTCCGCTCAAAATCCGCCAATTTGCTGATTCGATTGCATTTTATAGTAAAGTACTACAGTACTAAATGTCAGGGAAATATGGACTGAACCTCCCACTTACGGCCGTACCAGAGGGTTGAGGCGATCCACGCCGCCGCGCACGGCAGAATCAGCCACCGGCTGGTAAACGCGACCGCGCCCCACCCCGCCGCCATCGCCATGACCTGCACCACCCCGTAGGAGAGCGAAACGCCGCCCGAAAACCGCCACCGCGCCTGCTCCCGCGGCTCGCCCACGGCCGGCGAGTGGCCCATCGCCAGCGCCACCATCCCGCCGGCGAGGCCGGAGAGCGGGTCGAGCGGCAGCATCAGAACCAACAGCACCGCCAAGAACGCGGCGCCCTTCGCCAGCAGAATCTGCCAGCCGCGCAGCGGCAGGAGCCGGTAGCGCGCCAGCCCGCCTCCGTCCAGCCCGAACAGGCACTGCGTGTAGGTGCACAGCGCCAGCAGCACGAGCAGCCCAAGATCGCGGTACGCCTCGGGCGGCAGATTCAGGCGCGCCAGACGGTAAAACAGACCTGTCAGGCTGAGCAGCAGGGCCACGTAAAAATCGAGCGTCGAAAGGATTTCCCGCAGGTTCTTGCGCGCCAGCTCCCCGGCGACGCCCGGAAACCGCGGAACCCACCGGAAGAAGAATGGCCGGCCGCCAGGCAGAAGCTCCGAGAGCAGGAACCCGGCCGCCACGAGTCCGGCCGCGAGGCCCCATAACCCCACCGTCAGGCGCCCGCGCACTGCCCAGATGGCCAGCCCGCCCAAAATCCAAGTGACCGGGTTGAGCCACGGGCTCGCGGCGCGCAGCGCGATGCGGTCCCGGCGGTCGAGTGGCCATAGAGCCAGCCGCGATCGGGGAATCTTCCGCAATGGGTCCGTGCTCGCAGGAAACAGCATCACCAGCCCGATCAGCAGGTAAATAAACCCGCCCGCTCTCCCCAGCATCAGCAGAGTGGCGGGGAAGAAAATGTTGACGCCAATCGAACCGACCGTCTTCCAGTCGCGGCGGAACGCCGTCCCGAGCGCCTTCAGGATCGCCCGGGTCCGAGCCATTCCAGTTCCTCCACAACGGGCGCTTCCACCAGGTCGAAGTAGTGCTGTTCGAGCGATTGCGGCAGCTCTCCCACCGGCGAATCCCAAACCACCTTGCCTTTGCGGATCATCACGAGCTGCGTCGCGATCTGCTCCACCACGGAAAGAATATGGGAAGTCAGAAACACCGTGAGGCCGTGGCGCGCCGCCTCCTCCAGCAGATCCCGCATGATTTTCGAGGTGACCGGGTCGATCGCCTCGAACGGCTCATCGAGAAACAGCACGCGCGGATTGGGCAGCAGCGCCATCGCGAACGCCGTCTTTTTGCGCATCCCGTGCGAGCAGGCTGCCGCGAAGGTATGGCGCCCGTGCTCCAGGCTGAGCGCGTGCAGCAGTTGCGCCGTGCGCGCCCGGGTTTCCGCGCGGCCGACGCCGTACACGTCACCGGTGAGCAGCAAATGCTCTTCGACGGTCAGATCGTCGAACAGCCCCAGATCCTCCGGCAGAACGCCGATCTGCCGCTTTACGTCGAGCGCGTGCCGCGCCACATCGAGACCGCACACCGTGACCGTCCCCGCGCTCGGCGCGAGCAGGCCAGTCAGCATCTTGACCGTCGTGGATTTGCCTGCCCCGTTCGGCCCCAGGAAGGCGCAGATGGCGCCCGGCGCCACTTCGAGATTGAGGCGGTCCACCGCCGTAAATTCTCCGAAGCGGCGCGTCACGTCGCGGCATGAAATCAT
>DATGMB010000040.1:0-25598 GCA_035293845.1 Bryobacteraceae bacterium
TTCGGCAATCTGGGCGCGTACGCGCTGTTCCTCCCGTTCTGGAACAACTGGGACGTGGCGCTGCAGAAGAGCTTCCCCATCACGGAGCGCGTGGCGACGGCGTTCCGCGCGGAGTTCTTCAACTTCCCGAACCACCTTTCGTATACCGGCGTTTCGAGCACGGTGGGATCGTCGACGTTCGGCCAGGTGAACGGAGCGACCGATCCGAGGACGATGGAGTTCGCGCTGCGGATCAGCTTCTAAGATACACGCGCGCGTCCGATTGCTCACACTGCCCTGAGGGCCGAGGGCCTGCGCGGCCGCGCTTCCGTCGCATCCTGGTGGGATGAGGTGGCGCGCGGCGCTGGCCCTCGGGCTGTGTCTGCTGCCCGCGCGGGCGCAGTTGACGGTGGGGACGGTCGAAGGGACGGTGCTGGATGCACGCGGCCGTCCGGCTGCAGCGCGGCTGGACTTCGAAGGACCGCTCAAGCGGGCGCTGACCGTGGATACCGGTCCGGACGGGCGCTACCTCGCGGTGCTGCCCTACGGGCCGTACGTGATTCACGCGGTACCGCTGGGGGCGAGTTGCCGGGTGAACATTCTGCCGCTTACGAAGGCCCGCTGCGATCTGCGCGCCGGCGAAGATACCGCGGCGGCGGGCTCGGGCGTTCCGCTGGCGGCCGCGTGGAACGCGGCGCAGGAGCTGCTGTTTCAGATGCCGGCGGTGGTGACAGACCCCCTGAATTTCGCCGGACTGGGCGCCATCCGCCTGCCGCTGGTCGCGGGATGGCCGGCCGCCTGGACGGCTACGACCTGGCATCTGCACGGGCTCGATGCCACCGATCCGTATCAGCCCGGCCTGCCTTCGCTGCTCGACGACGCGCGAGCGGAGGCTGCAATCCTCGATCGCGAGGCGTACGCTCCGAGCACGGCGCGGATCGATGGCGTCGACGCCAATTTCTTCCTGCGCGGCGCCGACCGGGATTGGCACGGAGGGCTGACGACCGAGAATACCGGCTCGGCGTTGGCGGGCGATAACCTGCCCGCCGAACCGGCGCGCGGCGCCGTGGTGCGCCCGGAGATTTTCCGGTGGTTCACGCGCGACACCGCGGAGTTGAGCGGGCCGCTGGCGCGGTGGGTGGACATCGCGGCCACCGGCACGGCACAGTGGGCGTACCAGACCGCGCCGCTGCGGCTGGACCGCACCGACATCGGCAGCAAGCTGCTCTTCGGGAACATCCGCGGCCGCTTGCGGCCGGGCGAGCGCGACCGCATCGACGCGTTCTACAGCGGCTCGCGCCTGAACCTCTACAGCGGCGGCTGGCCGGCGGGGATCGGGGCGATTCTGGCCAGCCCGGTCATGCCCTCGTTCTACGGCGTGTACGGCGGGCAGGGATTCGAGAACCTGAAGGAGACCAACCATTTCGATTTCGTGCAGGCGGGCTGGACGCACCAGTTCGGCGGGCGGGCCGGGGTGTTCGAGCTGCGCTACGAATATGCGACGGGGCACTTGGATACCAGCCCGCTCCACGCCGCGGCGCCGGTAGTTATCGACCTGCTCGATCCCGCGCCCGCCGATGCGCCGCTTACGAACCTGGCGATCCGCACGCGGCATTCCTTTGCGGGCGCGTGGCAGAGCGGCGAGTTCCGCGCGGCGGGCGTGGCGCACCGGTTGGCCGTGACGGCGAGCGGGGAGCGCGCCGAGCCGCGCAACCGCTTCGACGGCCCGGCGAGCGAGCAGATCACGGCCGCGGGGCAGCCGGCATTTCACGTCCAGCTCAATATTCCAGCGGACACGCGATACCGCATCCGGTACTTCACGCTGGGCGGCGCGGATTCAATGCGGCTGCCGCACAGCGTCGCGATCGATGCCGCTCTGCTGCTCGATGCGGCGCGCGGGAGCGTGGCCGGCGAGGCGGATGCGATCTCCTGGAACAGCCCTTCGCCGCGCATCGGCCTGGCCATTCCCGTACCGCGGTTCAACCGGCTCACGCTGCGGGGGAATTACTTCCGCACGTACACGCTGCTCGCCGGGCGGTACCTCGATTACGCCGATCCGCGGTCGCTCACCGGGCTGGTGTTCGATCCCGCAACCGGCGCGCTGCTCAGCCGCTTCGGCGGAGCGTTTTCGAGCGTCGCGGCGGGGCTCCAGCGGCCGTACGCCGACCAATTCCGCGTGGGCGCGGACCTGGCGCTGCCGCTCGAGAGCACGTTTTCGCTTAACCTGCTGCGCCGCGATCTGAAACACCGGATCGCCGCGGTCAATACCGGCGTGCCATTTTCGAGCTACCAGCCGGTGGCCATCACGGATCCCGGTCCCGATTTCCTCTTTGGTACGTTCGACGACCAGACACTGACGGTGTTCGCGCAAAGTCCAGCGACGCTCGGCCAGGACCGCTACCTGCTGACGAATCCCGCCGGGCTGCGCGAACAGAGTGAAGCGCTGATCGCCACCGTCGGCACGCGCTACCGGTCGTTGACCGCCCGCGCGTCCTTCGCGGCGGTGAAGTCGTGGGGCCCGACGAATCCCGGTAATGGCGCGTGGGAGAACGACCCGGGTATCGTCGGCTCGCTGTTCAGCACTCCCAACTCGCTCATCAACGCCACGGGACACGCCTTCATGGACCGCGCGTTTATCGGCAAATTCCAGGCGATGGCGCACGCGCCGGCGCGGTTCGGCGGCTTCGATGTCCTCAGCCTGGTGAATTATCTCGATGGCCTCCCCTTCGCGCGGCAACTGCTCGTCACGGGTCTGCCGCAAGGCCCGTTCCTGGTGAATACGACGGTGCGCGGCAGCCCGGAGGGCGGCAACCGGGCGCAGTATGTCCTGAACTGGAACCTGCGGATCGCGCGCACGGTGGGCCTGCCCTTCGGGCAGGTGGTTCTCATGGCCGATTTGCTGAACGTGCTCAATAACGGCAACAAGATCGTGGAGAGCGATCTCAGCGGGCCGCTGTTTCTCGCGCGGCCCGCGCTGGCGTTTCTGCCTCCGCGGATGCTGCGGCTCGGCTTCCGCTGGGAGTTTTGAGCCGTTCCGCATCGACTTGCGCGGAAAGGCTCTTTCATGATTCACTCGGCTTTGAAGATGAAACTGGCTGCTGCCATCATGTTCGCCGCTGCGATGTTGAACGCCGCGGTGCAGGTCGAAAAGATCGCTTATAGAGGCTGGCCGAATTGTTACCGCGTGAGCAACGGCGAAGTAGAGCTGGTCATCACGGCGGACGTCGGGCCACGCATTATCCGCTTCGGCTTCATCGGCGGGCAGAATGTCTTCAAGGAATTCGCGGAGCAACTCGGCAAGACGGGCGAGCCGGAGTTCCAGTTGCGCGGCGGCCATCGTGTGTGGAAAGCGCCGGAGGATCCGGTCGCGACCTGGGCGCCGGACAACGTGCCGGTCCACATCGAAGTCACCGCGGATGGCGTAACAGCCCGCGAGCCCGAAGAGCCACTGACCAAACTGCAGAAGGAGATCGAGGTGCACCTGGCGCCCTCCGGGAGCGCGGTGACGGTGATCCATCGCATCGCCAACCGGTCGCTGTTTCCGCTGGAATACTCGGTGTGGGCGATGAGCATGATGGCGCAGGACGGCGTGGCGATTTCGGGATTCCCGCCGCGCGGCAGGCACCCGGTGGATCTCGCGGCCACTAATCCGCTGGTGATGTGGGCGTATACCGATCTCTCCGACCCGCGGCTCCGCTTCACGAAAAAGTACCTGATTCTACGGCAGGACCCGGGCCGCGCCGAAGCGGAGAAGGTCGGGCTGTTCAATCCGAATACCTGGGTGGCGTACCTGCGGAACGGGGAGGCCTTCGTCAAACAGACGAAGGCGGACCCGGCGCTGCAGTATCCCGATTTCGGCTGCGCGTTCGAAACCTTCACGAACAACGACTTTCTGGAAATCGAAACCCTCGGGCCCGTGACCAAGGTCCTGCCCGGCAAGTCGGCCGAGCATGTGGAGCACTGGAGCCTGCACCGCGGCGTTCACGTTTCGGAATTCACCGATTCCGAGCTCGACCGCGCGCTTCTGCCGCTGCTCTCCGCGTCGGCGAAGTAGTTGCTGAGGCTGCACGGCGCTGGCCGCTTGCGGCGCAAGGGGAGGCGGGCGCGCCAGGTCCGAACGCGCCCTCGGGGGTTGTTGGAGCCATTGTGCCGTGCGCAGGTAACGTTCCCGTGAGAACCTTCAATCATTTCCGTTAAATCGCCGGAATCGCGCGAATGGCGGGTCAGGTGCGGTACGTCAGGGCGCCCGTGCGACGCCGCACGCTGGCAATCTACGCGCGGAACATTCCACGTGGCAAATGTTTCGTCAAATTAGTACACATTTGCGACGGAACTGTAACGGCTCCCGGCCGAAACTGAAAGTGCCGCCGGACACGCATGTCCGGCGAGGGCGCCGGCGGCTGGAGGGCTGATGAACGACGCGAGCGTGTCATTCTTCTGGCGGGAACCGGAGGCCGCGGCACGGTACCGCACGGCGGTCTCCCTGCACGGGCACACCTGGCACTCCGAGGAATGTCTGTGGTTCCTGCCGCGTTATCTTCACTATGTTCCCGGTGTGTCCCAGATCGTGAGCGCCTATGAGCACGGCCCGCAGCGGATCGATTTCGCGCGCGCCTGGTGGACTCCGCCGCTTTCGCCTGCCTCCGCGCTCCAACTGGAGCGGGAACAGATCGCGCGGCTCGGCCTGCGGCCCATCGTTTCGCTCACGGATCATGACAACATCGAAGCCGGCATGGCCTTGCAGGTGACCGCGGACCGCCGCCACACGCCGGTATCGGTCGAATGGACCGTGCCGTACCGCGGCTCGATTTTTCACCTGGGCATCCACAATCTTCCCGGGGAAGCGGCACGCGAGTGGATGGGCGCGATGTCCATGTACACACTCTCCGCCGATGAGGACCTGCTCCCCGGCATTCTTAGCGAGCTGACGGCGATCCCGGATGTGCTCATCGTCTTGAACCACCCGTTCTGGCTGGAGGAGGGCGTCGCGCAGGCGGACCATCTTCCGGCGCTCTACCGGCTCCTGCGCGTTTGCAACGGCTGGTTTCACGCCTTCGAGCTGAACGGTACGCGCGGCTGGGCGGAGAACCGCCAGGTGATCGCGCTGGCGCGGGAATGGTCGCGCCCCGTCATCTCCGGCGGCGACCGCCATGCCGGCGAGCCTTCCGCCTGCCTCAACCTCACCAACGCCGGGAGCTTCGCGGAATTCGCCGCCGAAATCAGGGCCGGGCATAGCAGGGTGATGTTCATGCCGCAATACCGCGAACCGCTCGCGGTGCGCGTGATGGAGGCCTGCTGGGACGTTCTGCGGCCGTATCCCGAATATCCTGGCCGCGAACACTGGACGGACCGCGTCTTCTACCGCGGCGAGGACGGCGTGGCGCGCCCGGTATCGCAGATTTGGGCGGGCCGCGTGCCACTGGCGATCCGTCCGGTGACCGCGCTGCTGCAATGGGCCACCCGGCCGGGTTTGCGGGCCGCGTTCCGCTACCTGCTCCCCCGCCAGGACGAGGTCCGCCCGTGATGGCGCGACTGCGGGCGATGCTGAACGGCCTTTCCGCGGAGGAGGCCGCCCGGATCGTGGCCGTGGGTTTCGTGTTGGGCACGGTCCCGGTGTACGGACTGCCGACCCTGCTGTGCGCCGGCGCGGCGCTGGTGCTGCGCCTCAACCTGCCCGCGCTGCAGATCGTCAACCAACTGATCGTTCCGGTGCAACTCGCGCTGCTGCTGCCAATGGTGCGGGTGGGCGCGGCCGTAGCGGGCGCGCGGCCCGGCCTGGCGGGAACGCTCGTGCACGCCCTGGCCGGCTGGCTCTGCCTGTGTGTGCCGGCGGGGGTGGCGCTCTACTTCGCGCTGATCGGCGCGCTGCAATGGCGGCGCTCTAGCGCCCCGGCACACTCAAAATGAGCACGCGCTTGGGCGCCTTGCCCACCTTCACGCGCGCGAGCTCCCGCCGCGTTTGGGCGTCGAGGATCGAAGTATCGTTATCGTCGCTGTTGCTCACCGCAACGTACCGGCCGTCGGGTGAGACCGCGATCCAGTTGGGGCACTTACCCACATGGATCATCGGCGACGTTTTCCGCGCGGCCACATCCCAGACGTAGACGCCGCCATCGGCGAGGCTGGTGACCCAGAGCTGGCGGCCGTCCGGCGTGAGCGCGAGCCCGTGCGTGGGGGTGTTGACTTCGAGCGGGCAACGGAGCGGCGGAGCGGGCGGCAGCTCGACGCGCTCGATCACCTGGCGCGCGGCGATATCGGCCACGGCGAAACCGTGAAGATTGGTGAGCGCCGTGTAGAGCCGCTGCTGGTCCGGCGCCACGGCATAGGGGCGGGGAATGCCGCCGACGGGGATGCGGGCGGAGTACTCCATCCGGTCCAGATCGATGCGGTCGATCTCATCGCTTCCCATCGAGGAGACGTAGAGGCTGTGATTGTCGCCCGAGTTGAAGCAGTTGTGCGGCGCCTTGACCGGCAGCGTCTTCACGATCTTCTGCGCCGGGATATCGACGATGTCGACGGCGTCGCCGTCGCGGATCGGAACGCCCACATAGCGGCCGTCGGGCGTCGCGGCGCACTCGTTGGGTCTGCCGGTTACGGGGATGGTCGTGAGGATCTCGCCGGTGGCGGTATCGATGATCTTGAGATTGCGCTCGGATTCGACGGTAACGAAGAGGCGGCGGCCATCGGCCGGAGCGCAGAGGCCATGGGGCTGGTTGCCGACTTTGATGGTGCCGGCGACCTTCAGGGTCGAGAGGTCGATCACCGAAAGATCGTCGCCGAGGCTGTTATCGACGTAAAGCAGGAGGCGGGCCGGCGCGGCATGGAGCGCCGAAACCCAGCATGCCGCGGCGGCGAGGGAAAAGAGGAGCCGCATGGCGAACCAGTCTACACCCGCGCCCTGCTGGCGTGCTCTACCGCAGGCTCGCGGCGGGGAAGTAAACGCCCTTCTCCTCGCGCCACCACCAGTCGCGGGAGCCCCACGTCGTGAAGTGGTAGAGGAACAGGCGGGCGCGGATATACCTCGGCGGCGCGTGCGGGAACGGGTTGTACTGGAGCAGCCGCAGCACGGCCGGCTCGCCCTGCAGCAGGCGGAGCAGAAAACTCACGAACCAGCGGTTGGACTGGTAGCTGCCCAACGCTGCGAACCACATCTGCCAGTCGAGGCGCGGCTGCGCGGGCGCGATGAGCGGCGGCGGGCGGCGAAGATCGCCCGGCTTGTAGCGGAATTCGTATGCCTGCCAGTGGTCGCCATCGGCCGAGCCTTCGACGAGAATCTCCGGGCGCTCGGTAGTCATCACCGCAAACAGGCCGTAGCCGTTGACGATGTGGAACGGGTCGATGGCATGGAGGATGGCCCCGCCCGCCGGCGGCAGCGGAAGCTCCAGTTGGCCGAGGCTGACGAGGCCGCTCGCGATCCCGATCAAGGCAGCCAGGCATGCCGTTACCGCCTTGTGCCAGGCGGATCGTTCGAGCGGGCCCGAGGGTTCGATGAGGAGCCACAAGCAGAGGGCGATGGCGAGGAAATTGAAATAGGCGAAATTGCCGGTCGCCAGAATCAGGATCTGCAGCCCGGCGGTGAGAAACGCGGCGGCGCGGCGGGCGCGGCGCGGGCCGAAGAAGAGAAACGGGACGCCGAGTTCGACCGCGAAGGTGAAGATCGTCTCCGCTCTGGCCGCCCACAGCGGCTGCTGCCAGACGTACCAGGAGAGCGGATTGGGCAGCGGCTGCGTTTCGTAGTGGTAGTGCATCGCGGTGAGATTGCGCCACGTGGGGTCGCCGCTCGTCAGCTTGACGACGCCGCTGAAGAACATCAGGCGGAAGAGCAGCCAGCGGAAGAGCCAGATGCGCACCCGCGAATCGTCGGCAAAAAGCGCGAGAAAGCCGGCCTCGCAAAGCAGAATGTCCCACTGGAAGGAGAGAAAATCCTGCCCCACCGAGCAGAGCGAGAGCCACAGGAGGAGGCATGCCGCCAGGAGGAGGCGCTGCGCGAGGCCGGTCTTCGATGCCGAGGCGCGGCGGTAAGGAACGAAAATCGCGAGCACGGAGCACACGGAGCCTGCGATCCACACCGCGGCGAGCGCGCCATCCGTCGGATGCAGCCAAAGCAGCGTCGGCGCTTCGCGCCAGGCCGCGGTCCCGGCGGCGGCCCGGAGCGCCTCGAGGTATTCCTGGAACGGCAGGATGCCGCGCGAGCCGATCAGGCCGGCGGCCTGCACGCCGAACGAGGTAAAGGCGAGGCAGTAGATCAGACCAAGGGCCTGGAGAAATGTCGGAACGCTTACGGGCAGCCGGGTTCCGGATGTTTTCGCCCTCACTTCCGTCCGGGAGGCCGGGGGGATCGCGCCGCCGCTCACCGGCAGAATTCTCCCGTTCCCCCGGATAAGTCGCCATTCGATGAATGAGGCTTTCCTTTCAATCGGTTAACCGGCAAACTGGCTTCAAGCCAGACGTGTAGGTTCCCGGTGCGCCGGGACTGGAGGGGAATTCTATGAGCACACAAACGTTCGAGCCGAAACCCATACAGCCGCCCGCGGAACTCGTCCAGATTGGGAATTCGATCGAGGACACCATCCGCCAGCGGTTGGCCGAGGAGCGCGCGCGCCTGGAAGCGGAAGCCGGTTTGCGCCGGCACGAGGTCCACCACTTTAAGCGGCCGCAGGAGCGCCCGTTTACGAAAGATCAGCGCGGCCATACCACGCTGTTGTTCGGCGGCTTGACCTGGAAGCACGAAAAGCTGGTGCATGGAGCGCTCGAAGGGCTGGGCTACCGCGCCGAAGCCGTTCCGACCCCCAACGTGAAGGCGTTCCAGACGGGCAAGGAGTACGGCAACAACGGCCAGTGCAACCCGACTTATTTTACCGTCGGAAACCTCGTGCAGTACCTGCAAAGCCTCGAGGAGCAGGGGCTCACCAAGCAGGAGATCATCGACCGGTACGTGTTCTTCACCGCCGGCGCCTGCGGTCCGTGCCGTTTCGGAATGTATGAGGCCGAATACCGCCTGGCGCTGCGTAACGCGGGCTTCGATGGATTCCGCGTGCTGTTGTTCCAGCAATCGGGCGGCCTGAGCCAGTCGGATGCCGAAGCCGGCCTCGAGATGAACCTGGATTTCTTCCTGGGCATCCTGAACGCGCTCAATTGCGGCGATGTGATGAACGAAGTTGCCTACGCGATCCGGCCGTTTGAAGTCCACCCCGGCGAAACGAACCGGGTGCTCGACGAGTCGATGGACTATCTGCACGAGGTCTTCCGCAAGAAGCAGCCGTGGAAGCTCGAGGGCAACCTGGCGGGTTTCCTGGGCGGCTTCAAGGACACCGCGGAGTACATCGGCAAGTTCGTCAACCAGATCAAGGGCGATGATTACACGTCGGCGCTGCGGCACTGCCGCGACCGCTTCGACACCGTCGAGATCGACCGCCTGCGCGTGAAGCCGATCGTCAAAATCACGGGCGAATTCTGGGCCCAGACCACCGAGGGCGACGGCAACTTCAACATGTTCAGCTTCCTCGAACGCGAGGGAGCGCAGGTGCTGGTGGAGCCGATCGGCACCTGGATCATGTACATGATTCACCAGGTGGTGCAGAAGTACCGCGACTTCAAGGGCCTTGAGGAAGGCGCCGTGCTGCCGCCGCTGTGGAAGCTCGGTACGCGCGCCAAGATTGAGCTCAATTACCGGCAGAAGGTCGCCAAGCTCAAGCTCGCCGAAGCAATCTTCAAGAGCGAGTACCACAAGATCGTGGACGCGCTCGGCGGCATCGCGCACCACCTCGCCGACCAGTACGAGCTGCAGCGCCTCGGGCATCCCTTCTACAATTCGCGCGCCGGTGGCGGCGAGGGCCACCTGGAAGTCGCCAAGAACATCTACTACTCGAACAAGGACCTGGCGCACATGGTGCTCTCGTTGAAGCCGTTCGGCTGCATGCCTTCGACGCAGTCCGATGGGGCGCAATCGGCGGTGGTTTCGAACTACAAGGACATGATCTATCTGCCGATCGAGACCTCCGGCGAAGGTGAGATCAACGCCCACTCGCGCGTGCAGATGGCGCTCGGCGAAGCCAAGAACAAAGCGAAGAAGGAATTCGCCGAGGCGCTCGAGAAAAACGGCCTCACGCTGGAGCAATGCCGCGCCTGGGTCGAAGCGCATCCCGAATCGAAGCGGCCGATGTACCACGTGCCCCATACCAAGGGCGTGGTGGGGCAGGCGGCGAATTTCGTGTATCACATTGCCGGGCAGATGAAGGCGGAGCGGGCGAGCTAAATGGATAATCACTTCCTCATCGGCATGGACGTCGGCTCGACCACGGTCAAGGCCGTGGTGATCGACGAAGCGAGCGACCGCATCCTCTGGCAGGACTATCAGCGGCACGATACCAAGCAGCCGGAGAAGGTGCTCGAATTCTGCAAGCGGTTCGAGACGGAGATCGACGGCTTCGCGGCCGAGCGCGCGCGCATGTTCATCACGGGCTCGGGCGGCAACGGCCTGACGAAATATCTCGGCGCCAAGTTCGTGCAGGAAGTGAACGCAGTTTCGCTGGCCGTCGAGCGGCTGTATCCGGAATGCGGTTCGGTGATCGAGCTCGGCGGGCAGGACGCCAAGATCATTATCTTCAAGAAAGATCCGGAAACCGGCCGCAAGAAGAAGATCCCGTCGATGAACGACAAATGCGCCGGCGGAACCGGCGCGGTCATCGACAAGATCAACGCCAAGCTGCGCATCCCCGCCGAGCAGCTCTGCAAGATGGGCTACAAGGGCCTCAAGCTGCATCCGGTGGCCGGCAAGTGCGGGGTATTCGCGGAAACGGATATCAACGGCCTGCAGAAGATGGGCGTGCCGCCCGACGAGCTGATGGCTTCTCTGTTCGAGGCCATCGTGATGCAGAACCTCTCAGTGCTGACGCGCGGCAATACGCTGCAGCCGGTGGTGCTGCTGCTCGGCGGCCCGAACTGCTACATCCAGGGCATGCGCGACTGCTGGAAGCACAACATCCCGAAGATCTGGGAGGAACGCAACACGCCGCTGCCCGAAGGCGTCCCGCCGGAGGACCTGATCCAGACGCCGGATAACGCACAATACTTCGCCGCGATCGGCTCGGTCGAATTCGGCAAGACCGAAGACGAAGGGGTCGGCCGCTATCTCGGCTACGAGAAGCTGGCGTGGTACATCGATATCGGCCGCGATGAAGAGAAGGCCAAGCGCGGCGGCACGGGCGGCCTCGCCAAGGACGAAGCCGAGCTCGCGGCGTTCAAGGAAAAATACCGGCACAAGAAGTTCGTGCCCGCCACGTTCCAGCCCGGCGAAGTCGTCGAGGGCTTTATCGGCATCGACGGCGGATCGACTTCGACCAAGGCCGTGCTGATCTCGAAGGATCACAAGCGCCGCATCCTGGCGAAGACGTATCAGCTCTCGAAGGGCAATCCGATCGAGGATACGGTCGAGGTGCTGCAAAAACTCGACCGGCAGATCCGGGATCAGGGCGCGGAACTGAAGATTTTGGGCGTCGGCACCACCGGGTATGCCAAGGACATCCTGAAAGACGTAATCGGTGCGGACGCCGCGCTGGTCGAAACTGTCGCCCACACCGAGGCCGGCCTGCACTTCTACGAGAACGTGGACGTGATCTGCGACGTCGGCGGGCAGGATATCAAGATCATCATCCTGAAGAACGGCCGCGTGAAGGATTTCAAGCTGAACACGCAGTGTTCGGCGGGCAACGGCTACTTCCTGCAATCGACGGCGCAGGGCTTCAATGTGCCGGTCGAGCAGTACGCGGATACGGCATTCGGCGCCAAGGGCTTCCCCAGCTTCGGCTACGGCTGCGCGGTGTTCATGCAGTCCGATATTGTCGATTTCCAGCGGCAGGGATGGAAGCCGGAAGAGATCATGGCGGGGCTGTGCAACGTACTGCCGAAGAATATCTGGCTGTACGTTTCGCAGATTCCGAACCTCTCGGCCATCGGCAGCCGCTTCCTGCTGCAGGGCGGCACGCAGTACAACCTGGCCGCGGTCAAGGCGCAGGTGGACTTCATCGAGTCGCGCTTCAAGGGCAAGGAAGTGCAGCCCGAGGTGATCGTCCACGAGCACTGCGGCGAAGCCGGCGCGATCGGCGCGGCGCTCGAAGCGGGGCGGCTGTGGGATAACGGCCGGCAGTCCACGTTCATCGGGCTCGAAGCCTGCAAGCACATTCAGTACAAGACGACGCGCAATGAAGCGACGCGCTGCTATTTTTGCAAGAACAAGTGCCTGCGCACCTTCATTGACGTCAAAACCACGCTGATCAATCCCGAATACCGGCCTCCGGCCAAAACCAAGGTGCCGCTCGAGCCCGGAGCGCAGCGGCTGATCATCGCCACCTGCGAGAAGGGCACGGTCGAAAATATCGACGAGATGCGCCAGATCAAGGGCAATCTCGACAAGGTGAAAAAGGAAAATCCGAACTTTGTCGAGATCGCGGCCAAGGCGGTGTTCCGCGTGCCGGATGTTCCGCTCGTCGCCGACGCGCCGCCGAAATTCCAGATCACCGCGGCGCAGAAGAAGCGCGCGGCGCTTATGAAGAAGCGCGCCGAACTGCGCATCGGCATGCCGCGCGTGCTGAACATGTACTCGCAGACGCCGGTGTTCACGGGCTATTTCGCATCGCTTGGGATTCAGGCGCAGAACATCGTTTATTCGGACTACACGTCGGAGGAGCTGTACAAGGAAGGCGCCAAGCGCGGAGCCATCGACCCCTGCTTCCCCTCCAAGCTCGGCATTCCGCACGTGCACAATCTTCTGTACAAGGTGCACGCCAAGAAGCCGCTCGATATCATCTTTTTCCCGATGATCGACTGCCTGACCAGCCCGCTCCAGGCGGTGCAGGCCAGCCGGTCGTGCCCGACGGTCGCGACCACGCCGGAAGCCGTGAAGGCCGCGTTCACCAAGGAAGGCGACCTGTTCGCGGAAAAAGGCGTGCTCTTCCTTGATACGTTCGTCAATCTCTCCAAGCCCGACCTCTTCGAGCGGCAGATGTACGAGCAGTTCAAGGACATCCTGGGCCTCTCGCCGGAAGAGAACAAGCGCGCCGTCGAGCAGGGCTACCGTGCGCTGGCGCAATTCGACAACGTCACCATGCGGGGCGCCGCGCGCGAGGTGCTGGAGCAACTGGAGCGCGAGGACCGGCTGGGTGTGGTGCTGCTCGGCCGCCCGTATCACAACGATCCGGGCGTGAACCACGAGATTCTCGAGGAGTTCCAGAAACTCGGCTATCCCGTGTTCGCGCAGGATTGCCTGCCGGTCGACGATGACATCATCTGGCGGCTGTTCGGCGATGAAGTCGAAGCCGGGGAGATCCCGCATCCGATGGCCATCACCGATGTCTGGAAAAACTCCTACAGCGAGAACACCAGCCGCAAGGTGTGGGCCGCCAAGTATGTGGCGCGCCATCCCAACCTGGTGGCGCTCGAGCTCTCCAGCTTCAAGTGCGGCCACGACGCGCCGATTTACACCGTCGTCGAGGAGATCGTCGAGCACTCCGGCACGCCGTACTTCTGCTTCAAGGATATCGATGAGAACAAGCCGACCGGGTCGATCAAGATCCGCGTCGAGACCATCGGCTACTTCCTCAAGCGGTACCGCGAAGACATGGTGCGGAACAAGCAGAAAGCCAACAGCATCGAGCAGCAGTTGCGCGATTTCGAGGCCCGGCTGCGGCGACAGATGCTGCGGGAGAAGCTGGAAGCGGACGCGCGCGTGCGCGACGCGTTCGAAACCGGCGCCATGCCGCAGATCCACGTGACCGTGGGTGCGCTGGCGGAGAGCCGGCCGGCCACGCACGTCTCCGGCGATTAGAGCCCGGCCTGTGGTGCAGGCGCCCATCGCCTGCACCGCGGGCTCTGGGTCACGCGTTTTTGACATTTTTTTACGCTCCCATAGCCCTTTCGAGTTCCCCTCCCAACCCCTGCCCGCGCGTCACATCTGGTATGAAGACGTCATATTCAGCGCCAGCCATTCATACCGGCCTCGTCCCCGCCGTTCGCGCCCAGATCCCCGGCCTCGACTATTACGGCGAATGCCGCCCCGCGCGGGAGACCGCCTGGGAGTTCTTCGAATTCCTGCCGATGCACCGTACGAGCCTGGTCTGCTCACTTGGCCGGATCACGGGGCAGTCCGTTTCAGCCGCCTTCACGATGGCCAGCCTGCAGGCCTTCCTGCGCAGTCTTACGCGGCATCACCGCGGCAGCTTTGCGGGCGTGGTGCGCGATCTCAACCGCCTCGTTTACGAGATTTCGCCGGACAGCTTCCACGCCTCGCTGTTTTATGCCTGGATCGACCCCGTGCGCGGCCAGTTGCAGTACGTGAGCGCCGGCCACGGCCCGGTGCTGCTGATCCGTCCCGGCGAGCGAAGGGTTCGCCGTCTGGAGCACACCGGCACCGTGCTCGGCCTGAGCCTGCGCGTGGAATTCCGCCGGCGCGCCATCGACCTGCATCCGGGCGATCTGCTACTTGCCATGACGGACGGTGTCGCCGACTTCGTTCGCGAGGACGACATCTGCGATTATCTCTGCCGCCGCCCCGGAGCGCGCCCGGTCGACATCGTCAGCCACGTCATCGATTCCGCGCGCGGAGCCGAAGACCGCACCGCGCTGGCCGTGCGGCTCCAGGCCCGCGGCGAAGCCCGCCTGTTCGAGAGCGGCGCGATCGAAGAGCTGGAGTGCCCGGCGGCATGATGGATTCGCCGCGGGTCTCACCCCGCCCCGCGGACCCCTGGCGCCAGCCCTGCAAGCGCGCTGCGCCCGTTTGACTTTGACACCGCCTTCCCCTACCATCTCCTTAACCTGTATGAGACCTGCAAGAAAAGCTTCGCTTGTGCTCTGTCTGGCCGCCCTGGCGCTCGCCGCCGCGGACACCTATCAGAAACCTCCGAAGGTCGTGCTGGACGCGCTGAATGCGCCCGCTTCGCCGACCCTCTCGCTGAATCCGTCGCGCACCTTCGCCCTGCAGGGCAGTCCCGTGCGCTATCCTCCCATCGCGGAGCTCGCGCAGCCCATGCTGCGGCTGGCCGGGCAGCGCATCAATCCCAAGACCAACGGTCTGCACAACGCCACCTTCAACAGCTCGCTCACGCTGCGCAAAATACCGGAAGGCACGGAGATCAAAATCGAGCTCCCGCCGAATCCCAAGCTGAGCGCCGGGCACTGGAGCCCGGACGGCACGCACTTCGCCTTCACCAACACGACCGCCGCGGGCATCGAACTGTGGGTTGGGGATACCACCGGCAAGACGCATCGGATCGATGGCGTGCGCGTCAACGAAGTCATGGGCAGCGCGTTCGGAGGCGGCGGAGGCCGGGGCGGCTCGGGCGGAGGCGGCCCGGTACAGTGGCTGCCGGATGGCAAAGGGCTGCTGGTCTACACCGTCAAGGCGAATCGCGGCCCGGCGCCGCGCGAGTCGGCCGTGCCGGCCGGGCCGCACGTGCAGCAGAGCCTCGGAGGAGCGGCGCCGGTCGTGACGCACGAGGACATGCTCGAAACGCCGCACGATGAAGACCTCTGGGAGTATTACGCCACCTCGCAACTCGCCACCGTGGACCTCTCCACCGGCAAGGTGACGCCCGTGGGCAAGGCGGGCATCATCGAATCGGCGCACATTTCGCCGGATGGCCGTCATCTGCTGGTGACGACCATTCACCGCCCCTTCTCATATCTCTATCAATACCGCGCGTTCCCGAAAGAGGTCGAGATCTGGGACCTCGCCGGCAGGGTGCAGCACAAGGTCGCCAGCCTGCCGCTCGAAGAGCGGGTGCCGATCAACGGTGTGCCCACCGGACCGCGCAGCATCGAATGGCGCCCGAGCGCGCCCGCCACGGTCGTCTGGGTCGAAGCGCTGGACGGCGGCGATCTGCGCACCAAGGCGGATTTCCGGGATCGCATTATGGCACTGAAGGCGCCGTTCACCGGCGATCCGGTGGAAATTTTCCGTACGCAGTACCGCTTCTCCGGGATGCAGTTCGTCTCCAAGGGCAGCCTGATGTTTGTGGAGGATTCGGATCGCAAGACACGCCGCGTCCGCACGTTCGCTATCGATATGGATAAGCCCGGCGAGATCGTCGGTGGCGAGCCCCTGTGGAACCGGAACAACCAGGACCGCTACCACGACCCCGGCAGCCCGGTCACGAAGACGATGCCCAATGGCCAGTCGGCCATCCTGGTGGACGGTGTCAACATCTACCTGAACGGCCTCGGCGCGTCGCCCACCGGGGATCACCCGTTCCTCGACCGCTTCAATCTGGCGACCAGGCAGACCGAGCGCCTCTTCCACTGCGACGACGATCATTACGAGCAGGTGGTGGCGCTGCTCGACGATCACGCCGCGAAATTTTTGACGCGCCGCGAAAGCCCCACCGAGCCACCGAATTACTACGTCCACACCGCTGGCGGCGAGATCGCCGCGGTGACGAAGTTCCCCGATCCGCAGCCCATCTTCCGCAAAGTGACCAAGCAGTTAGTCACTTACAAGCGGCCGGATGGCGTGCCGCTTTCTTTCGACCTCTATCTGCCGCCCGACTACAAGCCCGGCACGCGCCTGCCCACCATTATCTGGGCCTATCCGCGCGAGTACAACGATGCCGCGACCGCGGGCCAGGTGAGCGGCTCGACCAAGCGCTTCACGGAGGTCACCGGGTATTCGGAAATCTTCCACGTGCTCGACGGCTTCGCCGTGCTGGCCAACACCGCGATGCCCGTGGTCGGCAGCGATCCCGACACCGTCAACAACAGCTACATCGATCAGATCGTCGCGGATGCCAAAGCCGCCATCGATAAAGCAACCGAGATGGGCGTGACCGACCCTAACCGCGTCGGCGTCGGCGGCCACAGCTACGGAGCTTTTATGACCGAGAACCTGCTGGCGCACTGCGACCTCTTCAAAGCCGGCGTCGCGGAGAGCGGCGCGGCCAACCGCACCCTTACGCCGTTCGGATTCCAGAGCGAGCGGCGCACGCTCTGGCAGGCGCCCGATATCTATCTGAAAATGTCGCCGTTCATGTATGCCGATAAGATCAAGACCCCGCTGCTGCTGATTCACGGCGAGGCGGATGACAACGACGGCACTTTCCCCGTGCAGAGCGAGCGCATGTATCAGGCGGTCCGCGGCAACGGCGGCATCGTGCGGCTGGTGTTTCTGCCATACGAGGCGCACGGCTACCGCGCGAAGGAAACCATCGAGCACGTGATCTATGAAAAGTTCGCGTGGTTCGACAAGTACGTCAAGAACGCCGGGGGCTCCACCAACAGCAATAACTGATTCGTCAGGAACCGTCCATTTATGGCCGCGTGACTTACGTCACGCGGCCATTGTCGTTATGGGCAGCGTGTGGGCGCTGGATTGCATCACTCGTTTCGGAAAGAGTTCGCGGCCGAACTACATGACGCGAAAAACGTTACAGTTCGGAGCGCGGGCTGAGAGGCGCAGGCCGCAGGCCGGCGCCACAGACAAGGAGAAGCCGAAAATGAGCAAGGCAACAACGATGGCACTTGTATGCGCGGGCCTGCTCGCCGCAATGCTGCCGCGGGCCACCGCCGACGAGTGGAATCAAAAAACTTATTTCACATTCAACCAGCCTGTAGAACTTCCCGGGCAAGTCCTCGATCCCGGCACGTATGTGTTTAAGGTCATGGATTCGCCCTCCAATCGCGATATCGTGCAGGTCTTCAACAAACGGGAAAACCACTGTTACGGCACATTCCTCACGATCCCGGATTATCGGATGAACCCGCCGAGTAAGCCGGTCATCACCTTCGAGGAACGGGCCGCCGGTTCTCCCGAAGCGGTTCACGCCTGGTGGTATCCGGGCAGAAATTACGGCCATGAGTTCGTCTACCACAAAGTAAAAGAGATGGCGATGGCCCAGACCACCACCCAGCAATCGGAACAGGTGGCGACCAATACCACCGAAACCACCACCCAGGCTGTGCAGCAGCCGGCCACGACGGAGATGAACCAGGAGCAAACCACGGTGCAGCCGCCGGCCGAGGAGCAGACGCCGGCTCCGCAACCGGTTACTCCGGCCCCCGCGCCTCAGGAAGAGGCTAACCGGACGGTAGAGACGCCGCCCGCCACGCTACCCAAGACCGACAGCCCGCTGCCGCTCTTTGCGCTTCTGGGTCTGGCTTCGCTGGCCGGCGCCGGATTGCTGAGCCGCGTGGCGGCTGCGATGAAGGCGAGACAGTAAGTGAACCGTCAACCTGTGGTGCAGGCCCATGGCCTGCACCAAACCCTGGCTCTGTTTCTGGCGCTGGCCGCCGGCTTCGTCTTACGAGCTCAGCCTCCCGAGCCGCCCGGCGCCACTTTTTCCGCGAATGCGGACCTCGTGCTCCTGAATGCGACGGTCCGCACTCGCAAAGGGGGCTTCGTGCCGGGCCTGGACAAAACGGATTTCGAGGTGCTCGAGGATGGCGTTCCACAGACCATCCGCATCTTCCAGCGCCAGGACGCGCCGGTAGCCATCGGTCTGGTCGTGGATCACAGCGGCAGTATGCGGCCCAAGCGCCATGATGTGGCCGCCGCCGCTCTGGCTTTCGTGCGGTCGAGCAATCCACAGGATCAGATGTTCATCGTGAATTTCAACGGCCACGTATCGTTCGGTCTCCCGCCGACGCAGCTCTTCTCGGCCAGCCCCGCCAGCCTGGAAGACGCCCTCAACGGCGTGCCGTGGAGCGGGCGGACTGCGCTCTACGATGCGATCGCCGCCGGCCTCACCCGCCTCGGCGAAACCAGCCTCGAACGCAAAGCCCTCATTGTCATCAGCGATGGCGGCGATAACGCCAGCCATCACCAGCGCCAGCAGGTGCTCGATGCCGCCGTGCGCTCCGGCGCCGTCATCTACACCATCGGACTGTTCGACCCGGACGACACGGACCAGGATCCCGGCCTGCTGAAACAGCTCGCGCAGGTGAGCGGCGGGCGCGCGTTTCTGCCGCGCGAGACCCCCGAAATCGTGCCGGTGTGCGAGCGCATCGCGGAAGAGATCCGGAATCAGTACACCATCGGTTACGCGCCGGCAAAGCCGCCCGGGGATTGCCATTTCCGCCGCATCCAGGTACGCGTTACCGCTCGCGGCGGCTCGGGCGATCTGGTGCGCACGCGCACCGGCTATATCAGTTGTCCGGAACGGCAGGAGGCCAGCCGGCCATGACACGCGCGATCCGCCGGGCATTGCTGGTGCTGCAATTTGCCTTGCTGGTCGTGGCCGGCGCACTGCTGGGCTATTGCCTGGCGAGTTACATCGGCATGAAGGTTTTTCAAGTGCGGGAGGCGCGGCGCTTCGAGCAGGAATTGCACAACCGGCGCCCATCCGCGAAGCCCGTGCCCCCGACGGCCCGCCGGGTTGAGCCCCCCGAGGGAACCGTGGAGGGCCGTCTGGAGATCCCGCGCCTCGGCCTGCGCGTGATGGTCATCGAAGGCGCCAACGATGACGACCTGAGCCGCGCCGCCGGCCACATCCCCGGCACGGCACTGCCCGGCGAGCCCGGAAACGTGGGGATCGCCGCGCACCGCGACACGTTTTTCCGCCCCCTCCGCGGCATCCGCCTGAATGACGAAATTGCGCTCGAAACGCCGCAAGGCGTGTCGCGTTACCGGGTCGTCTCGACTCGCATCGTCCGCCCCGCCGATACCCAGGTCCTCAACCCGGACGGCCATGACACCCTCACACTGGTCACCTGCTATCCCTTCCACTACATCGGCCACGCACCCAAGCGTTTCATCGTGCGCGCGGAGCGAGCAGATCACCTCAGCGCGCGCCGTGCCGGTTGACCCCCAGGCCTCAACTGTTATAACATTTGTATTACGAGGTGCCGCGATGATCGCCCTGAAAGCACGGCCAGTTGGAAATTCGATCGGCGTGACCCTGCCCAAAGAAGCGGTCGGCCGCCTCAAGATCAAGAACGGCGATACCCTGTTTCTCACCGAATCGCCCGACGGCTACCGCCTGACGGCGTACGATCCGGAGTTCGCGCGTCAGATGGAAATCGCCGAGGACATCATGCACCGCTACAGGGACGCGCTGAGGCAGCTCGCGAAGTGAGCGAGCCCCAGTGGATCAATCTGCCGGTCGTGATGGCCATCTACGAAGAGCAGCTTGCCGAGCACGGCGGCGGCGCCGGAGTTCGGGATCGGGGCTTGCTCGAATCCGCTTTAGCGCGCCCGCGCCAGATTTATGCGTATGCGGACGATCCGTCGCCGGCGCAGCTCGCAGCGGCTTATGCGTTTGATATCGCGAAGAACCATCCCTTTGTGGATGCCAACAAGCGCACGGCCTTTGTGGTTTGTGCCGTATTCCTGGAGCTGAACGGCGGGCGGCTCACCGCGACGCAAGCGGACGTGGTGAGAGTCATGCTGGCGGTTGACGGCGGCCGCATGAAGGAAGACGAGTTCGCCCGTTGGCTGGAGTCGAACTCCCGGTAAGGCATTCACCCGCGCCCCGGCACCACCATCAGCACCAGCCGCGATGCCCGCGCGCCGCCGTGATACACCGTCTGGCTCGCCTTCAGCAGCCGGGTCTCCTGCGCTACCGGACCGCCGGTGTTGGGATTCCGGTCGAAGCGCGGGAAGTTGCTGCTCGAAATCTCCAGCCGAACGCAGTGCCCCTTCAGGAACACGTTCCCGGTCACGCCCGCGTCGATGGTCACCTTGTACACCTCGCCCGCATTCAGCGGCTGGGGCTTCGATGCCGAGTTGCGATACCGCATCCGCAGAATGCCGTCCGTCAGGTTGCGCGCGTAGCCGTCCGGGGCTACATCCACCAGTTTTGCCGTGAAATCCGTGTCGAGGGCGCTCGAGGAAACATACAGCACCACCTGCACCGGGCCGATCGCTTCCAGGTCCTGATCGAGCGGCGGTGAGGTGTAAACCAGCACATCGCGCCGCTGCTCCACGGGACGCTGATCCATCGGACCCCACGGCAGCAGCTTGGGGTTGCAGCACACCGCACCGCCGCGTGTCGGCACCGGATTCCGCGGATCGAACGTGTACTCGTCCCGCGTCTCGCGGCCCGGCTCGCGCAGGCTGAGGACGCCGTCTCCCGCGGCCGAATTGGCGTGCCCGCCGCTCGTCAGATAGAAGCGCCTCGGCCGCGCCCCGGCGGGCGGCCATTCCCGCTCCTGCCGCCACTGGTTGACGCCCATCACGAAGATCTCGACCGGCGGCTGCGAGAGCAGCTCCGTATCCTTTCCCATCAGCCACTGGTCGAACCATTCCAACTGATACTTGCGGATCGGCAGCAATGCCTCCGGTCCGAAATGGCCTTCCGGCAGCGGCACGGACATGTTATGCGGCCACGGACCGATCAGGATGCGATTCAGCCCGGACGCCTTGTGCAAGGACGCGAACGCCGCCAGGTCGCTTTCCACGAAATTGTCGTACCACCCGCCCACCGTAAACACCGGCACCCGGATCTTCGCGATCTGCTCCGCGACGCTTAGCCCGCGCCAGAACGAGTCGTAAGCCGGATGCGCCACCACATCGCGGAACATGCGCGAGACTTGCCCCGTCGCGGCCACGTCCGCCGTCATCAGCGGCAGGTGCAGCACAAAGCGGTGGAAATCCGGATGGTAGCCGGGCACCTTCAGGTTCTCCGCCATCCACTCGAGCCGCTGCCCGAGCTTCATCGCGCCGCCCGGCGAATAGAACCGGTCGCGGTAATCGTCGGAGCCCGAAACCACCGGAAAAATCGCCTTCAGATGCGGGTTCCCGGTGAGCGCTGCCTTCCACTGCACGATGCCGCGGTACGACCCGCCGGTCATCCCGATCTTCCCGTCCGACCACGGCTGCCGCGCGATCCAGTTCAGCGTATCGTCGCCATCCGGCCCTTCCTGCCGCAGCGGGTCGAACGTGCCTTCCGATTCATACCGGCCGCGCACGTCTTCCACGACCACTGCGTAACCGCGATTGACGAACGCCTGGTAGTTCGGCGTGATCTGCGTTCCTTTGTTATAGGGTGTGCGCTCGAGTATGGTGGGGAACCGCCGCTCGCCGGCCGGCACAAAGATGTTGGCGGCCAGGTGAATGCCGTCCCGCATCGGTATCCGCGCGTGGAATTCGCGCGCGCCAGGGTTCTGCGCGGCGGCCAGGATCGCCGGACACGCCAGCGCTAGGTAAAGATATCGCACAGCAGTCGCCAATAACGTTCCGAGATGGTGCTCACCCGATGGTGCGTGCGAACGTGAGCCGCTCCCCGCCGGCCGATCTCCGCGGCCACCTCGTTTACCGATGTTAGCAGACGCATGTGCTCCCGGAGCGAAGCGCGCTCCTCCGCGCCCGGCGGAATCCGCACACAGGCGTCTTCCGGAAACGCGCGGCATTCTTCGCCATCCGTCACCAGTACCGGCCTGCCGATGCCCATCAGCCGGATAGCGATGCCGGAGGTCTCGCCGGCCGCCGGGTATCTCAGGTTGATGCAGGCATCCACGGCCTGCGCCGCGCGCCAGAATTCACGCTCCGGAAGATGCGGAAGCCGGTAAACGCCTGGCCCGCGGACGAGCGGCGCGGCGGCGCGGCGGAGATCGCTCGAAACGAATTCCCCGGCCACCAGCAGAGCCGCCCGCGGCAGCTCGCGCCGCACCGCGGCGAAAGCGTCGAGCACCGCCATCAGCCGCTTGGACTCCCGCAGGTAGCCGAAAACCCCGAACACGAACGCGCCCGGCGGAATGCCCAGCCGCTGCCGGTAACGGATCGCTTCGGCCTCGCCGCCGGGTTCGGGCGGTGCGAACAGGTGCGGGATCTCCTCGACCCTCCCCGCCCCGTGCTCCCGCGCGATGCGCGCCGCCGCCGGGTTGTGCACCACGACCGCGCGCGCCCGTTCCACCGCGCGCCGCAGCATCGGGAACTGGAAGTACCGCGAGTCGGCCCCGGAGCCCGCCCGCCCGCGCCAGAACTCGCGCGCCAGTTCGCGGTTCCACTCGCCATAGTTGAAGACGAATTCCTCGATGTAAGCGCCTTCGTCGAGCGCGCCGAGCAGGAAGTGGTGCAGCACGGCGTCGTGCAGCACGATGACGCCGGGCCGCTCCAACGCCAGCCGGTAGATCTCCGCGTGCAGCCGGTTGTTGCCCAAGTGGTAGAGCGCCGCGTCGCAGCGCCGCGGCGCGATCTCCACCCGCCCGCAGGCTCGCAACCCCCCGATCAGCGCCGCCGCGTAATCGGCCACGCCCGTCCTCGCGGGCGGCAGCGGCGAATAGAACCCCACCGTCAAGCCGGCTTTTTCCTCTTCCCGAACAACGCCGTGCCCACCCGCACGCAGGTCGCGCCCTCTTCGATGGCCGTCTCCAGGTCGTGCGACATCCCCATCGAGAGCTCGCGCAACCCGTGCTCTTCCGCCAGCTCGCGCAGCCGCCGGAAGTAGGGGCGTGACGCTTCCGGGTCCTCCGACCACGGCGGCATGGTCATCAGCCCCCGCAGCCGCAGGTTCGGGCACGCGCACACGGCGCGGATCAGCTCCGGCAGTTCCTCCGGCGCCGCGCCGCTCTTGGCCTCTTCCGGGGACAGCTTCACTTCGAGCATGACTTCGAGCGGCCTGCCGGTTTCGTTCAGCCGCCGCGCCAGCTTCGCCGAATCGACGGTCTGCACCACCTGGAACAATTCCGCCGCTTTCTTCGCCTTATTCGATTGCAAGTGGCCGATCAGGTGGAAGCGCGCGCCTTCGAGGTCCGCCAGAGCCGGCGCTTTGCCCTCGAACTCCTGCACGTAGTTTTCGCCGAACTCGCGCAGCCCGAGGCTGTACGCTTCGCGGATCGTTTCGGCCGGGAACACCTTCGTCACCGCCAGCAGCAGAATGCTCTCCGGGTCGCGCCGGGCCCGCTCCGCGGCGCGCGCGATGCGCTCCCGTACCGCCGCCAATCGTTCTCGCACGGGATTAGTATCCCACGTTGCCGGCGCTGCATTCGTCATTCTCAACAGGATGAGCCGGCCGCTACCGCTCCGCCTCCCGCCCGAAGCCGCGTTGCTCGTGATCCACAGTCGTCCGCGCGGGAGATGTTCTCCCGGCGGTTGTGTTGGAGTAGTCTGCGCCTCGGACCGCATACGCTATCATGGGCAATCCGCCTCATGCGTCTGCCGCGCCTGTATCCCATCCTCGACACCGAAGCCCTCGCCGCCCGCGGCATCCGCCCGGAAACCGCCGCCGCGGCGTGGATCGAAGGCGGCGCCGGCATCCTCCAACTCCGCCACAAAGGCCACTGGAGCCGCGATATCCTCGACACCGCAAAGGCCGTCGCGCGCCTTTGCCGCGAAGCCGGCACGGAGCTCATCATCAACGACCGCGCCGATTTCGCCCTGCTCCTCGAAGCCGGCCTGCACGTCGGCCAGGATGATCTGGCGCCGCGCGATGCGCGCAACCTGATCGGCGGAGCCGCGATCCTCGGCTTTTCGAGCCACAGCGCCCGGCAGCTCTGCGAAGCCGCGGGCGAGCCGGTCGACTACGTCGCGCTCGGCCCGATCTTCGCCACCGCGTCGAAACGCAACCCGGATCCCGTGCTCGGCGTCGAAGAAGTGCGCCGGTGCCGTCCGCTGCTCGAAAAACCGCTGGTCGCGATCGGCGGCATCACTCTCGCCAATGCGCTCGAAGTGCTCCGCGCCGGGGCCGATTCGCTGGCCGTTATCGCCGGCCTCCTCCCCGAACACGCTTCGGCGCAAACGCTACGTCAACGGATGGAAGAATGGCAACAACTCGTGAAAGCGGTTTAGTCAAAGGCCTCGGCCTCATCGACTCCACCACGCTCGTGATGGGCTCGATGATCGGCTCCGGCGTATTCATCGTGGCGGCCGATATGTCCCGCCAGTTGCAGTCGCCGGGCCTCCTGATCCTGGCCTGGGTCGCGACCGCCCTCCTCACCCTCATCGCGGCCCTCAGCTACGGCGAACTCGCTGCGGCCATGCCCCACGCCGGCGGCCAATACGTCTACCTGCGCGAAGCGTTCGGGCCGATGTGCGGCTTTCTCTATGGCTGGACGCTGTTCCTGGTCATCCAGACCGGCACCATCGCGGCCGTGGCCGTCGCGTTCGCGAAATTCAGCGGCGTCTTCGTGCCCTGGATCTCGGCGCAGAATTACCTGTTCGGCAGCGGAAAAATCGGCCTCACCACGCAGCAGCTCACGGCCATCGCCATCGTCGTGCTCCTGACCGCGGTCAACACGCGCGGCATCCGCGCCGGCGCGGCGGTGCAGAACGTATTCACCTTCGCCAAGGTGGCGGCGCTCGCCGGGCTCGTGATCGCGGGTTTTCTGGTCGGCCGCAACGCCGAAGCCGCCGCCAGCAATTTCCACGATTTTTTCCGCAATGCCGATTGGAGCTTCACCACCATCCGGCTGATCGGCGTGGCCATGGTGGGATCGCTGTTCTCCTCGGACGCGTGGAATAACGTTACCTTCACCGCGGGCGAGGTCCGCAATCCGCGGCGCAACCTGCCGCTCTCGCTCGCGCTCGGCGTGCTGATCGTCTCCGCTCTGTACATCGCCACGCAGTTCACCTACCTCAACGTCCTCACGTTCCCGGAAATCCAGCATGCCGCCGAGGACCGCGTGGCCACCGCCGCCGCCGCCCGCATGTTCGGCCCGGTCGCCGTCCAGTTGATGGCCGCCGCCATCATGATTTCGAC